>JBAPZR010000623.1:0-4130 GCA_049285335.1 Xanthobacteraceae bacterium | reverse complement strand
AGTGCGGCCACGTCCTCAATCTAGGCATCAGCCAATGTCGGCCGACACGCATGGCCTGCTACGAATGCGGCAAAGCCGCCCGCTCTGATCGCCGATCGGCATAATCGTCGACTTTGATCTCGAGCTCCTCGAGCTCGATCGAGGATTTCGCGAATAATGGGCGCCGCTTTTGTACGACCTCAGCCGCACCCGGCCAACGAAACTCGGGAGCGGATCGTGGGAAGGGTACAGGTGCGAAAGTTTTTTGCTAGCGCGTCGGAACCGCTCGCAATTTTGAAATTCGATTCTGCAATGAGCCGCAGCTTCACCGGCAACTCGGCGCCGAAGTAAGAACCATATTTTGCTTTCGACAGTCTTGTTGCGCGCGGCTAATCCGGATGTCCGCTTTACCCCCGAAAGCTCCGCCACGAGGGCCGCAATGTCCGCTGTGCCACAAGCGGACTCATGCACTGCAGCCCGAGTGCAGGCTAGGTAACGCGCCCTACGGTGCCGAGGAATACGCACCCGCGTTCAATTCCACCCAGCGGCTTTCCAAATGGGGGCTAATGTCGCTTCTGCCATTCAAGAAACTGTTGGAACAAGGCCTCGCGGTCATCGCCGGACAGGTCCCCGCGGTCACCCTGTGCGGCGAGAAACTTGGCGAAGTCGTTCCGAACGTCCGGCACCGCTGCTGCATTCGTGTGCTGCGCGAGCCAATCCTGCGCCGGTTTGAAGCGGGTCCAACCGCGCAGTGAGGCGGTGAGAGAGAGTTCCTTCCACTTCGGATGGAAGGGAGGTTTTTGGAAGTCGCTAATCTTCCCGAAGAACACGTCGACGAAATGCGCGAGCCTTCGATAGCGATCTGTATTGGGCGCCCAATTATACGCAGCGAGCACCGCCGGCACCGCAATCGTGTCGACCCGCTGCCCCTTCTCGATGAGCTTGGGATAGTCCTCGTAATCGAGCGTCGCCGGCAAATAGTCGTCCTGTAGCGGTTTTGCATATTCAACCGGCACAAGATGGAGATTGTCGTCGTCGATCTGTGTGGTGGCCTTCGACGGCTTGCCTTGGACCGCGATCACTGCATCGATTTCGCCTTTCTTGAGCTTGTCGAGCGCGATGCGCTGTTCGATGTAGACGAAGTTTGCCTTGATGCCGAGCCGCTCGAAAACGATGATTGAGGTTATGAACGTGCCGCCGTTTGGGAGATCAACGGACACCGTCTTGCCGTCGAGATCGCGCACCGAGCGGATGGACTTGCGCGCGACTACGTGCATTTCCTCGTTGTAGAGTTTGGTGATGTAAGTGAACTGCCCTTTGATGTTCCTGGCGATGCCCTTATTCTCAAGGTAATCGAGCGTGTCGGATCGCACGATCCCAAGGTCGACACCCTTAAGGAAAAGAATATCGGCGACGCTCTGAACCGATCCGCGCCCAACGATCGGCAAAACGCGAAGATCATCGCCGTTGTCGAGCACTGATGCCAGATCGGCGCCAATCTGCACGTAGGTGCCGCCGATCGTTCCCGACATCAGGGTGACCGTGTTAGCGTTTAGACGATCAACAACTTGCCGGGTGCTCGAGCCGTAACGAAAAATCGCCTTGAGACCTGCGCTTACATCTGCGGGATCGAGTTGGGTTTCTGCTTGGGCGACCGCAAAGGATGCAACGAGTCCCACAAGCGCTGCGACGAGCCTCCCATAAATCGTTCTCATCTTCGCCACCCCGCTACCATTTTTACTCAGTCCAACAATATGGCGTCCAACAATATGGCCACATCTTGATCGTCTAGTTACGCAGCTCAGGCGAGCGCAGCTCGTTCATCAAACGCGCGCGGTAGCAATCAAGTAATTCCAGTGCGTTAGCGTCGTTACTGCACTTTTTGCGACACCGGAAGCGCCGGCGGATCGTTATCAACGGGTGATGGTTTGGGATCAGTCCGAACCCAGCCAGCCAATGTCCGCTTTGGGTCATAAGCGGACATTCCACCAACTTTGACCGATGTCCGCTTTACCCCCAAAAGCGGACATCAGATCGGAGGTGGTCATGTCCGCTTTTTGCCAAAAACAAGCAACTGCTGTCGGCGTAGCTCCGCAGCGGTGAATTAGCCGCGCAAGGGCGGCGCGCCCGGAGCGGCCTTATCGGGCAACCGGAAGCCGTCATAGAGCCACGCTAGACACTGGAAGGTATCGGCATCGCTGCGCTCGCCCAACATCTGCCAGTAAACCTCACGGGTAATATCATCCGCATGATAGACATCCCAGATGTAGCGGGATTCGAGAGTCACTCGCGCGGTGCGCAGCGAGCGAGCGGTTTCGTAGCGCCGGAAAGCTCCTTCGTAGTCGCCATTCGCGTCTGCAATGCAATCTGCGAGGCAGCTTCCGTCTTCGATGGCCATGCAGGCGCCTTGCGCCAGAGATTGTAGGGTCGGATGGGCGGCATCGCCGAGCAACACGACGCGGCCCTTGTGCCAATGCCGGATTGGATCGCGGTCGCCGACGGCCTGACGCCGGCGCAGATCGAGCATCGCCAGCAGCGCCTTCATGGCGGGATGTGCGCCGCGGTAGACCTGCTCTAGCTCGGCGCGGTAGGCCGCCACGTCGCCACGCTCGGAGTGGGCCGACCTGCGGAACACTGCCACGATGTTGAACAGCGTGCCGTGGCGGAGTGGGTAGTGGACAATGTGAAAGCCGGGGCCTCCCCACAAGGCCACGATGTCGCGCTGCACGTCGGCGGTGACGTCGGCCATCGGTACGATGGTGCGAAACCCCATAAACCCGTTCGGCAGGGGATCGCCGTCAGCCAGCATTTGGGCGCGCGTACGCGAGCGAATGCCGTCAGCGCCGACGAGCAATGCCCCCTGAAAGCTGCGGCCATCCTTCGTCTGCACGGTGACGCCGTCGCTGCTTTCATCGAAGCGCGTCACCATGGCGTCGCCCGTGAGCGTGATCAGCGGATCGCCCCGGCAGGCCTCGAGCAGAACGTTATGCAGATCGATGCGGTGAATGATGACGTAAGGATATTTGAAGCGAGCGCGGAATGCCGGGATGCCCGTCGCGACCCGAGTTACCTCCTTGCCGTTGAGTGCATCGATCATCAGGCAGGCAGGCGGCGTGTCCGCCTTTTTTAACACCGCCGCGCTGACGCCGATGCGGTCCAACGCATGAAAGACGTTGGGGCCAAACTGGATGGCGAAGCCAATGGCGCCGAATTCGGGCGCGCCTTCGATTACGCGCACCAACCGGCCGCGGCGCGCTAAGGCCAACGCCGTCGTCAACCCGCCGAGTCCGCCGCCGACGATGATAACGGGATCATTCCGGTCCATGCGTCCCCCAGACCGAGGGTCAAAGGCTACCAGATCAAGCCGGCTACTGCATCACAGCAAAATCCGCCCGCGGAAGGACGCCGTGGGTCATTAGCAGACATCACCGGGCCTTCTGCCCATGTCCGCTTTACCCCCAAAAGCGGACATGGTTCGGCACGATCGTGACGTCCGCTTTGTGCCATAAGCGGAAGTCGCCGTAATCAGATCAATTGAAGTGATAGTTCAGCCCGACGCGCACGATGTTGTCGGTGAAATGGGTGTGGGTGTTGATGGTTCCGGTGAAGGGCGATGTAAAGAGCCCGCCAGGCAGTAGGAGAAGCCCCGCCGGGAAATGGAGCCGCGGTATCGACCGATCCTAAGTCAACGTGGAGTAAACTCACCAAACGCATAGCGCGGACTGCCATTGCACCCTCACTGTCTGATCGAGGCGCAGCGCAGCAGGCAAGGGTGCTTGAACGCCTGTAGGCAGCGTGCCTCCCTGCGTTGAGCGGCTAGATAGGCGCGGAATGCTATCGGCCGTCAGTATTCCTCCTTGGCAATCCAATCCAGGGAGTGCTAGAGAGCGTCCCAGCTGGTCACCTTACCTGGGGTCATCCAGGGGTCCTGCTCCATCCAATCTTCATTTCCCATAGCGTCGGAGGCACCATGAAGTTTCGTCCGCTCCACGACCGCGTCGTCGTTAAGCGCATCGATGCCGAGGATAAGTCGGCCGGTGGCATCATCATTCCGGACACCGCCAAGGAGAAGCCTTCCCAGGGCGAGGTCATCGCCGTCGGCCCGGGCGGCCGCGACGATAACGGCAAGCTGATCGCGATCAAGCTCAAGG
>JBAPZR010000622.1:0-12724 GCA_049285335.1 Xanthobacteraceae bacterium | reverse complement strand
GTGTACGGCAGGCCGAGCTCTTCGAGCGCGATGGAAGCCTTGCGGCCGTTGGGCGTCGTCCAGGTATAAAGGTCAATCACTGTTCGTTGTCCTTGTCTAAAAATATTTGAGCGGTTTCCTTCCGCCTCGCCGCCGCGACCCCCACTCTGTCTCTCCCCCTTTCCGGGGGGAAAGAAGCGCGAGTGGCCCTTACCCCTCTTCCCCCTGGAGGGGGGAGGATCAAGGAGGGGGTCACGATCCGAATGTCATGCTTGCTGTCGGATCACATTTTTGATGAGGCGTGATCTTCCGGATCTTGCCTTACGCGGCACTTCTCTTACCCCAAAGGCGCGCGGAAGCAATATCGGCGCCGGCGCGGATCGATTTGAGTTTGAGCCACACCACCGGTTCGATGACCCATTCGCGGCGGGTGAATGTGCCGAAACCGCAATCGGTCGAGGCGATGACGCGCTCGCGGTCGCCGACGGCCGCGACCGCCTCCTCGATGCGGCGCGCCACGACTTCCGGATGCTCGACGAAATTACTGGTGGTCTCGACCACGCCGGGGATGAGGATCATGTCTTTCGGAAACGGCACGCGCGTAAGCGCCGCATATTCGTGCGCGTGGCGCGGATTGGAAAACTCGATCGACAGCGCACCGACCTTGGCCTGGTAGAGCGCCGGCAGGATCTTCTCCAGCGCGATGTCGTGGATGTGCGGCCCCTCCCAATTGCCGTAGCAGATGTGCAGCCGCACGCGCTCGCGGGGGATGCCCTCGATACCCTGGTTGATCACCGCCACGTGCCGTTCGCAGGTCTTGGCGAACTCGGCGTCGCTCTGGTCGCGGTAGAACATGGTCCTATCCATGGCGAGGTCGGGCGAGTCGATCTGCAGGATCAAGCCGGCCTCGTGGATGGCGCGATATTCATGCTTCATCTCGCGGGCGATCGCGGCGAGATAATCCTCCTGCGAGCCATAGTGCGCATTGAGCATGGTGGAGGCGATGATGCCGGGCGAAGGCGCCGTCATGAACATTTCGGCGAACGGATTGCCCTCGCCGGCGACGTGCTTGAAGCGTGCGATCTCCGCCTTGATCGCCGACGTGTCGTGATAATGGAGTTCGCCTTGCGCCTCCGGCGCGTTCTGCTGCTTGCTGACATGCGGAAAGCGGTGCGTCAGATAGCGCACCAGTTCGGGAAACTCCTCGAACTCGCGGCCACGCCTGCGCTTGGACACCCCAGCAAAGCCCGACATGCGCTGCGGCACGTAGGTTTGAAAGCCGACGCGCTGCTGTTCGCCGTCATTGCCGATATCGATGCCGGCCTCCTTTTGCTTGGCCACCACATGGCGCACCGCTTTTTCCATTTCCGCTTCGAACAGCGCCGCGTCGTAGCTCTCGCCGGCTTCGCGCATCATCAAAAGCTCGCTCAGCGTCTCGCTGCGCGGCAGACTGCCGACATGGGTGGTCAGGATGCGATCGCGGCTATGAATCACGGAATTCTCCAAACATGCGGTTTTGCAATCACTACCGGATTGCGGCCATTTTCACCATCGGCATAATGCCTTGGCGAAACCGCCGGCAGACGAAAACGCCGCGGCTGGGGTTTTAGGAAACGATGCGATGAATAGCGTTCCATCAAGCGAGCGGCCGGCCGCGCCCATCGTCCCGCGCGACTACAATTTCGCCGCCGACATTCTCAAGCGCAATCTCGACGCCGGACGCGGCGAGAAGACCGCCTTCATCGATCATCGCGGCCAATATAGCTACGCCGATCTTGCCGACCGGGTCGAGCGTTTCGGCCATGTGCTCCGCTCGCTCGGGCTGCGCGGCGAGGAGCGCATTCTAATCTGCCTGCTCGACACCATCGATTGGCCGACTGCGTTCCTCGGCGCCATCAAGGCCGGCGTCGTCGCCGTTCCGGTCAACACGCTGATGACCGAGCTGGATTACCGATACATGCTCGACGACAGCCGGGCGCGGGTACTCGTCGTCTCCGAGGAGCTATTGCCAAAATTCGAACCCGCGATCGCCGCGTCCAAGACCATCGCGCATGTCATCGTCTCGGGAGACAAGGCGCACGGCCACCTGCGCTTTGCCGATTTGCTCGAGGCCGCCAAAAACGCTCCGGTGACGGCGCCGACAACCTGCGACGACATGTGTTTCTGGCTCTACACATCGGGCTCGACCGGCAAGCCGAAAGGCGCCGTGCACACGCACGCCGATCTCAAGCTCACCGACGAACTTTATTCGCGGCCGATCCTCGGCATCGCCGAGAACGACGTTTGTTATTCGGTGGCGAAGCTGTTCTTCGCCTATGGATTAGGCAATGCGCTGACCTTTCCGATGTCGGCTGGCGCCACCACCGTGCTGTCGCCGGCGCGGCCGACGCCGGACCTGGTCGCCGATATTCTCAAGAAACACAAGGTGACGATCTTTTACGCCGTGCCGACGTTCTACGCCGCGTTCCTGGCGAGCCCCGCTGCGCCGCAGCGATCCGAAGTGAGCATCCGCCGTTGCGTTTCCGCCGGCGAAGCGCTGCCGCCCGATATCGGCCGGCGCTGGAGCGAGCGCTACGGCATCGACATTCTCGACGGCCTCGGCTCGACGGAAATGCTGCACATCTTTCTCAGCAATCGCGCCGGCGACGTCAGATATGGAACGAGCGGCAAACCGGTGCCGGGCTACGATGTCCGGCTTGTCGACGACGACGGGCGGACGGTCGATCAACCCGGCGAGATGGGCGAGCTGCAGGTGCGCGGACCGACCAGCGCGATCATGTACTGGAACAATCGCGAGCAATCGCGCGCCACGTTCGTCGGCGAGTGGACGCGCTCCGGCGACAAATACGTGATCGACGAGAACGGCTACTTCGTCTACTGCGGGCGGCGCGACGACATGCTCAAGGTCTCGGGCATGTATGTCTCGCCGTTCGAGGTGGAGGGGGTGCTGCAGAGCCATCCCGACGTGCTGGAAGCCGCCGTGGTCGGCTGGCCGGACGTCGACAAGCTGATCAAGCCCAAGGCGTTCGTCGTGCTCAAAGTGCCGGACAAAGCGAGTGCGGCATTCGCCCAAATGCTGCAAGACGAATGCCGCCAGAAGCTCGCCGTATACAAATATCCGCGCTGGGTCGAATTCCGCAGCGAACTGCCGAAGACCGCGACCGGAAAAATCCAGCGCTTCAAGCTGCGGGCCGAAGCCGGGGCCCGCTGACTTAGCCTTACTTCGCGGTCTGGCCGCTCATCGCGTTTTTTATGACGCCGACAATGGCGGTCAGGATCGCGCCGGAGATGCCGCCCCCAACCGCTTGTCCGACCAATTGGCCGATGTCGACGTTGCTGGCGACGCCTTGGAGTATCGGCAGCAGCGCGGTGAGCACGGTGCCGCCGCCGGCGCCACCGATCGCGCCGGCGATGGTATTGCCAAGTGTGCCCAAATCGAGGTTCTTCATCGTTGCGCCGGCGGCATTGCCGCCGACGGCGCCGGCGATGAGTTGGATGATAAGATTGATAAGCGTTGCTGACATGTCCTACCTCCTTGGTTGCATTCAGCGTCTGCCCATTCCCATCTTCATCACGCAGTACGCTACCCAGTGACGCCTACTGACCGAATAATCGTTTCACCTCGTCAAACGCCGCTTCACACGCGCTCTTGTCGCCGGCGTTGTCGGCGGCGCGCGCGCGGTCCATGGCTTGTCTCATCGCAGCGACCGTCGCCGCCGGGATATCGCCGAGTTTTTCTTCGGCCGCGGCCATCGACTGCGGCGTCGGCTGATGGCTCATTCCCGCCGCGGCGCCTTCTTTGCCCGCCGGCCCGGCGGCGGCTTTTGCTTCAAGCGCAGCGTCGATGCGATGCTGCATGGCGTCGATGTCGGCCGAGCATGGTCCGGCATGGCTCGCCGCCACCGACGCAACCAGCGCCGCGCTACTTAATGCAAACCTTTGCAGCCCATTCATGACGATCTCATGCGTTGAGCTATTCGGTGTGGCGGTCAATGCCGGATTTAAGATGGTTGGTCTTCATGATCGGCATTCCTGCAACAAGTCGATTGATCCCGTTACCGTTTCAAGCGGCGTGGCTGTTTGCGCCTATTTGCCTTCCTTGAGCTGCCGCGCGTCCCTTGCCATTTCGAGGCAGCTGACGAGATCGGTGTAGCTCGCCATTCCACCCATTTCCGATCCGATGCAGCTGGTTTTTTCCGCCGGCGAGAAGGTCGCCCATTCGCCGACGAGCTTTTGCCGCATCGCCTGCTCGCTCTTCACGCAGTTCGCAAAAGAAAGATCGGGGTCGCCCTTTTCCGTCGGATTGGCGGCTTGCTTGGCAATCCCATGACACACGGGATCGACGTTGAGATCGGGAATCTCTTGCGACCGCGCCGGCCAAATCGCGAGCAACAGAAAAACCGCCGCACCTGCCGTCGGGGAAACGCGCATGAGATCATCTCCAGGTCGCCGGTCGCAGTTTCAATGACCCGAGAACAACGTTGAAGCCAAGCGAGCCTTGCAACGAAAGCGGTTGCAGGGCGACCGTGCGGCCCGAACCGCCCAGCAAGATATTGGCGCCAGCGCCTACGCCGATCCCGAGATCGCCGGACGCGCCCACATACTCGCCGGAGAGCGCACCCTGCGGCAGGCCGGTGGTCGGCGCGAACACGCCCCAAGCGGGCACGCTGCCCGCGCTCACGCCGATATCGATGCCGACCGTATTGATCGCGCCGTCGTAGTATTGCGGCGGCGCCGGCGCGAGACCCGGGGTATAGGTGCACTGCATCGGCTGATGACCGACCAAGATGAATCCGACGCTCGGATCGACCGTGCACGTGAGCGCGCCCACTTGCGTCCAAGGTTGCTGCGTCGATGCTTGTGGCGCCTGCGCCACGGCGGGAGCTGAAAGCATGGCCGCCAGTGCCAGCGCTGTAAGCCACAAGCGATTCCTGTCCATATTTGCCCTTCCCCGTGGGGGTGATTGGAAAGCGTTTGATTGCCCAAATCGCTGCCGAAGTCACCTGCCTGTCGTGCGCCGTCGCCCCGGCTTCAACCGCCCTCGTTGTTCTCGGTCGCGTGTCACGTGCATAGGACCGATTCCGCCGATCTTACCGCGCGAATCACAGCCAAACACTAGCCGCGCCGCAACGCGGCGTGGAAAAGTGGGCATCCGATCGTAGAATGTTTGTCCCCAAACAGGCGTGTTCGGAGAATTCACGCACCTGTCGGCGACGCTCCGCGCGTCTCTTTACCAAGATACGCAAACGTTCCTAGCCGCCCCGCAGCTATTTGCAGTTCGGGCACGTGACAGGCTGAAACTCTTCGCTGGCCGGACATCGGCAGCGATGACGCGGCCAGCGAGTTTAAGTGATTGCTCAGGACGGGCAGGTGTCCAAGCCGGAGCAAAACGCAACCGTCACGCTTTTCGCTTGGCCTTCCAGTATTCCCGCCGCCGCTTCCACGGCTTCGTCGGCAACTTCGTAGTTCAGAACGTTGTCTTCGACATCAAAGTTCATGATGCTCTCATTCATACACTCGTCCTCCGTGTGAAAGTGATGTTTCGAAACGCCGTTTCGTCGCGATCTCTGTGAACGATGCAAAGACCGCTCACGGTAGTGTGCCGGATCGGCGCTCAACGCGCGAGTTTGTTCCTTTTTATTGGTTACCGGGCTTGTAGTAGTCGCCCTGCTTATTTTGTTGTTGTTCACCTGGGGTTGCCGGTTGCGGCGGCGTCGTCGTGGGCTTGTAGTAGTCACCCTGCTGCAGCCGTTGGTCTTGGGCGGGGTTTGCCTGCTGCGGAACCGTCTGGGTGGGGGCATAGTAGTCGCCCTGCTTAGGACTTTGAGCCTGCGCCGGCGCCGCGATCAACAGCGCGAGGGCAGAGGCTAACGACAGTTTCGTAACGATGGACATCTTTTACTCTCCAATATGAGCTAACTACTCACGTTCTACGCCGGCTGTAACGGACCTAACGCTCGTGGATTGCCCCTCGCCTCACGCGGGAATGCCGTGGCAGCCGCCGTATGCGATTGAAGAAATTCCATTCCGGGAACGCTTTGATCTAAATCAAATTTTCTGCCCATCTGGCGATCAAAGTTCCGGCATCGGGTGCTGTTAAGCGGTGGGGGCGTAGCGGAGCGCCCACCGCCTCGCCGCCCTGCTACTGTCCCTCGTGCTCCTTCATCGTCTCATCGATTTTGCGTTTGACGGCTTCGAGATTGAACGAAGCCGGCGCCTGCATCGGTGGATAGTTGATCGCCGTCTCCGCCAACTTCGCCACCTCTTGTTGGACCAGAACAAAGCGCCAGAACTCGCGGGCGTAGAAGTCGTTCATGTACCCGCCGCCCATGTCGTTGAGTGTCTCACCACGAATTGACGGTGTCCGCTCGAATGGGTCTTGGCGCAGATTGACGATCGTCGGCATGTCGGTCGTCGTTTTTTCGCCCGGCCAGCCGAACGGTTGCTGATAGAACTGGAACTTGAAGTCGTCGATGCGGATGGCGCCGAGCGTCGGTCCGCCGAAGTAGAACAGCTCGTGCCGCGCCGACGGGCCTTTACCGAGCAGCAAGTCCATCTGATTGTAGCCGTCGAGATGGTTCTTGTAGGTTCGGTCGCCGAGCTTGACGCCTTCCAGGAGTTGCTGGGTGATGTTCGGATTGCCGGCGGCGGCAACCAGCGTCGGGAACCAATCCAGACCTGAGAACAAGCCGTTCTGGACCGTGCCGGGTTTGATCTTGCCCGGCCAGCGGATAAGGCACGGCACTCGGAAGCCGCCCTCGAACACCGTGCCTTTGGTGGCGCGGAACGGTGTCATGCCGCCGTCCGGCCAGGTAAACACCTCCGCGCCGTTGTCGGTGGTGAAGATGACGATGGTGTTGTCGGTGACGCCGATATCGTCGAGATGCTTGAGCAGATCGCCGATGTCATCGTCCATCTGCTCCATGCCGGCTTCTTCGACGCCATAATTGCTGTTGGGGTTCATCTTCGCCTGATATTTCTGCGACAAGTAGGTGAAGACGTGCATGCGCGTGGTGTTGTGCCAGATGAAGAACGGCTTGCCGGCTTGCTTGGCCTTGTCCATGAACGCCTTGCTGTTGTCGACCAACACCGCGTCGAACGTCTCCATGTCGTATTTGGCGTCGGGGCCTTTCTGCCAGCCCTGATGATCCGCCCCCATGTTTGGGAACGGCTTTAGCGGCCCCTCGTCGACGATGCGCTGCTTGCCGACCCTGCCCCAGCGCGGCATCTCGGTCGAATCGTCGACCTCGGTCGCGAAGGTATGCACGAGATTGCGCGGGCCGTATTTGTCGATCCAATCCTGCGGATAGTCGAACCAGTACGGATCGGACATCGCGTCGAGGTGATATAGATAGCCAAAGAATTCATCGAAGCCGTGTACCGTCGGCAGGAATTTGTTGAGATCGCCAAGATGGTTCTTGCCGAATTGGCCGGTCGAGTAGCCTTGTGCCTTCAGCGCCGTGGCAATCGTGCAGGCCTGATCCGGCAGGCCAACATCTGCGCCGGCCTGGCCGACGGTCGTCAGCCCGGTGCGCAGCGGAAGTTCGCCGGTGATAAAGTTCGCGCGGCCGGCGGTGCAGCTTGCCTCCGCGTAATAGTCGGTAAAGCGCATGCCTTCGGCGGCGAGCTTGTCGAGGTTCGGCGTCTTGCCGGACATGATGCCCTGGTGATAGGCGCCGACGTTGAACCAGCCGACGTCGTCACCCATGATGACGAGGATGTTCGGCTTGCCCGAAGGCGCCGCCTGTTGAGCCTGTGCGACGGCCTTTTGAACGCTCGCGGCCGTGCCGAGTGCCGACGCCGCCGCAAGCGTCGTGCCGGCAAGCAGCATGGCGCGGCGATTGACGGCGCCGCTTTTCAGGTTCGATTCGTCTCCGTTGTCTTGACTGGACATTACTCGCTCCCTGCTCTGATGACGCAACGAAAGCCGAGGTGACTCGTGGACGTATCCACTGGTTCCGCATGGCGCGCGGCCGGGCGGTAGCGGCGGCAGTAATTCGGCGCGCACAAGTGCGAGCCGCCTTTGATGACCTTGCGGGCAATTTTGATCTGCGGCTGGCAAGGATCGTAGCTTGCCTCTTCCCGTCCGCCGCGCGGGTTTTCTGGAACGCAGCACGCTTTCGGCGCATCCGGTTCGTGCTTGGCGGACCACCAGTCGGTCGTCCACTCCCAGACATTGCCGATCATGTCGTGGACGCCATAGCCGTTTGGCGGAAACGCCGTCACCGGCGAGGTACGGTCGAAACCATCCTCGCAGCAATTTTCGTGCGGGAAATTGCCCTGCCAGGTGTTGGCCATGTGTCGGCCGTCCGGCGTGAACTCGTCGCCCCAGGCGAATTCGGCGCCGTCGAGCCCGCCGCGCGCGGCGTATTCCCATTCCGCTTCGGTCGGCAGATCCTTGCCCACCCATTTGGCGTAAGCGAGCGCGTCAGAATGAGCGACATGGACGACGGGATGATTGTCCAAGCCGTGGATGTTGCTCTTCGGTCCATACGGGTGGCGCCAATTCGCGGCTTTCAAAAACCTCCACCACTCGCTCCAGTTCTTTAGATCGACGGGATGACCGGGCGGCGTGAAAACCAGCGAACCGGCATAGAGCATGTGCGGCAGCGCGCCGGGATAATTTTTCGGATCGGGAGGAATCTCGGCGAAAGTCACATGTCCGGTGGCGCGGACGAATTCCTTAAAATGCCGGTTGGTCACCGGCGTACGATCGATCCAGAAACCGCTGACGGTGATGCGATGAACCGGCGCTTCTTCGGGATAATGCCGTTCCGATCCCATGCGGAAGGTGCCGCCGGGGATTAAGACCATATTCGGCGGCGCCGACTGTTCTGGCTCATCCACCAACGCAACACTACTTTCGCGCATCCACTTCTCGCCTTACGCGAAGCGGCTGTCGAAGCATCGCCGCGGCCGCCGCACCGCGCGACGCTCTCAATCTTGGTCGTTCGCCGCAGACGATTAGTTCATGCCCGGTCCGAAACAGATACTGCAAAAATGCATGCCGTATTCCTTCGCACCCCGTTGGTTGACGCCACCAACCATTCAATGCGTCGTTTGCAGCAATCGAGCGGCCGTCGCGATACCGGGAGAGCGTGCACGATGACACAGTGTGACCCTATGAATCGCAGCATTGTGATTGGCCCTTGGGATGCGCGACAATGAGTGCCGAGCCGATCCATCGGGGGCAACGCGATGAAACCGAGCCGAAAACCGAGCAGACGAGACGTTCTGCGCCTGAGCGCGGCCGGCGCAGCGCTTGCAGCGTACGCGCCGGGTGTCGGGGCGCAAGATTCTTCGATACAGCCCTATCCGACACGCCCGGTGCGGATCGTGTCCGGCTTCCCGCCGGGCGGCATATCAGACACCTATGCGCGCCTGATCGCCCAGTGGCTGTCGGAGCACCTCGGCGAGCAATTCATCGTTGAGAACAGGCCGGGCGCGGGAAGCACACTTGCCGCCGAGTACGTCGCCAAGGCGGCGCCCGATGGCTACACGCTGCTGCTCACCACTTCGGCCGATGCGTGGAACGAGACACTTTATGACAATCTCAATTTCCACGTTCCTGCCGACTTCACGCCGGTCGCGACCATTTCGCGTGGCGCGGGCGTGCTCGTCGTCAACCCCTCCGTGCCGGCGAGCTCGGTTCCTCAATTGATCGCTTATGCCAATGCCAATCCCGGCAAGGTGACCGTGGCGTCGGCCGGTGTGGGCAGCGCGCCGCACATGTTCTGGGAATTGTTTCGGAGCGTGACCGGCGTTGACATGGTGCATGTGCCCTATCGAGGCGGCGGCCCTGCCGTCACCGATCTGCTCGGCGGCCAGGTGATGGTCTATTTCGGCACCTTCGCCTCGACGATCGAAAATGTCAGAGCCGGCAGGCTGCGGGCGCTGGCCGTGACTTCGGCGACGCGCGCGGCGGTTCTGCCCGACGTTCCGGCGATGGCGGAATTCTTCCCCGGGTTCGAGGCGAGCATTTATGTCGGGATTGCCGCGCCGCGCGGCACGCCCGCCGAAACCGTCGAGACGCTCAATATGTCGATGCGGATGGCGCTCGAGGACGGGGCAATGAAAAAACGCATCGCGGAACTCGGCGACGTACCGCTGTCGCTTTCGACGTCCGATTTCGCCAAGCTCGTCGACGAGGAAACCGAAAAATGGCGCAAGGTCATCCAGACCGCGCATCTGCGCGCGGAGTAGGCGCGGCGTCACGTCACAACCATGGTGGTCGCGCCCCGCCGACCGAGGGAAGTTAAAAGACCAAACGGAACGATAGCAGCCACTCGGCCATCAAAATACGACTAGTGGCATGCTTTGCATGGGGGAACGTCCATACCAGCGTATATTTGCCAGCGGCCGCTTATGAGGCGCTGCGGGAGGTCGCGTTCGACGAGGCAAGATTCATGATCTGCTCATGGAAGGCGTCGAACTAGCCTTGAAGAAGCGCGGATACCCAGCGTTGGCCGAGATGAAAGCCAAGTGGCAGCGGAAGAAACGGTGAGATGTGCCGCTGTCGCCGAGCTGCTCATGTCCGCTTTACACCCAAAAGCGGACATAGCTCACCACGATCGTGATGTCCGGTTTGTGCCAGAAGCGCCTTGCGCAAGAATTGCATAGTGATGTGCGAAATAGCCCGACGACAACCCACATCGGAAAGCCCGCGGTTAAGGCCGCGAAAGCCCATCTCAAGTGAAAAAACACGTCGAGCGATCGCAGCGTTTCTTCCGCACGCACAACGAGCTAAGCTTTTATTTTCGCCCTTTACCACCCGAGCTCCTTTTGGCCTTACCTTGCGACTCCTGCATCCACTTAGTTTTTTGACTGGTAGTTTCGCAAGGCATAAACCGCCTGCGCTGCAATGGTTCCTAGGGATCACAACGCCATGAAATGCGTTGGAACTGTGCCGCGTGCGAGGTGATCCTCGGCTCGCAACGTTCTGGTCACGGTGTGGTTAAGTCGGGTCGCTTACTTTGAGTTAGCTCAATGCCACCCAACGAGGAACTCGCTTCCGCGCTTTGGTACGTCGCTCCCCGAAAAGCGGAGCTGCGCGAAGAACGGCTCAGTGCACCCGAAACCGGCGAGGTGCGTGTGCGCGCCCTGTGGGGCGCAATCAGCCGAGGTACCGAGGCGCTGGTTTTCAATGGTAGCGTACCGACGACCGAATTTGATCGTATGCGCTCACCACACATGGGCGGCAAGTTTCCGTTTCCGGTGAAATACGGCTACTCAGTCGTCGGGTCGATTGAGATCGGTCCCGAGCAGTTAATCGGACGCCCCGCGTTTGTGCTGCATCCGCATCAGACTCTATTCAATGTGCCGCTGAGAAACGTCATGCCGTTGTCGGACGGTCTACCGGTGCAGCGCGCCGTGATGGCAGCAAGCATGGAAACAGCCCTGAATGCTGTTTGGGACGGCACGCCAGGCCCTGCTGATCGCGTTGCCGTGGTGGGTGCCGGCACCGTTGGGATACTCGTGGCGTTCCTGTGCAGTTCGCTTGCAGGTGCCGAGGTCACACTTATTGATGTAGAACCCACACGAAAGGAAATTGCGCTGAAGTTTGGAATTGCGTTTGCGAGCCCTCATGCATCGCCAGTAGACTGCGATCTTGTGTTTCACGCCAGCGCGACGGCATCTGGACTTTCGACGGCGCTCGCCTGCGCCGGCGTGGAAACCAAGATAATTGAACTGAGCTGGTACGGTAACCGTTCAGTCGAGGCGCCGCTGGGGGCGGCTTTTCACAGTCAACGGTTGCGCTTGATTTCGAGCCAAGTTGGCGAGGTCGCTCGCTCGCATCGTGCGCGGTGGACGCGCGAGCGTCGCCTCGCGGCGGCGCTGAAATTACTGTTGGACGAGCGCTTGGATGCACTTCTATCCCCGCCAATGTCGTTCTGTGAACTACCGACGCGTTTACCTGGGGTACTGGACGCCAAAAACTCGATAATTTGTCAAGTTATCAACTATCGCTGAGGGGATGTCTTGTTTGCTACTGAGGTACGTGACCACATCATGATTGCCCATTCCTTGAAAGGCGCCGCCTTTGGCCCGGCGCAAGCATTGCATGGGGCCACATTCATAGTTGCTGTTGCGTTTTTCGCCGAGGCGCTGAATAGCGACGGCATTGTTGTTGATATCGGGCGCGCACACACGGTGCTTAAGGATGTGCTCGCTCCCTTAGATTATCGCAACCTCGATGAGCTTCCGGAAATGAATGGAAGAAACACTACGACCGAATTTTTGGCCAATTATATTTTCGATCGGCTAGCTGATGCCGTCCGCTCAGGTTTATTGGGGCGCGATGGACAAGAGTTGCAAGCGTTGCGGGTGACGATTTCGGAGTCGCATGTAGCCCGCGCTTGGTACGAAGGAAGTTTGCGGTGAGACAAATCGCATTCGCGGTGCCTGGCGATCTTGCGACCCCGACCGGCGGTTACGTCTACGATCGCCGCATCATCACTGAACTTAAGCAACTCGGCTGGCCCGTTACTCCTCTGAACCTCGGCGAGGGATATCCTTGGCCTGCCAAAACGACGCGCGCGATCGCGCAAGCTCGCCTGGAATCTGTTCCGGATAATGACCCTATAATTATCGACGGTTTGGCATTTGGTGTGCTGCCTGATCTGGCGTTCAAATTGCGCGAGCGCCATCCGCTTGTACCGCTTGTCCATCTTCCGCTTGCGTTGGAATCCGGTTTATCTCCCGAACAGATTGCGCTGCTGCTTGAAAGCGAACGCGCGGCGCTTGA
>JBAPZR010000621.1:0-11294 GCA_049285335.1 Xanthobacteraceae bacterium | reverse complement strand
TGCCATTTTCCGTCCATTTTTTGCGTTTGGAACAGCCGCAAAATAGCGCAAGCAGCCCCAAGACACCCTAAGTGACGGTAACGCTTCGCTTTTCGCCCCAAATCGGCCGTTCAGATAAGGTTCACTGCGATAGGCCTAGTACGCTTAACCATGGCCGCCTTGGAACGATTCGTCTCTGCCGCCTCGCTTGCGCTCGCCGTCGCGAGCCTGTCCGCGTGCGCGCAAGATTTCCAGACCCGGGCGCCAGACCCCCACACGCAAGTGTCACAGGCCCAAGCTTCTCCAGCCCAAGAATCCCGCAGCCAAGAATCTCGCAGTCAAGAACTTCGCACCCAAGAATCTCACGCCCAAGAACCTCACGCCCAAGACTCGGAAACATCGGAATCCCCCGCCCAAGAGCCAACCCGCACCGGTCACATTCAAACCGGTCATTTCTGCCTCGACCAGAAAGAGCGCCGAGCGGAATCTGCGTCCGGCGCGGTCGTTCGCCTCGCCGCGGCCATTCGTGCCGCCAAAACCCATATGCCCGGCACGGTGGTGCAGGCGCGGCTATGCCACGGCCAGGATGGGCTCGTCTATGTGCTGACAGTTCTCGCCCACGATGGCAAAGTGGCGCGCATCGTGGTCGATGCCGTCAAGGGCACGCTGGTCGGCGAGCGTTGAGCGGAGCGAAACTTGCGTCTTCTCGTTGTCGAGGATGATCCTGACTTAAATCGGCAGCTCGCGACCGCATTGACGGACGCGGGTTATGTCGTTGACCGCGCCTTCGACGGTGAAGAAGGTCACTATCTCGGCGAAAGCGAACCCTACGATGCCGTGATCCTCGACATCGGCCTGCCGAAAATGGACGGTATTTCGGTGCTCGAAGCGTGGCGGCGAACCGGCCGCGCCATGCCGGTCCTGATTCTGACCGCGCGCGATCGCTGGAGCGATAAGGTTCAAGGATTCGATGCTGGCGCCGACGACTATGTCGCAAAGCCCTTTCATCTCGAAGAAGTGCTGGCGCGGGTGCGCGCGCTCCTTCGCCGCTCGGCGGGGCATGCCAAGAGTGAATTCACCTGCGGTCCGGTTCGGCTCGACACCCGCACCGGACGCGTCGCGGTCGATGGCAATCCGATCAAGCTCACCTCGCACGAATACCGGCTGCTGTCTTATCTGATGCACCATACCGGCCGCGTCGTGTCGCGAACCGAGCTTGTCGAGCATCTCTACGATCAAGACTTCGACCGCGACTCCAATACGATCGAGGTCTTCGTCGGCCGCATTCGCAAAAAATTGGGCGTTGACGTCATCCAGACGGTGAGGGGTCTCGGTTACCTGCTTACGCCTCCCGATGCGCGCTAATTCGCTCGCGGTTCGCTTGTTCCTGTGGGCCACGGCGTGGACGGTGGTGATCCTGATCATTACCGGCATCGCGCTGTCGACGCTCTATCGTCACGCCGTCGAACGCGCTTTCGACCGGCGTCTCGACGTTTATCTCCGCACACTGGTGGCGGCGGTTGCTTCGCCCGAGGAAAGTGGCGACAAATTTCCGCAGTCGATCGGCGAACCGTTGTTCGAATTGCCGCTCTCTGGCTGGTACTGGCAAGTAACGCGTCTCGACAGCAAGACGCCGGAAGTGCATTCCTCGCGCTCGCTGTGGGACGCGAACCTGCCGCGGCTGCCTCCGGACAAGGCGATCACCGACACCGAATATCGTCAGGGCTACGCGCCGGGGCCCGAGGATCAGGATTTGCGGCTTGTCGAGCGCAATATCGATCTCGGCGCCGACGGCCGTTATCTAATCGCGGTGGCCGGCGATGCCTCGGAAATCGACGACGAGACGCACAGTTTCGATCGCGCCATCATTATTACTTTTACCGCGCTGACGATGGCGCTGCTTTTGACCACGGCCTTGCAGGTTCGCTTCGGGCTTGCGCCGCTGACGCGCATTTCCGAAAGTCTTGCGGCGATCCGCTCCGGCCGCGCCGAGCGCCTGCAGGGCGAATTCCCGGTCGAAATCGCCCCGCTCGCGCGCGAGACCAACGCCTTGATCGACGCCAATCGGGAGATCGTCGAGCGCGCACGCACGCATGTTGGAAACCTCGCCCACGCGCTGAAGACCCCGATCTCGGTCATCGTCAATGAAGCCTCGGCGCGCGGCGGCGAACCGTTCGCTCTCAAAGTGCTGGAGCAGACCGACATCATGCGCGATCAAGTCGCGCGGCAGCTTGAGCGCGCGCGGCTTGCCGCGCGTTCCGGCGTCGCGCGAGCGCTGGTCGATGTTCCTCCGGTCGTGACCGCGCTGGCGCGCACCATGGAGAAAGTACATCGCGATCGCGAGATCGCCATCGACGTCGACGTACCCGAACACGCGCGCTTCCGTGGCGAGCAGCAGGACCTCGAGGAAATGGTCGGTAACCTGGTCGACAACGGCTGCAAATGGGCGCAATCGCGCGTTGCCATCGAGGTTCTGACCGACGAGGCGGAGGGGGACGACGACAAGGGCCGCGTGCGCATCATCGTCGACGATGACGGGCCGGGGCTCTCGCCGGCCGAGCGCGAGCGAGTTGCGCTGCGCGGCCAGCGCCTTGACGAGACCAAACCCGGCTCCGGCCTTGGTCTCTCGATCGTCGTCGAACTTGCCCGGCTTTATGGCGGCGGACTGACGCTCGGTACCGCGCCGATCGGAGGATTGCGCGCCGAACTCGCGTTACCCGGCGGCTGATCGTCCAACATTGCGGTAGGCGCTCGCTTTTCGTACTGCTTGCGCAGGGCACGATGACTTGTGCACGATCGAGCTAAGACAAGCCAAAAACACAGCTAATCACTGAGGAGTGCTTCGCCATGAGACTAACGCGGCGCCGTCTGCTGATCGCCGGCACTTCGACCCTTTTAACGTCCGCCATCGCCGCGCCCGCCATCGTCCACGCGCAGCAAGCGCAATGGACCTACAAATACGCAAATAATCTTCCCGAAACGCATCCGATGAACGTTCGCGCCCGGGAAATGGCGGCGGCGATCAAGCAGGAGACCAACGGCCGCTTCGATCTGCAAATCTTCCCGAACAGTCAATTGGGCTCCGACACCGACACGCTGAGCCAGATCCGCTCCGGCGGCGTGGAGTTTTTTACCCTGTCGGGCCTGATCCTCTCGACGCTTGTTCCGGCGGCGTCGATCAACGGTATGGGATTCGCTTTCCCCGATTACGATACGGTTTGGAAGGCAATGGACGGCGATCTCGGCGCCTATATCCGTGGCCAGATCGCCAAAGCCAATCTCGTCGCCATGGAGAAGATCTGGGACAACGGCTTCCGTCAGACTACGACGAGCACCAAACCAATTATGACGCCGGATGACTTCCGCGGCATGAAACTGCGGGTGCCGGTGTCGCCGTTATGGACCTCGATGTTCAAGGCCTTGGACGCGTCGCCGGCCTCGATCAATTTCAACGAAGTCTATTCCGCATTGCAGACTAAAATCGTCGACGGGCAGGAAAATCCGCTCGCGATCATTTCCACCGCGAAACTCTACGAAGTGCAAAAATATTGTTCGTTGACCAATCATATGTGGGACGGCTTTTGGTTCCTGGCCAATCAGCGTGCCTGGCAAAGCCTGCCGGACGATGTTCGCACGATCGCCGCCAAGCACATCAACGCCGCAGGCCTCAAGGAGCGGGACGACGTTGCGAAACTCAATGCGTCGCTGCAGCAGGACCTTTCGGCCAAAGGGCTCGTCTTCAATCGGCCCGACCCGGCGCCGTTCCGCGACAAGCTTCGCTCCGCCGGCTTCTACACCGAGTGGCAGGGCAAGTACGGCCCCGAAGCGTGGGGCTTGCTCGAGAAATCGGTAGGCAAGCTCGCGTGAGCGTAGACGCCGGATCGCAAAGTTTCGCTCCGGCTCAAGCTGGCGTTGCAGGCAGCGCGGCCGCGGGCCGCTCGCTTCTCGCGCGGTTGGATGTTTCGCTTGGCTCGCTGGTCGAAATCCTCGCCGCCGGGTTGGTCGCCGCCGAGATCGTCATTCTGTTCGGCGGCGGCGTCTCGCGTTACATCTTCGACCGGCCGCTGGTCTGGTCCGATGAGCTCGCGTCGACGCTGTTTTTGTGGCTCGCGATGCTCGGAGCCGTCATTGCTTTCCGTCGCGACGAGCATATGCGCATGACGGCGTGTGTCGCGACCTTCGGAACGCGCATGCGAACGATGGCCGATAGCTTTGCCAGCGCCGCCTCGCTTGCCCTTCTCGTGCTCATCGCTTGGCCGGCCTATCAATATGCGCGCGAGGAGTTGCCGATCACGACATCGGCGCTCGAGATCACGGACGCTTGGCGCGCGGCTGCGCTGCCCGCCGGGATCGCGTTGATGATCGTCTTTGCCGTCCTTCGCCTGGCAACGGATCGGTCCGTCAAATCGCTCATGCCTTCTCTTGTTCTTCCGTTTGGGCTCGTCGCCGCTTTGGTTGTCTCGTTCTGGCTCGGCGAGCCGGTATTTCAGCGGCTCGGTAATTTTAATCTCTTGATCTTCTTTGTCGGTGTCGTCGCCGCGACCGTTTTCGCCGGCGTGCCGATCGCCTTTGCTTTCGGCTTGGCGATCTTCGGCTATCTCGCTTTGGCGACGCACACACCGTTGACGGTGCTGATCGGCCGCATGGACGAAGGCATGAGCCATCTCATCCTGCTTGCCGTTCCACTGTTTGTATTTCTCGGCCTGTTGATCGAAATGACGGGAATGGCACGGGCCATGGTTGCCTTCCTGGCAAACTTGCTGGGCCATGTCCGCGGCGGATTGCATTTTGTTCTTGTCGCCGGAATGTACTTGGTTTCCGGGATCTCCGGCTCAAAAGCGGCCGATATGGCGGCGGTCGCGCCCGTGCTTTTTCCGGAAATGAAGGCGCGAGGGGCGAAACCGGGCGATCTGGTCGCACTGTTGGCGGCGACCGGCGCGCAAACCGAAACCATACCGCCGAGTCTTGTGCTCATCACCATCGGTTCGGTGACGGGGGTATCAATTGCCGCGCTCTTTACCGGCGGCCTCTTGCCAGCCGTCGTTCTCGCCTTTCTGTTGTGTTTTGTGATCCGCTGGCGATACCGCAAGGAGGATCTCGGCGATGTCAGCCGCGCGACTAAGCGCGAGATCGCGCGCAGCTTTGTCGTCGCGCTGCCGGCCATTGCACTACCGTTCCTGATCCGGGCCGCGGTGGTCGAAGGTGTGGCCACCGCGACCGAGGTCTCGACGATCGGCATTGCCTATTCGGCTGTCGCGGGTCTTGTGGTCTATCGCCGGTTCGATTGGGCGGCGCTGCGGCCGATGCTCGTCTCGACCGCCTGTCTTTCGGGCGCCATCCTACTCATCATCGGAACGGCCACCGCGATGGCCTGGGGCCTCACTCAATCCGGTTTCTCGCGCACGCTCGCGGCGGCGATGACCGGCTTGCCGGGCGGCAGGGCGAGTTTCATGGCAGCGTCGATCCTTGCCTTCGTCGTGCTCGGCTCCGTGCTCGAAGGCATTCCCGCCATCGTGTTGTTTGGGCCGCTGCTTTTTCCCATTGCCAAGACGGTCGGCATCCACGAGGTGCACTACGCGATGGTCGTCATCCTGGCGATGGGCATCGGGCTTTTCGCGCCGCCGTTCGGCGTCGGCTATTACGCCGCTTGCGCGATCGGCCGCGTCGAGCCTGCCGCCGGCATGCGACCGATCTGGGGCTATCTGCTCGCGCTCGTGATCGGAACGATCATCGTCGCGGCCGTGCCGTGGATCTCGATCGGATTTCTGAGGTGACGCTCACGACAGGAGCGTTTCAGCTAGTCCCGCCATAACTCCTTGGACGCAATGCGCGCGCCGTCGCTGAGCGCTTTGAACTTGGCCCAGACGATCGACGGATGCACTTCCTTGGAGCCGGCGAACGTGGCGAAACCACAATCCGATCCGGCAATGACATTCTCGCGTCCGACGATCTCGGCGTAGCGCACGATGCGTTCGGCCACGAGCTCCGGATGCTCGACGAGGATAGTGGAGTGCGAAATGACCCCTGGAATAAGGATTTTACCGTCCGGCAGCTTGGCGTCCTTCCAGACTTTCCATTCGTGCTCATGCCGTGGGTTCGCCGCCTCGAACGAATAGGCGCCGGCGCGGATCTTCAAGATGATGTCGACAATGTCCTTGAGCTCCATATCGTGAATGCGCGGGCCCATATTGATCCCGTAGCAGGTGTGGAAGCGGATTTTCTCCGGCGCGATGTCGCGCAGCGCATGATTGAGCGCCTCGACCCGCACTTCCGCCCATTTTCGGCAGTCGGCGATGCTCGCCTCGGGATGCAGGATATAATAGGTCACAAGACGCGGATCGTCGATCTGCACCAGAAATCCGGAATCGACAATCGTCTTGTATTCTTCGCGCATCGCGTCCGCGATCGCGAAGATGTATTCCTCCTGTGACTTGTAATAGCCGTTCTTTTGCCAGTCCTCGATGTTCGAAGGCGAAATGGCCGGCATGAAAACCTCTTCGACCGCAACGCCGTTGAGCGCTGCCTTGAGATTGTCGATGTCGCGCTTGAGTTGCGCGTGGCCTTTATAGGTGATCGGCCCGGTGCAGATCATGTGGGTGTGCGTCGAGGCGACGTGCGTTTGCGCGTAGAATTCCGGGAAAGAGCGCCCTTCGCGCGACGTAGCCCACTGATTGCGCGGACCGGAGCGGGTATCGACCTCGTAGCCGCCGAGCCGCTCATTGATATAGCTGACGAAGCTTGGCTTGCCGTATTCGCCGTCGTCGATCACGTCGATGCCGAGATTGACTTGCCGCTGCACGATCTCGCGCACGGCGCCGCTCAGCCGCCCGGCATTGTCGTCTCGCCCGAGGTCCGAAGCGCCGCTTTGCAAGAGTTCGAGAAGCTCGGGCGGCCGCGGCAGGCTGCCCGCATGAGTCGTGAGGATGCGATCGGTGCTGTGCTTCATATGTTTGTCCCGAACGTTGAGAACGTAAAATCAATCGCGTGTCGTCAATCGAGCGCCACTCAATCCAGTGTCACGTGGGCGGAAATGATGACGTTCTTCCAGCGCTCGGCTTCCTTTTTCAGATAGGCGTCCGCGGCTTGCGGCGCGCCGCCGACCGGCTCGGCCGAAAGGTCGGCGAGACGCTTTTGAACGTCTGGGTCTTGCAGCGCCTCGTTGATGCCGGAATTGACCCTGTCGACAATCGCCGCGGGCGTGCCAGCTGGCGCGACGACGGCGTACCAGGTGACGGATTCGAAGTCGGGCAATGTCTCGGCGATCGTTGGCGCCTCAGGCAGGCTCGCCATGCGTTTGGGTGACGCGACCGCGAGCAGCTTCAACTTACCCGCTTTGACGAGCTGCAGCGAGACGCCCAGATTGTCGAACATGCAATCGACATCGCCGGCAACGAGATCGTTGAGCGCCGGTGCGGAGCCGCGATAGGGCACGTTTTGCAGCTTCACATTCGCCATCATCTGGAACATGGCGGAAGTCAGTTGCGAGGTGGTGCCGTTGCCTTGAGTCGCGTCCGTCACCTTGCCCGCATTAGCCTTCGCATAGGCGATGAAATCCTTCACCGAATTGGCGGGGACTTTGTCGGGATTGACGACCAGCGCGTTCGGCACTCGTCCCAGGACGACAACGGGAACGAATTGCAGCGGATCGAAGTCGAGATGCGGATAAAGGTTCTGGTTGATCACCAAAGGCGGCGGTGGCGACGCGAGCAAAGTGTAACCGTCTGGCTCTGACTTCGCCACGACCTCGGCGCCAACATTGCCGCCGGCACCGGTATGGTTCTCGATGATGACCGAGCGGCCCCATTTGCGTGTCAGCCACTCGGCTATGATGCGCGGCATGACGTCGGCGGTGCCGCCGGCAGGGAAGGGCACGACGATCTTCACGACGCGCGCCGGATAGTCTTGTGCGAACGAATGCGGTGTCACAATAAGGTTTGCGATCAGCGCTAATATCAGCGCGGAAATCGCGCTAGAGCTTTTCGAATTCATCGCCTGTTTCCGTCAGAGCTCAAGTGCAACCGGTCGCGCAACTTAATCAAAGCCTTTGCCAGCCGCCAGTGCGCCGGCCGCCCGCTTCGGCCTTGCAGGAGGCCATCGAGTTTGATCTTCTAACGCGCTTTAGGGGAGCAGCTTTTTTGGGAGAATCTGAAAATGCGTGCAGCGCATTTTGCATTTGCAATGGCATTGCTGGCTGCCTTGGCCGGTTGCAGCAAGGGTCCCCAGGGCGATCCGGGTCCCGCCGGCCCGCAAGGCCCGCAAGGTGACGCCGGCCCAATGGGGCCGCCCGGACCGCCCGGTCCGGCCGGTCCTCAAGGCGAAAAAGGAGCCGCGGGTCCGCCGAGCCCGAGCGTAAGGGTCGTGAAGTCCGACTGCGTCTCGAGTTGCCAGGTGCAATGTCAGGACAATGAAGTCCTCGTCACCGCTTATTGCGGGCCAACCCGTAATGCCGCGCAGTTCCTGGGAGAACGGGCCGCGTCCTGCGGTCCGGAGCGAAGTGCCGCGAATACACCGCTCGTCGCGGTTTGCGTCGGTTCGCCGCAATAGCGCGAGCCGCAAGGCGGTGGCATTGTCGGCTGCGGACGCCCACGCACGACGCTGCCGCCGGAGCGTGAAATTGCCGCGCTCGGGCTCCCATTGCCGCCGCATTCACACCATGGTGTAAACGCCTCGCGCGGCCGGCGGGTAGGATCGCTGCCGACTCCGACGCCTGAGATGTACTAATATGGTTCTTTGGATCCTCTTCGCGGTGATGACGGCTGCTGCGGTAACCGCGGTGCTCTGGCCGTTCGGCCGAAAGCCGACCCATTTGCATGGCGGCAATGACAAGCTTGTCTATCAGGACCAATTGGCGGAGATCGATCGCGATCATATCGCCGGACTGATCGGCGACGCCGAGGCCGATTCGGCGCGCGTGGAGATATCGCGACGGCTCTTGGCCGCGGCGGATGCTGACGCGGCGACGGCGGCGAAGCAGCAGGTTTCGTCGCGGAACGCGTGGCGACAGCGAGCTGCCGTCGTCGCTGCGGTCGTGGTCGTCCCGGCCGTCGCACTCGGACTTTATCTGAAACTTGGTTCGCCGAACGTGCCGGGACAGCCTGCCTTCGCGCGTTCCGACGGGTCGGTTGGCAATCAATCGATCGCAAGCCTGGTCAGCCAGGTCGAAGAACACCTCGCGCGCAACCCGAATGACGGCGCGGGCTGGGAGGTGATCGCTCCGGTTTATCTGCGGCTCGGCCGTTTCGACGATGCGGTGGCCGCACGGAGGAAAGCGATTGCGCTCAATGGCGATAGCTCCGCGCGCGAGTCCGCGCTCGGCGAAGCGCTCGTCGCCGCCGCGGACGGCGTGGTGACCGACCAGGCAAAGACCGCCTTTCAAAGCGCCGTTGCCGGCAACGTACCGGATCCCAAAGCCCGTTACTTCCTCGGTCTTGCCGACGAGCAGGACGGCAATCCCGAAGCGGCCGCCGCTAAATGGCGCGCGCTTCTTAAAGATGCGCCCGCCAATGCGCCGTGGGCCGGCTTTGTCGGCGCCGCGCTGGCGCGGGTGACCAACGAGCCGGTCGGGCCCGTTGGCTCCTCCGCCAGCGATTCCGTTGCAGACGCGACGGCAGTCGGCGCCATGACCGACGCGCAGCGTGCGGACATGATTCACGGCATGGTGCAGCGATTGGCCGATCGGCTTCACGCCAGCGGCAACGATGTCGAAGGATGGGTAAGGCTCGTTCGCGCCTATGCGGTCCTAGGCGATCGCGATAAAGCCAAGGATGCCGCCGGCGATGCACGGCGCGCTTTGTCGGACCATCCCGATGACATCAAAAAGATCGACACGCTTGTCAAAGAGCTCGGACTGGAAGGATAACCGGCGCATGCGACGGACACCGCCGACATGACTCGCAAACAACGGCGCCTCGTTTTGATCGGCAGCGGCGTCGGCGTGCTCGCGGTCGCCGTCGCGCTCATGCTCAGTGCCTTCCGCGATTCCATTGTTTTCTTCAACTCGCCGAGCGACGTCGCGGCGAAACATGTGCCGCCGGGGACGCGCATCAGGCTCGGCGGCCTCGTCAAGGACGGCAGCGTGACGCGCGGCTCCAATCTGATCGTGCGTTTTGAGGTTACCGACGGCAACAGCGAGATCCCGGTCAGCTATCAGGGTGTGCTTCCCGATCTGTTTCGCGAGGGCCAGGGTGTGGTCGCTGAAGGGGCACTCGACTCCGGCGGCACCTTCAACGCCGACACGATCCTCGCCAAGCACGACGAGACCTATATGCCGAAAGAGGTCGCCGACGCGCTGAAAAAATCCGGTCACTGGAAAGACGATTACGCGCAACGCGCGGCGATGCCGGTCAGCGGAGCGAACAAATGATTGTGCAGCAGCTCAAGATTGGGACGGGCAAAAGGGACGGCGAATGATTCCTGAACTCGGCCAGTACGCCCTAATGCTCGCACTCGGCTTGGCGCTGATCCAGGGCACCATGCCGATCGTCGGCACGCGCACCAACGATCCGGTGCTGATGAGCATGGCGGCGCCGACCGCGCTGGCGCAGTTTTTCTTCGTCGCGATCGCGTTTGTATCGCTTGCCGTATGCTACGTGACTTCGGATTTCTCCGTGCTCAATGTTTTTGAGAATTCGAATTCGCATATGCCGTTCATCTACCGGCTCACCAGCATCTGGGGCAATCACGAAGGCTCTATGCTGTTGTGGGTCTCCATTCTCGCCTTTTTCGGCGCGCTGGTTGCCGTGTTCGGGACCAACCTGCCGGCGGTGCTCAAGGCCAATGCGCTCGCCGTACAGGCTTGGATCGCCGCGGCGTTCCATCTTTTCATTCTGATGACCTCCAATCCTTTCCTGCGCATCCCGCAGGCTCCGTTCGAGGGCCGCGACCTCAATCCGATTCTTCAAGATCCCGGTCTCGCCTTTCATCCGCCGATGCTCTACCTCGGCTATTTCGGGTTCTCGATTGCATTCTCCTTCGCCATCGCCGCCTTGCTGGAAGGCCGGATCGACGCCGCTTGGGCGCGCTGGGTTCGTCCCTGGGTGCTCGGCGCGTGGATGTGCCTGACTCTCGGCATCGCCGGCGGCTCGTACTGGGCCTATTACGAGCTTGGCTGGGGCGGTTTTTGGTTCTGGGATCCGGTGGAGAATGCGTCGCTGATGCCGTGGCTCGCCGGCACCGCGCTGTTGCATTCCGCCGTGGTCATGGAAAAGCGCGGCGCGCTGAAAGTCTGGACCATCCTGCTTGCCATCATCGCGTTCTCGTTGTCGCTGATCGGCACCTTCCTGGTGCGCTCGGGCGTGCTCACTTCGGTGCACGCT
>JBAPZR010000620.1:0-1873 GCA_049285335.1 Xanthobacteraceae bacterium | reverse complement strand
CAGCCGCTGAGCTTGGTTAAATTGAACTTCTTGTTCAGCCAACCTTCGACAGCCACCGTGGCCGTCATCAGCCGTGGAAATGACGACGGGCGCTGGATGTCCACGAACATGCAATAGCGCGGCTTGTCGCTCTCATTGGCCGAGAGATGCGGCAAGGTGTCGTCGAAGATGAACAGCTTGTCGTCGCACCAATAGTGCGTCTTGTCGCCGACGACGATATAGGCCGAGCGGTCGGTGATATCGTTGATGTTGAAGAGAAGCCGAAATGTTGGCCGCAACCAACCAAAGTGCCAAGAGGTCGTGATCTTTTTGTTGAAAACGGACAGCCCGATGGTCTTGATGTACTTCCACGGCTCGTCATACGCGGGAACATTCACGACCGGGTCAGCGACTTTGACGCCGTAACTGCGCCAGAAGATCATTGCCCGCTTGTGCTGCGTGACCTGTTCCTCGGACTTTTGCACCAGATCAGCTTCATTGGTGACCTTGATGAAGTGCCTGATCTCGTCTTGGAAGTCCGGCGGCAGATCTTCCGGTCTGTAGATGCCCTTGTTGATGTAGGGAAGCGAAAAGAGGTCCAACAGAATGTTGATTGGCGACAGGACCCAGAGCAGCACTCCGTTGCCCATGAAATAGCGCCGGATCGTGGACAATGTCAGCGGACGATTGCGGCTTACGTCATACAAACCGCAGACGAGATAGAACAAGGCGATCTTCGGAAAGAAATAGGCGGCCGATAGCCCTAATCCGACAGGCACTACCACACGTCGTAACGTGAACTTCCAGAGGCGATTGAACAGTTCTCGGCCTCTGAGCGGTTCACTGACCGTAATACTCATGCGCCCATCCTGACTGCGCTATCTCATACGCGTTTTAGGACGCCTTGAGAACCCTGATGCGCGGCGACGGGGTGGTCGAATAGCGTTCGTTTTGCGACACCGTATGAGTCCGCTTTCGGCACAAAGCGGACAGGGCGAATCGCGCTCTGCGATGTTTGCTTTCGGGGGTAAAGCTGACGCCCGGATTTAGCCGTCGCGCCAAGCGTAATGTGACAAGGCTACTCCGCCACGCTCACTTTGATCTTGGCACCGGCGCGAACTCTGCCGAGCGTCTTCACGTCGCCGAGCGCCTTCGCCCAGATATTGCAGGGGCTGGCGAGCCGCGTCTCGTCGCCCTCGGAGATCGGAGTGCGGCCAAAGCCGATCGCAATCGCGTTACCGTTCGGCCAATAGGCGATCTCGCCCGGGGTGACCACGGCGCGCGCATCCTTTTCGCGCGCGGCACTGACCGGAATTTCGAAATAGACCTCCTCGCCCCAGGTCAGCGCCGAGGCCGTGATCGGCAGCGCCGCGGCGATCGCCTTGGCGGTCGGGGTGTCGAGGGGCTCGGCGTCGAGCGTGAGCGAACCGAAGTCGAAACGAATGCGCATAACGGAACTCCTGGGTTTATCCCGCAGGGGAACGGAAGGGTACACGTCGACAACAAGCAATGAAAATGACCTCCCCCGCGGCCTCGTAGACGGTCGCAATAGACCCGTAAGCGCGCGCCTGGCCATCGATAAAAGCACGCCAGACCAAGGCGGCGGGAAGCGGCGAATCTCTATAAGACCGCCGATTGGATCAGCTCGGCAAAATGCTGCGTGCACCGCGCTCGCCCGTCCTAGAAGGCACTGTTTGCGACCAACGTGGCGAAGCTGTTCGGCTGAGGTCGGCGCCCGTCGTTCGCGGATCCTCGATCGAGCTCGACGAGCTCGAGATCAAAGTCGACGATTATGCCGATCGGCGATCAGAGCGGGCGGCTTTGCCGCATTCGTAGCAGGCCATGCGTGTCGGCCGACATTGGCTGATGCCTAGATTGAGGACGTGGCCGCACT
>JBAPZR010000619.1:0-2204 GCA_049285335.1 Xanthobacteraceae bacterium | reverse complement strand
GGCCTTAGCGCCGCCGCGGCCGCCGTCTGGTCCAGAGTCTGATCGAAATCCTGTCGTTCCAGATCCGGGTAGGCCGCGATGGCCTTGGCAGGCCGGGCGTTGACGCGCTTCCAGATCTTCCACTCCTCAGGGCTCAACGAGCGCGATAAGAGCCAGCAATTTCACGACGATGTGTTTCATGGTTGTTCGCCTCTCGCTTCAATTCACCTGCTCGATGTCCGGCAACTTCCAAAATAACACCCAATATTTTCTATTAAAGCGAAACGCAGAAACTTTGATACAAATCAACTGTGAAAGCCGTCGATCCTAACAGTTCGGTGGCAGTTCCAATGTCCGCTTTGGGTCAAAAGCAGACATTCGGGTCAAGAGACGCGATGTCCGCTTTACCCCCGCGGACATGCACGGGGATGAGCGGCATGTCCGCTTTGTGCCACAAGCGGACTCATGCAGGGCAGCATGAACCGCAACAACAAGGGAACGTGCGATGAGGGGGTCGAGCATCGGACCGCCGAGCGACCTTCCTCAGCTTGGCGATTTCCGCGCGGCCGTGTTCTGTGTCAAGGCGTCCAAAATCGTCCAATCAAGGGCCGCGAATTCATCTTTCAGCCAGCGGCCGAATGCCTCGACCTGCGGGCGATCGCCGCCGCGCTTGGGACGCACGAGGTAGTAGGCGCGGCCTGGGGACAGCGCGAGCGCAACCGGAATCACCAGCCGGCCACTACGTAGATGGTCATAGGCGAGAATGTTCTGCGCCAGCAGCACGCCGGCGCCTTCGCTTGCGGCGTCGAGTGCATGGTCGGCGGTGTTGAAAGTGAGCCCGTGCGGAATGTCAACGTGATCGACGCCGGCGGCATGGAACCAATCGGTCCAAGTCGGCACGCGTGCTCGTGGCAGGTACGTCTCGTCGTGAATTAGTGGCACGCGCGCGAGGTGCTCTGCCGTGTTCAATGGCCCGTGGCGTTTGAGGAAGCTTAGACTGCACACCGGCACGAGCGATAGCGTGACGAGGCTCTCCATATCGAGCGCTGGATCCGGCGCTGGATGTTCCGCCATGTGGCGGATCGCGACGTGCACGCCGTCGGTTGTGAAATTGGCGTTGTTGAGCGACGACGAAATGCGCGTGTCGATCTCGGGATGCGCATTGGCGAAGCGATAAAGCCGCGGAGCCAGCCATTTCGCAGTGAGGCCCGGGGGCGTACTCACCACCAGAACGCGCGCGGTGTCGGATTGCTTGAGCCCCGCCACCGCCTCGCGCAAGTGGACAAAGCCAGTTTGCAGGCCCGGATAGAGAAGCTTGCCCGCCGCGGTGAGAACGATCGCCCGCACCCGGCGCTCAAACAATTCCACGCCGAGCAGCGCCTCAAGGCCCCGGATCTGATGACTGATCGCGCCGGGGCTGACGTTCAGCTCGGCCGCCGCCTTGGTCAAGCTCAGATGACGCGCGGCAGCCTCGAAAGCCCGCAGCCCGTTCAGGGGCGGCAGTCCATGCATGAGATAATCTCAATTATTAGATGAAAACATATCCTTTGTCGTCTATACCCGCAAGCGTCAAACTGAGCATACATAGATGAGGAAACCTCAACGATTCTGAAAGAAATCAGCCGTGAATAGTGTTCCGTTCTATCGGGATTTCGGCGTGGCCGGCGCGTCAGCATATCGTCCCCGCGGGGAGCCCGACCTCGCGCAGCGCGGGCTGCTGCGCCGCGTCATCGATGCCATCGAGCGCTCGCGCCAACGCGCCGCCGAGCGCGACATTGCCCGTGTCCTCGGCGTAAGTCTCGGTCCCGATGACCGGCTCACCCACGAAATCGAGCGCCGTTTGTTTCAACATCTCACTAGCAATCGCGGCTTTCGGCCGTGAACGTCGGCGGCACCTCTCAGAGGAGACTGACAATGACTACACTGACACTGTCGCCGGTTGCGCGCGCCTTTCGGGCAACTGCCGCGCCTGGATGCCGAGATGAACTGCTCCGAAAATTTCATTCCTCGTCTGCGGCTCTGGTCAACGGTAAGAAAGGATGTCTTAAATATCGAATTCTCGAACCAGTGGACGCGTCGGCGCTCGAAGTTGTGTTCGAGTCCGTCTGGCGGGATCTCGACGCTGTCAAGGAGGCGTTTGGCGACGGGTGGCAGCAATCATATCTGCCGGAGGGCTATTCCGAACTTATGACGGCCTACTCGGTTCACCATTTTCTCGTTAGCGA
>JBAPZR010000618.1:0-5888 GCA_049285335.1 Xanthobacteraceae bacterium | reverse complement strand
GAGCGTGCACGAGACCGACTAGAGGCGGCGTACCGCCGCGTTGAAAACGACCGCACTAACAATCCAAGCAGAGCACGCGCGGGGCTAGAGCGGGCGCGAGACAACCATATGCATCGCCGCGATAATCGCTTAGGCGTAACCGCTACTAATATGTTGTCCGCCTCGATCACCTATGACAGGGCTCGACGAAGACAAGTTGGCATTGTCAGGCTCGCCCTCGCAAACCTTTGGATCTGGTGACGGGCTCACGCTTTCCTGCGAAATCGATAGCCGCTTCGCGTCGCAATACGTCATAGCGGTTAATTGTGATGGCAACCGGATCGCTGCAGGGAAACGTCAATTCAAGCGCTTGGTCGAGAAGCACGTTAATCCGATGGAATTCCTCTCGTTCCGCGGCGGCGCGTGATGCTTTCGTCTTTGAGATGCGCTTCATAAACTTAAAGCTACAGCTTCTGACGGTCCGGTGCTGCATCACAGGGCCATGACAGAATGGTTGTCAATTCCCTGTTCCAGGCTTGGGCGAAAAATATTGTAGTTTGTCGGGCTTTCCGTCCCACTCCTTCCAATCAGGTGGCGGCGTCTTTTTCGCCACAATATTTGGCCAAATTCTCGCGTATTCCGCATTCAGCGGCAGCCATTTCTCAAGCCCCGGTTCGGTATCAGCCTTGATCGCGTTGACCGGGCATTCTGGCTCGCAAACACTGCAATCGATGCATTCGTCGGGGTGGATGACCAGCATGTTCTCGCCCTCGTAGAAGCAATCCACTGGGCACACCTCGACGCAGTCCATCGTTTTGCAACGAATGCAGTTATCGTTGACGACATAGGTCATTGGCGTCGCCCTCACACCCGGTCGGAAGTCGGTGCCAGCTGCGCAGCTGTCGAAGCCTACGATTTCAGCTTACTGGACCGCAACTGCTTTGGCTTGGACCAGTTTCTCTGCGCACGCCCTCGCGAACTGGTAGTCGGAGGAGGTAGCCCCGGGGGTAAAGCGGACATGGCACTGACAAACCGCTATGTCCGCTTACGACCCGTAGCGAATATCGAGGACTGGCCAAAAAATGGCGAGAGGCCCGTCGGTCGTGTCGATCGTTTGACGCGACGTAGGCATTGGGCTTCGCATCGGCGTAAAGTAAGATCGCGCTATAGGAGATGGTGATGCAGATTACCGGAATGTTGTATGGCGCGCGACTGCTCGACTATGTCGAGTTTCCCGCTAGCGAGGTTTTGGGGCCGGACGCGACGGAGGACGAGATCCAAGGGCTGATCGACCGCCACAAGCTCATCTTCATCAAGCCGCTGTTTCGCGGCGGCGTTGGTAAGAAGGGGAAGTCGGGTCTGATTGGCAAAGCGACGGACCTCAAGACTGCACTGAAGGAGAAAGAGCGGCTCTACTTCGTCGAACATCGTCACGGCAATGCGGTCGCCAAGGCGAACGGCGTCACCTTCGAAAGCGGTATCCCGGCCGAGCACGAGGTTTATTTTGCCATCACTGATTCAACTGAATTCCGCGCGCCGACGATGACCCTGACCCATCGCGGCGGCATGGACATCGAGGAGCTAGACAAAAGGGAGGTCGCGCAAGTGCCGTTCGATGCACTGACTGGGCTGAAAGCCTTCGTCGTTGCCAACGCACTTACGGACATCGGGGCTCCAAAGGAAATTATTTCCCCACTGGTTCAACATCTGCCGAGGCTTTGGGAGCTGGTGCACCACTACGGCATGACAACCCTTGAATTAAACCCGATACGCATGCGGCCGGGGCGTGACGGTCGTCTAACGCCAGTAGCATGCGATTTCAAATGTGGCTTTGATCGCGACGACCCGCGATGGCTGCGTCTTGGCCTGCCGAACCATCTGTTCGCCGCCGATACGTCGGACTTTGAGCACGAGGTCAATGAATTGCGTACCCATCAGGGCCAATCCGACGTTTTTGTTATCAACGAGAAGGGTACGATCTTGGCGCCGACCTTCGGCGGCGGCGCCAATTCACTAGTCACGGAGGTGCTCGGCGAGGCCGCGATTATTTCTTCGGATTTCGGTGGCAATCCGCCCTACGAAAAAATGAAGTCGGTAGCGCGCATCTGCTACAAGCACTGGCTTGCCCAGACGAACGTGCTGTTCATCATCGGCGGCAAATCGAACAACACAGACATCTACGAAACTTTCCGGGCTATGGGCGACGCTTTGCGCGAGTATTTCAGCGCTAACGGCCCGACACCGCTGTATGTCGTGGTGGGTCGCGGAGGTCCCAACCTCGTTCGCGGCATGGGTGCGCTCGCCGACACTTGCGACTCGCTGAACCTTCCGTATCGCTTTTTCGGCTTTGACAGCGCGATCTCAGAGGTCGTCAATTATGCGAAGAAGGTGGACGCATGGATGAAGGCGGGTGGCCGTGCGCAAATCGCGGCGCATCTTGGTCTTAAGAACGCCGCCTAAGCCGCTGCTGGGTGCGGGAGTAACTTATGTTCAAACGGGGCATTGAAGGTTTTCCTTATTTCCTGGGGGTCGCCTCGCTCGATAAAGTGGCCACGCGCGACGACCGAGTTTGCGTGCTCAATATCCTTGGCGGCGAGTCGCGGCAGGTCACGCCGGTTAGTCACGCTTTTTCTGGCGGCAACGTCGTGTTCGGCACCTCTCCCGGACGACGCGGCCAGGTTTTGCCAACTCCGATCGGCGATATTCCGGTCTTCAACAACGTGCGCGAAGGCCTCGATGCCGGCTTTTCCTTCAACACGGGAGTCGTTTATTTGCCGCCTTCCGGTGTCCGCGATGGCGTCGCGGAGCTCGTGCGTGTCAATCCCGCTCTGGAAAAGATCGTGATGGTAACGGAAAAAATCGCCGTCCATGACGCGCGCGAGATTAGAGCTTGGGGCCAAGCCAACGGTATCGATATTTTCGGAGCCAATTCGCTAGGCGTAGCAGATTCGTGGAATCGCGTACGCATCGGCGGCGCGCTTGGCGGCGACAATCCCGAAGAGGTGTTGATCAAGGGCTCGGTGGCGATCTTCTCCAATTCCGGCGGCTTCACTACGACTATCGCCCAGTACCTGGCGACGGAAGGCTGGGGAACGACGACGCTGATCTCGTCGGGCAAGGACGTCTATATCCATTATGCGGCGCGCGATTTTGCCTATGCGTTGCAGCGCGATCCGCGCAGCAAGGCTGCGGTGCTTTACTCCGAACCGGGTGGCTACTACGAGCACGATCTCGAATTCGGCAAGCCAGTCGTGGCCTGCGTGGTCGGCCGCTGGAAGTCCAAACTGACGCGCGCCGTAGGTCATGCCGGCGCGATGGCAGGTTCCGGCGACAAGGCCGAGGACAAGGAACGCTGGTTCATGGAAGCCTTCGGCGTGGAAGGAATTTTCACACCAGAGCGATCGATTTATTCCGCAAAGGGCGCAGTCGTGACCAATATCGCCCATATCCCCGCAGCACTGACCGCTGTGATGAACAAAATGGGCATCGACACAGACTTCGCCCCGCGCGGAAGTCTCGCCTTGAAACCCTGGATCGCCAACGATCAGGGATTGAAACTGCCGCCAGCACTGGTGTTAGCGGCCATCGAGGCACTGCCACCCTATAACAGCCAGATCAAGGCGCTCAGCGCACAGATTGGAGCCGTCATTCCTCGCCAGGGCATGAAAGATAAATCTGGTGCAACGGTGATGGACGCGAAGACGCAAGTCACGAGCGTCCATGGCCATCAAGTTCTCGATCTCGCGCTGCTACCGCTCGAAGCAAACTTTGCCCTCCCACTGGTTCATGAAATCGCTTCGGAGGATGACCGAGCGATGCTCGACATCGCGGTTGCCGCTGAAATCAATCTTGTTGGCGACACGGCGCTTGCTGCCGCAGACGCCGCGCGCGAAGCGGGCAATTCGCCAAACACAATAATGGCTGCGGCGGCCGCAATCATTGGTCCAAAGCGCGTGGAACGCGCTTTAGCCTGCTCGCGCAAGCTCATCGATCTTTTTGCCCATTCTGGTCTTGCCGATGCGCACGACGAATCTTTCGATTTCAGCGGAATCAAAGTCGACGCGAAAACCCGAGAGTTGTTTTTGGCGAGACCCGACGAGGCAAATGATCCGCGCCCCGAAGCCATGCTGAAGGCAGTCCATGAGCGCGGTGGTAAGTCAGTATTTCTCAAATTCCTGCAGTCGCTCAAAGGGCGGCCATCGCGCGACGCGATCCTCGCCGCGATCGCCATCACCATCGCGTGGGGACCGCTGATGCGCAAACGGATCTCGCGGCTTACCGCAGAGACCCTGCCGTGGTACCTCCGCCTCTACGGCGTCATGATTGGCGCTTCCATACCCGGCAAGCACCATCAGCACGGCAGTCTGTGGGGTATACCGCGCGACGAACGCTTCGGCCGTTGGACAATGGCGGATTTTTTATTTCTGGCGCTGACGGGAAAGCGCCCGGCCGAGGCTGAGGCACGGCCATTGCAGATGCTGATTGGTCTATTGATCTCCAACGGTCCAGGCGCGATCAGCGCCCAGGGAGCCAAGGGGGCAGTCGCTGCTGACGGCCCGCAAACACCAGACCGCGTCCAGATCAATAAAGCGATGATGGGCTTTCTCGCGCATTCCGGTTACAGCCACGGCGGTAACGGATTTGAGGGCATGGCTTTTCTGCTAGAGCAATTTAAGGACGCCGACCTTGAAGATCCAACGGATCCCAAACACGGTCTCGATCTCAAAGAGATGGCGACGAAATTTGCTGAGGCTTACAAGGAAGAGAAAGTTCAGTCTAAGGAATCCGGCTTCGACGGACCGCGCGCGTTGCCGGGCGTTCATCATCCGATCTTCAAGGGTAAGTCCGTCAATTACGATCCACGCGAGCGATTTATTGCTACTTTCGTGGAAAAGCGAGGTGACTATAACGTTTTCCATGCCTTCTATCGCGAACTCGTGCAGGCGCTATATGAAACGGGCGCCTCGCGCTACGTGTTTTGCGTCAATGTAGATGCCGTTATCGCCGCGTTGTTGCTCGCTGTCTTGTGGAAAGATTACCGATCTGGCGCCTTAACAGAGAAGGATCTGGAGACGGCCGCGTTCAACGTGTTCCTTTATGGGCGGATGATTGGCGCCGCCGCAGAGATCGACGATCATCTCAACCGTGGAAGAAACATGGATACGCGAACGTCCCAAGATCAATGCGCCTTTGTCGTATAATGTCAAACTAGGCGATCCGATCGAAACTCATGGAAGGTTTAAGAGGGGGCGGGACAATGAGCGCTACCGATGTAGGCCCTTCCACACAGCAAATCTATAAAGTCGCACTGGCGAGCATCATCGGCTCGGTGATTGAACAATACGATTTCCTGGTTACCGGCATCATCGCGGCGACTGTTTGGGGCGGCATCTTTTTCAAGCTACCCGGCCTTGCGGCCGTTGCTGCGGCAATCGGCGTCTATGGTCTCGGCATCATTATCCGCCCAATAGGGGCGTTCCTCTTCGGTCATATTGCCGACCGGCACGGGCGCAAGGACGCTATGGTCTACGCGCTGGTGCTTATGGGCGTCGCCACGCTCTTGATCGGGCTTACGCCGAGCTACGACAGTATCGGCGTCATTGCGCCGGTGTTGCTGATTGTGTTCCGGCTCTTACAGGGGATCAGTTTTGGCGCCGAGTTCGGCACCGCATCGACTTGGGTGGTCGAACAGGCGGCGCGATCGAAGTATCGCGCATTCTGGGGCGCCTGGGTAGGGTTCGCCATCCCGATCGGCCTGTTACTCGGCTTTGGGTCGGTGATCTTCGTCAAGTCACTGATGACGGCCGAAAGTTTCACCAACTGGGGTTGGCGCATCTTCTTTATCATCGGTTTTTTGGTGGCGATCGTCGGATTGATCATCCGGACGCGCACCATGGAAAGTTTCGTGT
>JBAPZR010000617.1:0-14338 GCA_049285335.1 Xanthobacteraceae bacterium | reverse complement strand
GCCCACTAGCGGCGCGCCCTCGTCCGTTGCGGCGATGCCGCCGGTCGCGACGGAAGCGGCGCTGCCGCAGGCGCCGTCGGCGGCGCTTCGGGTTCCTCGGCGCCTCCGGTCCGTCCCGCACCGACGCCGAGATAGATCAGGATCGGCGATGCAATGAAGACCGAAGTGTAGGTGCCCACGAGCACGACGCCGAACATCATCGTCGCGGTGAAGCTGTGGATCGCCTGGCCGCCGAACAACAGCAACGCCAACAGCGACATCGCCACGGTGACGTGCGTAACGATCGAACGCGACAACGTGGCATTGACCGAGGCGTTCAACAGGTCCGGCATCGACATGCGCTTGTAGCGACGCAACATTTCGCGGATGCGATCGTAAATCACCACCGTGTCGTTCAATGAATAGCCAAGAATGGTCAGTAGCGCGGCAATGCTGGTGAGATCGAAATCGATATGGGTCAGCGACATGAAGCCGACGGTGAGCACAAGATCGTGTACGTTGGCGATCATGGCGCCAAGCGCGAACTGCCATTCGAAACGAAACCAGAGATAGATCAGGATCGCGACGATCGCCAAAACGAGGCCGATCGTACCGTAGGCCAGAAGCTCGTTGGAAACGCTCGGCCCGACAACCTCGACGCGGCGGTAAGTGACGTCCTCGCCGAGTGCATCGCGGACTTTTTGCACCGCGGCCTGCTGCGCTTCGTCGCCGCCCGGCTGTTCCGATATGCGGATCAGCACGTCATCGGGCGCGCCGAATTGCTGAAGCTGGAAGTCACCGAGCTTGAGCGAGCCGATCGTCGCGCGCATCTTGGCAAGATCGGCCGGGCTGGCTTTGGTCTGCACCTCGATCAGCGTGCCGCCGATAAAGTCGATGCCGAAATTCAGGCCGTGAAAGAAATAAAGCATGATGGCCACGATCGACAGCAGCGCCGATACGGGAAAGCTGATGCGCCGGAAGCGCATAAAATCGAATTTTGTATCGTCTGGAACGATGCGAAGGAGGCGCACGGCGTTACCTGCAAATCACGGTTTTTTCTTCGAGGGCCATTGCCAAAACTGCCGATACTCGGTTCGCGCGACTACTCATATCGGCACGACCCGTGGCCGCCACAGCCGCACCCAATAGGCAACGATTAAGCGGGTCAGCGTAAAGGCCGTGAACAAAGTGGTGATAATGCCGATACCAAGCGTCACGGCGAAACCGCGCACTGGTCCGGTTCCGATATAGAACAGAACCGCCGCCGCTATGAAGGTGGTGATGTTGGAGTCGAGAATCGTCGCGAGCGCTCGCGAGAATCCCGCGTCGATGGCATTGATCGCGCTCCGTCCGGCGCGCACCTCCTCGCGGATGCGCTCGTAGATCAGCACATTGGAATCGACCGCGATACCGACCGTCAGCACGATGCCCGCGATGCCCGGAAGCGTCAGCGTCGCGTTCAAGAAAGACAGGACGCCGAAGATCATGGCGACGTTCACTGCAACCGCGATATTGGCGAACAGTCCGAACAGCCCATAGGTCATGAACATGAAAATGATAACCAAAGCCGCGCCGGCATAGGCCGCGTGCTCGCCGGCATTGATCGAATCCTGACCAAGGCCGGGCCCCACCGTGCGTTCTTCAATAATCGTCAGCGGCGCCGGCAGCGCCCCGGCGCGCAACAGGATCGCAAGGTCGTTCGCCGATTGAACGGTGAAGTTGCCGGAAATCTGGCCGGAGCCGCCGAGAATCGGCTCTCGGATCACTGGCGCCGAGATCACTTTGTTGTCCAGCACGATGGCGAAGGGCTTGCCGACATTGGCTTGGGTAGCTTCGGCGAACTTACGTGCGCCGGTCGAATTGAACCGGAAATTGACCACCGGGTCGTTGTTGCGCGGATCGAAGCCCGGTTGAGCGTCGACGAGATCGGCTCCGGACACCAAAACGCGCTTCTCGATGAGGTATTTCTGGCCCGGCGTTTCTCCCTCGAGAATCTCCGAATCCGCCGGGTGGGCCTGTTCGGCCTGCTCCGGCGTCATCGAAAGATCGACCATGCGGAAATCGAGTTTTGCGGTCTTACCCAGGATTTCCTTAAGGCGCGACGGATCCTGCAGGCCTGGCACCTGAACGAGAATGCGATCGGTGCCCTCGCGCTGAATGGTGGGCTCGACCAGTCCGAGTTCGTTGACGCGGCGCTGGATGATTTCGATCGATTGATCGACGGCCTGGCGAACGCGTCCGGTGATTGCCGGATCGGTGGGGGTGAGCGTAATCGTGTTGCCGTTCGTGCTCACGTCGATGCTGCGCTGCCCGGTCGTGCCAAGATAGCCGGACAGCGGCTGAGACAATTCGCGCAATTTCGTAAGCGCGGTGTCGATGTCGGTGTCGCGGGTGATGTGAACTTCAACGCTGTTGCCATGAACGGCGCGGCCGGTGAATGGGATGCGCGCCTGTCGCAACACCTTCAACACATCGTCGTCGATCGATTGCAACTGCTCCTTACGCACCGCGCTCGAATCGACCTCCAGCAACAGGTGCGAGCCGCCTTGCAGATCGAGCCCGAGCACGATGTGGCGTTGCGCCCAGCTCGGCCAATTCTTGACGACATTCTCGGAAAAGAAATTAGGCAAGGCAAAGGCGCACACGATCAGCGCCGTGACCAGGATAGCCGCCGCCTTCCACCGTGTGAAAAATAACATGGATGTCGATCGTCCTCGTCAGCTCGCGCTGTCGTCCTTTACCGGCTCGCCTTTCGAGCGCACGTCGCTCACCATGGAGCGCATTTGGCGCACCCGCACACCGTCGGCAATCTCGACCTCGATCTGATCGTCATCGACCACCTTGGTGACTTTGCCGACGAGTCCCCCACTGGTAATGACCGTATCGCCCCGCCGCAATGCTTTGACCATCGCCTGGTGCTGTTTCACTTTTTGCTGCTGCGGTCGCAAGATCAGGAAATACATGATTACGAAGATCAGGATCAGCGGCATGATGGATGTAAGGACGCCGGCGGAATCGCCGCCGAACAGGCCGCCGCTCTGGGCAAATGCAGGCGTAATAAACATTGTTCCTCCGAGGCCGCATGGAAGGGCGCGCCGCCCGGGGATGAAGGGCAGATTTTGCGCGCAAAATCGGCGCGGACTATAGCCGCCGTTGGCCCAATTGCAACGCTGCACACGCCTTGATGCGGACGCCGGCGCGCCGTTAGCGCGGTGTCGGCGCCAAAGCTTGCCCGCGGTCCCCTGCCCCGCTAAGGGAAGGCCGCAACCCGGTGCAAACATGGCCAAATCTCCTCCACGCTCGAACACGGGACCGACCAAAAAGGCGGCTCGCGCCGGGAAAGCAAATGCCGGCCTGCGCAATGGTGATGTCGAACTCCTCACCCGGATCGCCGGCGCGCTGGAGCGACTGGCGCCGGCACTCCCCGCCGCGCCGGATTTTGCCAGGGCCGAAGCTTTCGTATGGCATCCGGACGAGCGCCAGTTCACGGCCGTTCGCCGCATCAACCGTGTCGAGATGTCGCTCCTCAAAGGCATCGACCGGGTGCGCGACCTTTTGGTCGAGAATACCGAGCGCTTTGCCCGCGGGCTGCCGGCAAACAATGCGCTGCTGTGGGGCGCGCGGGGCATGGGAAAATCGTCCCTGGTCAAAGCTGCGCACGCCGCGATCGGCGCCGCATACCCCAAGGCAGGCCTCAAGCTGATCGAAATTCATCGCGAAGACATCGAGTCGTTGCCGGAGCTGATGGCGATTTTGCGCAATGCGCCGCAGCGTTTCATCGTCTTTTGCGACGACCTATCGTTCGACGCCGACGATACATCGTACAAGTCGCTTAAGACCATGCTGGAAGGCGGCATCGAAGGGCGTCCCGAGAACGTCATCTTCTACGCCACGTCCAATCGGCGCCATCTGCTTGCGCGCGACATGATGGAGAACGAGCGGTCGACCGCGATCAATCCAGGCGAAGCGGTCGAAGAAAAGGTTTCGCTTTCCGACCGTTTCGGGCTCTGGCTCGGCTTTCACCGTTGCAGCCAGGACGAATACCTCGCCATGGTCGAGGGCTATGTCGCCCACTACCGCGTGCCATTGGACGGAACGGAGTTGCACCGCGAGGCGCTCGAATGGGCGACCACGCGAGGCGCGCGATCGGGCCGCGTGGCGTGGCAATATGTGCAGGACCTGGCTGGGCGGCTCGGCGTGCGAATGACGGAGAAATAAGGCTAGAAGACGGGGGCGCGCCCGCCTTCGCTTCCTCGTCGCGTCGCTACGCTCCGCTCAGATATTGCGCCGGATCGACCGGCGTCGCGCCCTTGCGAATTTCAAAGTGCAGCTGCGGCGAGGTGACGTTTCCGCTCTGACCGGAATGCGCAATGACCTGACCGCGTTTGACCGCCTCGCCGCGTTTGACCAGGATGTCGCTGGCATTGGCATAGGCGGTGACGAAGCCGTTGGCGTGACGCACCAGCACCAGATTGCCGTAGCCCTTAAGCTCGTTGCCGGCATAAGCAACGACCCCATCTTCCGCTGCTTTGACCGGCGTGCCTTCCGGCACGGCGAGATTGATGCCGTCGTTTTGCAATCCGTTCGGTTTTGGTCCGAAGCCGGCGATGACGCGACCACGCACCGGCCAGCGGAAGCTCGGCAGGCTACCGACAGGTTCGGCGGTCTTCACCGAATTTTGCTCGCCGGACGCCTCCGGCACCGACTCGGCAACGCGCACGCCGGGGGCCGGCTCAGCCATGGCCAAACTGCCCGTCGAAGGCGTCGACGCTGGTCCCACATGCGGCGGGATCGACGCCGTGCGTGGTGCTTCCTTCATTTCGGGAATGACGATGCGGTCGCCGGCCCTCACCCGCGCGTCGAGCGGAAGGTGATTGGCCTTGGCAATCACCATCACCGGCTTGCGATAGAGCCGCGCAATGCTGTTGAGCGTCTCGCCCGCCGAGACGACGTGCACGCCCGACGGCGCGACGAGTGCTTTGCGTGGCGATCCGACGGGGGCAGGCAGGAGTGGGCTTGCCGAAGCGACGCGCGTCCGCGGCGCGGCGGCCAAAACGGGCGATCGGTATTGCGGGATCACCAAGCGTTCGCCGGCATAGACGTCCGACGCCCGCGCAATATTGTTGGCCTGCATGATCGCAGCGACCGGCACGCCGTGCTCGCGCGAAACCATGTCGAGCGTTTCGCCCGGGCGGATGGTGATGGCCGTGCCACCTTCCCAGGTCCAGTTCGGCGGCGCTGCAGACGCGGTCCGCAAGGGGCTGGCGACGCCGCCCGGTGCGCCGCTATCCGCCGCCGCCAGATGCGGTAGCGGTTGACTTTCGACATGACCTGCCGGCGCCGATTGCGCGACCGCGCCGGTTTGATCGTGCGATGACGAGGATGAGCTGAACAGGTCGCCGAAACGGCTGGAGTCTGTGCAGCTGGCGACCCCCAAACCAAGTAACGAAATGGTAACGAGTTGCGGCCAGATGGCCGACCGGGGCAATGCAGGCATGATTACTCACTCGGACGCAACAACACTAAGGCCGAGTGAATAAACTACGTTGCGGTAAACAGGGCTTTAAGTACCGAGGGGTTTTTCGCAATATTCGGTTGAGTGTCTTTGCGGCTACAATTCACGTGCTTGTCCCGGCAAAAGCGGCACAAATCGCACCGCGATCAGTTCTTCACGCGCTAATCGACCCTCGGATTCCTTGGTAAGCTTTACAACGTATTGCGCGCCACGGCGCGAGCCGAGTGGCAGGATCATTTTGCCGCCATCGCCAAGCTGCGCCGCGAGCGCCTCCGGAATCTGTTCGGCCGCAGCGGTCACCATGATGCGGTCGAATGGCGCCAAATCCGGCGCGCCGGCCATGCCATCGTCGAAGCGAACGGTCACGTTGGTGTAGCCGAGCGCGGTGAGCCTGTCGCGCGCGGTGTCGGCAAGCGTTCGATACCGTTCGATCGACACCACTTCGCGGGCCAACCGCGAGAGAACCGCCGCCTGGTAGCCGGATCCCGTGCCGATTTCGAGCACGCGATGCCGCGGTTCGATGGCGAGCTGCTCGGTCATATAGGCGACCACGAACGGCTGGCTGATCGTCTGTCCGCACGCGATCGGAAGAGCATGGTCGGCATAGGCGCTCTTGGTGAAGTTCGGGCCGACGAAATCCTCGCGGGGAACTTCATCCATTGCGCGCAGAACCGCCTGATCGCTGATCCCCCGACGGCGCAGCGCAAGCTGGAATTCCATCCGTTCGACGTTGTCGGTTGCTGGGGGCGCGCCCACCGTGTCATCTCGCCTGTTTCGCGCTATTGCAGCGTTCTTACCACCCCGGCAACGCGCTTGTACTCGCTACCCCGCAGATGGAATCCTAGCCGATCACTCCGAAGGCTACCGCGCCCTTCATGCCGGTCATGAAAATCGAAATGGAACCAAAGGCGGCGAACAGCGTTGGGGCGCAAGTACGAGGTCCCCGATGACCGGTGAGGGGAAAACTGTTGTTGCGGGCAAGCGCGTCCTCGTTGTCGAGGACGAATTGATGATTCGTATGCTGCTTGAGGGCATGCTGACGGATCTCGGCCACACCGTCGCGGCGGAAGCGGGCGGCATCGATGAGGCCGTCGCCATCGCGAAAAAAGGCGACTTCGACGTCGCCGTCCTCGATGTCAATTTGAACGGCCAACCAGTGACGCCGGTTGCTGAAATTCTCGTCGAACGCGGCGTCCCCTTTGTATTTGCGAGCGGATATGGACAGCGCGGCGTGCCGGAAGCCTATCGCACGATCCCGACCCTGCAGAAACCGTTCCAGGCCGAGGCGCTGGCGCAGGCGATCGAAATCGCGGTGTCGCCAGCCGGAACCTAAATCCCGTTTTCGAACAGTTCCGCAAGCCGCGTCATTGTCGACTCGTCGGTGATGTCGATGCGAAGTGGCGTAATCGCAATGCGGCGCTCGTCCAGCATCGCGATATCGGTGCCCTGCTCGGCCTGAAAAGGATTAAGCCGCGAATAGGCGATCCAATAATAGGGATTGCCCCGGCCGTCCGCGCGCTTGTCGATGTGCAGGCGCTCCTGCCGGCGCCGCCCCAGTGGCGTCACCGCGACGCCTTTGACATCCTCGGGCCGGCAGTCGGGAAAATTCACGTTGATCAGCATGCCCTGACGGACATTCTCGCCAAGCACGCGACGAATAATGTCCGGAGCAAAGCGCCGGCTTGTCTCCCAGAAGGGCGGCTTGCCGCTGCTCGACTTATACGATTGCGACAGCGCCATCGAAGGAATACCGAGCAAGGCGCCTTCCATCGCGCCGGCCACCGTGCCGGAATAGATCACGTCCTCACCGACATTGCGGCCGCGATTGACGCCGGACAGCACAAGATCGATCTGTTTGCCGTCGAGCACGTGGCGCGCGCCCATGATGACGCAGTCGGTCGGCGTGCCGCGCACCGCGAAGCGGCGTTCGGCAACCTGCCGCAGCCGAAGCGGATCGTTCAGGGACAGCGAATGAGCGACGCCGGACTGGTCATGCTCCGGCGCCACCACCCAGACATCCTCGGACAGCGCGCGTGCGATCTGCTCGCAGACATCGAGTCCAGGAGAGTGAATGCCGTCGTCGTTGGTGATTAAAATGCGCATGCGTGACAACAGATCCTAGCCGCAGCAAAGAGGAAGAAAGAAGCAAATAAAACGCGGTTATGAGCGACCGAACCAATCATTGCCGCTCGATTTTCTTCAGCCCGCCCATATAGGGCTGCAACACTTCCGGCACCGCGATCGAGCCGTTGTCCTGTTGATAGGTTTCCATGATCGCAATCAGCGCCCGGCCCACGGCGACGCCGGAGCCGTTGAGCGTATGCACATGGCGGACGGCGCGGTCCTCTTTAGAGCGATAGCGTGCATTCATGCGCCGCGCCTGAAACTCGCCGCACACCGAGCAGGACGAAATCTCCCGGAACATGTTCTGACCCGTCAGCCATACTTCGATGTCATAGGTTTTTTGTGACGCAAAGCCCATATCGCCCGTGGCAAGCGTCATCACGCGGTAATGCAGATCGAGCCGCCGCAGAACTTCCTCGGCGCATGACAGCATGCGCTCGTGCTCGTCCCTCGATTGCTCCGGCGTGGTGATCGAAACAAGCTCGACCTTGGTGAATTGGTGCTGGCGGATCATGCCGCGCGTGTCTTTCCCGGCGGCGCCGGCCTCGGCGCGGAAACACGGCGTGGCGGCGGTGAGCCGCATCGGCAATTGCGCTTCGTCGAGGATCGACTCGCGCACGAGGTTGGTCAGCGGCACTTCGGCGGTGGGGATGAGTCCAAGACGATCTTCGCGCGCGCGCGAGAAATATTTCCTAATATCTGCTTCCGTCGTGGCGACCATCAGTTCGCCCTTGACGGCCCAAAACTGATCCTCTTCGAACTTCGGCAATTGCGCCGTGCCGAACATCACCTCGTCGCGCACCAAAAGCGGCGGCGCGACTTCGATGTAGCCGTGCTCGGTGGTGTGCACGTCGAGCATGAATTGCCCGAGTGCGCGCTCAAGCCGCGCCAAGCCCTTTTTCAAAACGACAAAACGCGCCCCGGACAGTTTAGCGGCGGTCTCGAAATCCATTTGCCCGAGCGCTTCGCCCAGCTCGAAATGCTGTTTCGGCGTGAAGGCATAGTCGCGCTTGGCGCCGAAACGATGGTGCTCGACATTGTCGCTGGCATCCTTGCCGTCGGGCACGTCGGCGAGCGGGGTGTTCGGGATTTCCGCAAGCGCATCGTTGAGCGACTTGGAAGCCGCTTTCTCTTGCGCCTCGAGCGCCGGGATCGTTTCCTTCAATGCGGCGACCTCGGCAAACAGGCCTGCGGCCTTCTCGTCATTTTTGTTTTTCTTCGCTTCGCCGATTTCCTTCGACGCCGCGTTCCGGCGCGCTTGGGCGGTTTCGAATTCGAGGATTTTCTTGCGCCGCTCCTCGTCCAACGCAATCAGCCGCTTTGACTCCGGCGGCAGCCCGCGCCGCGCGAGCGCGCGGTCGAAATCGTCGGGGTGTTCGCGGATGAAACGGATGTCATGCATGGATGCAGTTTCCGGTTGGCATGGCCGGACTTCATTCCGACCGTCCACGTCTGTGCCGATCCTACAATTAAGACGCGGATGCCCGGGTCAAGCCCGGGCATGACGAATCGAATTCACGCAGCGGCGTCATAACGGCCGTTCCTCACTCCGCTGGCTTAGCCGCCTCGGCGGCGCGTGCCGCGGCGGCGCGACGCTCGACCATCCGCACCGACCAGATCGAGCCCTCGTAGAGCGCGAGCAGCGGCAGCGCAAGCGACATCTGGCTCAACACGTCCGGCGGCGTGAGGATCGCGGCAATCACGAAGGCGAGGACGATGAAGTAGCGGCGCTTGGATTTGAGCTGCTCAGAGGTGACGAGGCCGACTCGGCCGAGAAGCGTCAGGATCACGGGCAGCTGAAACGCCACGCCGAAGGCAAGCATCAGCTTCATCATCAGCGACAGATAGTCTTCGACCTTCGGCAGAAGCTCGATGGTCGCCTCGCCGGGGCCGCCGAGCTGCTGCATGCCGAGCGAAAAGCGCGCCAGCATCGGCCAGACGACAAAATAGACGACCAGCGATCCGAGAAAAAAGAAGATCGGCGTGGCGATCAGATAGGGCCGGAACGCCGCGCGCTCGTTGCGATAGAGGCCGGGCGCGACGAACATATAGATTTGCGTCGCCACCACCGGAAACGAAATGAAAGCCGCGCCGAAAAGCGCGAGCTTGAGCTGCACGACGAAATATTCGAGGAGCCCGGTATAGATGAATTTCGAGTTTTCCGGGCCGGCGACCCAGATGTATGGCCAGGTGAGCACGTTGTAGATGCGCCGGGCGAAGAAGAAGCACACGACGGCCGCAACGGCGAATGCAGCGAGCGCCTTGATAAGCCGCGAGCGCAGCTCGATCAGATGATCCATCAAAGGCGCCTTGGTGGCCTCGATCTCCTTCTCTTCGTCTTCGCGACTCATTCCCCGCGTCCCGCACGATCCGACGACGCCTTTTCCACCACAGTCTCGGGCGCAACCGGTTCCGTCGTCGCGCCAGCCTGATGGTCGGCTTCCGGTTGCGGCTCGGCCGCGACTTGTTGGGGCTCGGCTGCGATTTGGGGAAGCGGACGCTCCTCGACGGGCGAGATAGCGGTTGGGCTTTCCACGCTTTCCGCCGCGTCCTTGTTAGAATCCGCGCCGAGATTTGTGTTTAGATCCTTGCCGATCGCTTCGACCTCGGTGCGCGCGCTCTTGAGCGGATCGTAATTCTTGACGTTCTCCGCGATATCATCGACCTGCTTTTTGAGGTCGGCCATTTCCGCCTCGCGCATGGCCTCATGGAACTGATTTTGGAAATCGCCCGCCATGACGCGGATTTTCCGGGCCCACTGACCCATCGTGCGCATCACCGTGGGAAGCTCTTTCGGCCCGATGACGATCAGCGCGACCACGCCAATGAGCAGGAATTCGGTCCAGCTGATGTCAAACATGAAAACTCCCCGGCCGCGCCCCTTAGCCGCAGCCGCCGATTGGGGATGCCGACGCGGTGCGATCGGCGCGAGAGCACCCGAACTAGACTTTGCTCTCGGATTCCGCCCGTCGCTTGATGTCGGCCGAAGCCTGATGGTCGATGGTTCTCATCGGCGCATCGGATTTCGCGGGCTCGGCGGTATCGTCATCGGCCATGCCTTTCTTGAAGGCTTTGATGCCTTTGGCGACATCACCCATCATGTCGGAAATCTTATTGCGCCCGCCGAACACCAAAAGGACCACCGCGCCGACGATCAACCAATGCCAGATGCTCAAAGAACCCATGAAATCCTCCGTCCGCCAGGCGCTTAGACCGACCCTCGGGCTGCACCGCGCCTTGGGCAAGATATCGATTTGAGCCAGAAACTAGGCGTCGCGACCGGCAAAAACAAGCATAACCGGCCGGCCGTTGCGCCGCAGGTAAACGACGCATGCCCCACCGCGAAAGACCGGCAATAGCGGCGCTTTATTCCTCGGTGCGGCCGGTAGGCGGCGCCAGACCGAGATCGATATCCTCCGGCCCAAGCGGCTCCTCATCATCGCGCAAGACGGGATCGTCGGAGGGAACCGGCACCGCGAAATCGGTAGGCATTGTCGCATCAACGAGGCCCGCGCCCTTGAGCTCATCAAGACCTGGCAAATCGCCGAGCACGTCGAGACCGAAATGCGATAGGAACACCTCGCTCGTGCCGTAGGTTACGGGTCGGCCTGGCGCCTTGCGGCGGCCCCGCAGGCGAACCCATCCCGTTTCCAAAAGCACGTCGAGCGTCCCCTTGGACGTGCTCACGCCGCGAATTTCCTCCACCTCGGCCCGCGTCACCGGCTGATGATAAGCAACGATCGCCAGCGTCTCGATCGCGGCGCGCGATAATTTTCGCGTGACCACGGATTCATGAGTCATGAGCCACGCGAGGTCGCTCGCGGTGCGCAACGCCCATTTGCCGCCGACGCGCACGAGATTGACGCCGCGCGAGGCATAGTCCCGCTGCAACTGCATCAAGAGCGCGCGAATGTCGCCGCCGGCGGGCAAACGCGACGCTAAATCCTTTTCGTCGAGCGGCGCCGCGGCGGCGAACAGCAAGGCCTCCAGGATACGCAGCTCTTCGGCGCGATCCGCATCCTGCTTATCGCCGACAATCACCCGCATCTCCGCGACCTTCCCCATCGGCTTATTTCCCCTCTTAGCCATTCCCAGGTTCCACGGCCGGGCCCTGCGCGGGACCGCCGTCGGCGCCTTGTTTCTTGCGCAAATAGAGCGGCGAAAAAGCGCCCTGCTGGTGCGCTTCCATTTGGCCTTCGCGGATCAATTCCAGTGCCGCGGCGAAGCTCGACGCGAGCACCGTGGCGACCATGTCAGGCCTCACCAGATAGGCGACGAGATATTTGTCGAGCGGACTCCAATCCATGGACTGGCCGAGCAGCCGTTCGAGCGCTTCACGCGCATCCGCGAGCGACCACACCGTGCGCTTGGGAACGCGAACCACCGATCGCGACTGGATCTGACGTCGCGCGGCATAGGCCGAGAGCAGGTCATAGAGCGTGGCCGACCATTGCGGATGCTTGATTTCGGCAATCGGCTCCGGCTGGCCGCGCTGGAAAACGTCACGGCCGAGCTGCGGCCGGCTGATCATTTGCTCGGCGAACTGACGGATCGCTTCGAGGCGGCGAAGCCGCTGCGCCAGCGCATTCGCCATATCCTCGGCACTCATCCCTTCGGCAGGGTGCTGCTCGGGCAGCAGCAGCCGCGATTTCAGATAGGCAAGCCAAGCCGCCATCACCAAGTAGTCGGCGGCGAGTTCGAGCCGCATTTTGCGCGCTGCTTCAATGAAGGCGAGGTACTGATCCGCGAGCGCGAGAATGGAAATCTTAGCGAGATCCACTTTTTGCTGGCGGGCAAGCGTCAACAAAAGATCGAGCGGACCCTCGAATCCCTCGACATCGACCATGAGCGACGGCTCGTCGGCGGCCCGCTCGGGCAGTTCGGCCTCGAACTCATGTTCGGCGTTCATGCGGCGCCCGTTGCAGGCTCTCCGCCCGCCATCAGATTGGAGAATTCGGCGCGCTGTGCCGTTAAATCCAACGGCGCGTGTGCGGGCAGGGTCGGCCTTCGGATGGCCAAAGCCGCCTCGGCTCTCCGCGCGGCCTCGCCGCGTAAGACCGGCGCTTCGCCCGCAACGGCACACATCTCGGACATGTCGCCGTTGCAATGGAGCACGAGATCGCAGCCCGCCGCGATGGCGGCTCGGGTGCGTTCACCGAGCGAGCCCGAGAGGGCGCCCATGGATATATCGTCGCTCATAAGCAGGCCGGCAAAGCCAATCGAATCACGAATCACGTTCCGCACTATATTCGCCGAAGTCGTGGCGGGCGCGACCGGGTCGATGGCGGTAAACACAACATGTGCGGTCATGCCCATCGGCAGTGCGCGGAGCGGGCGAAACGCGGCAAAATCGGTGGCATCGAGTACGGCCGGATCGGCCGTGACCACGGGGAGAGTCTGGTGGCTGTCGGCGGTCGCACGCCCGTGGCCGGGGATGTGCTTAAGCACAGGCAGCACGCCGCCTTCGATCAATCCGGCGGCGAATGCGCCCGCCAGCGCGGCGACTTTGGCGGGATCGGCGCCGTAAGCCCGGTCGCCGATGATTGGATCGGCGGCCGCAATCGGCACGTCCGCGACCGGCGCGCAATCCACGTCGATGCCGAGCTGCCGTAAATCCTCAGCAATGAGCCGCGCACCGAGCTTTGCTGCTACGAGCCCCGCTGAGCGATCGCGGTCATACAGCGCGCCATAGGCGGCCCCTGGCGGGTAGGCCGGCCAATGCGGCAGTCCAAGGCGTTGCACACGGCCGCCCTCTTGATCGATTAGGACAGGCGCTTCGCGACCCACAGCCGCGCGGAACTCCTCGATCAGGCGTCGCACATCGTCTGGCGCCGCGACATTGCGCTTGAACAGGATGAGGCCCCAGGGATCGGCTTCCTGAAGGAACTGCCGTTCCGCACCGGTCAGCGTAGGACCTGCAAGGCTAGTGATAAAAGCTAGCATTTATAGATACTTAGGCCCCAATGACACAGCCCACTCCCTGCTGCGGAGCCAAGCCGGATGCGAACCGATTTTTGCGTAAGACCACGCCCACTAGATAGTGGCGGCACTGCCAATTCAAGCGCGTGGCGCGAGCTTTCCGGCGGAAATGCTTTGCGTCAGTTCTTTTGGACCAAACAGCTGCCGCCAGCCGCTTTCAAGCTCGAGCACATGCTCGCGGCCTCTTCCGCCGAAGCAAAGGGTCCGACCAGCGCGCGATAATAGATACCCTTGGTGCCGAGGTCGGCGCGCCGGATCATCGGCTGTTTTCCGCCGAGCACATCCGGATATTTGGCTTGGAGGGCTCGAAACGAATCCTGGACTTCGGATTCGCTATGCTGCGACGACACTTGCACCGCGTAGCCGCCGCCTGCTGATGCCGGGGCATCAGTTGTGGCCGCGGCTGCCGTATTGACCGGTGCCGGGTGCGCCGGAGCGGTGTGCGGCCGCGCCGCGGGAGCCGTGGGCGCTGCCGTCTCGCCTCCAGAGGGAACGAGCGAAAGCGGCGCGTTCGCATCCGCCGTGGATGACGGCTTGGCCGCGCGCTGCGCGGATGACGTCGCATCCTGCGCATCCGATTGTTCGGTTCGGATCGCAACGGTGTGAATCTTTTTGGTCGCGGGGGCTGCCGGCGCGGAGGCCGCCGGCGCAGGGGCTGACGGGGCCGGCTGATTAAGCGCGGTCGGGCCCGGACCGGCGGCACGAGGTGTAGGCACCGAACCGGTTGGAGCGGACGCGGCG
>JBAPZR010000616.1:0-1591 GCA_049285335.1 Xanthobacteraceae bacterium | reverse complement strand
GGTGAAGAAGGGCATCATCGACCCGACCAAGGTCGTGCGTCAGGCGCTGCAAGGCGCGTCTTCGATCGCGGGGCTTCTCATCACCACCGAGGCGATGGTGGCCGAACTGCCGAAGAAGGAGACCCCGGCGCCCGCAATGCCGGGCGGCATGGGCGGTATGGACTACTGACAATCCGCGGCGACAGAAAATGCGGGCCCGGGATTTTTCCCGGGCTCTTTCTGTTTGCGGCGCCAAAGCCGGTCAGCGTTAGGAGGCACAATGACCAGCGACGATAAAAAAATAAAACCCAAACCCGATCAAAAGAACGATGCTCCGCCAAAGGAAAAGGTCGTCCAAGAAACAGCCCCATCCGAGCCAAGAGGCGGTCGGAAAGAGGCCGACACATCCGCTGGTTATAGTAGAGGCGAAGGCCAAAAGCCGGTGTCTAAAGCATATAGGGAAAACTGGAACCTGATATTCGGGACGAAGAAAAAGAAAAAGCGGTGACTCGCATTGAGAAGCCGCAGCCCCTTTGGCGCTGTCGATCGAGGGCGTCATATGTCGTGTCATCTCGACGTTTCTATCAGATGGCCATAGCCACCCGCCCAGTCTTGAATGGAATCACGGGAACTGCCACATCCACCCCGCCATGAATATGCCCTTTCGGAACGCCCCGAAACCCCGTCGCCCATCGCGACCGAGGTTGAATATGGACTGGAAATCGAATGGAGTACGCCCGAGTTTCAATTTGCTCGATGGATCGCGGCGAGCGGGCGAAAGATCCTTGATAGGTTTGTGACGCGCTACCCGGCATCCATTGCCGAGGACTCCGATGGCGATCTTGTCTTCCTGGCGCGCACCGCCTTCGATCTCGAATATACCGGCAAACACAACGAGGAAATTGCCTTTTCCGATGTGAAAGACATTCACCGGCGTCAGCTCGTTCGGCATGACCGCTAAGTGCTAAAATGGTGTCACCTGTCCTTCGGCGCGAAGAGCAGTGACGCAGGCGCAATCGTTTTGTCATTACACCAGGGATTTCTGTCCAGTGGAGTATGCATTCAAAAGGGCTCCTTGAGCGTTCCGAACGACATTTTTACTTTTTGCCGGTCGCTAACTCACGAAACCGCTTAAAAGGAAATTTCGGACCGCAGGTACCTGATCTATGCGACTAGGGCGCCCTCGTTTAGCCGTTCAGTCGCTCGCCGTCGTCGTTCCCTGTCTCGCCTCCTTGAATCGCTCAGATTTTCGAGCCCTCGCAGTGCGTTCGTAAGTTGTGGCAGCTTCTACCGTTCCTTCGCGCGCTTTTTCAATTCAGCAAACGCGCGGCCGGCGAAGCGACCAATTTTGGTCGCAGTAGAGTCGAGTTCCTTGGCGTGGTCGGAGTGACCTGCCTCGAATGCGATGAACCAGCGGCGGAAGCGGGCGAGTTGATCGGGCGGTAGCTTGGCGACAACTTCGGCGATTTCTTCGACTTTCATATGGCGCAGTATAGCACCGCCGGGGCTTGGTTGAGCGGCGACCCCGATGTCCGCTTTGGGTCAAAAGCGGACACGACCTCATTGAATCGCGATGTCCGCTTTACCCCCAAAAGCGGACATGGATCAGCAC
>JBAPZR010000615.1:0-3738 GCA_049285335.1 Xanthobacteraceae bacterium | reverse complement strand
GGGATCAGATCTGCGAAGTCACCAACGAGCAGGACTCAGATGACTGGCCCGGAAATTGGGTTCAGCTCCATCGCGATTGGACAAATTTCGGTGGCAAACGGGTCAAGTGCATCCGAGTGAGAGCGGTACCCGAAAGGGCACCATCGAAGAAGCAGCCGCCGCCATCGCCGAAGAAATCTCGGTCGAAGGGCACGGCGGCCACGACAGAGAACCCGGCCACCGCTCGCAAGCCGGATTTCAACGACGACGTTACGTTCTGAGTTTCTCTTCAACAAACGGGCCGGTGTGGCGTCAGAGACCACCCGGCCGAAGTCTTTTCGAGGGAACAATGAAACATCTAATTGACGCTGACACCGTGCGCAAGCACGTCGCGTGGCTCCACGATAAAGCCGCCGCGTCGATCGCCGGCTTGGGCGCCCCGCCGCTTGTAATCCAGCTATTGTCCATGGCTCCAACCGACAGCCGTATGCATTCACCGTGCGCGTTCAGCGTCGGCGATGTCGGCCGCATGGTGGAGGCGGCGTTGATCGATAATGCCGCGGGGCTAAATGTTTTCTCCGAGCTGAGATTAGTCCGACCAGGGCGACCGGATAGCCGTTGCCGCGGCACGTTGGAAGAAACCATGGCGGTGTTCGCCGCAGCCGCGGACGATGATTCCGACACCGGCAAGGTATTCAATGCCGTGGTCCCGGCAGCCGGAATCATTTCCACGTCACCCGGCAATCGACACCAATACTATCCGTTTGCGCGTGCGATCGCCGCCAAGCCCGGACAATTGCTTGGCCAATTGATGCGAGACCGTTGCGGTGGCGACGCTTGCTCCGGAAATCCGGTGCAACCGTTTCGGATCGCCGGCACTATCAATTACCCGACACCCAATAAGATCGAGCGCGGTCGCACTCCGGTAGTAACGCGGATCGCGCATCTATCGGACAAGACATTTCGTGCGTCGGCATTGTGGGATATTTGGGCGGCAATGCCGCCGCTGCGGAAACCAAAAAAGCCCGTGATCGCACCGTTTAGGGCTGTGGTAGTCCACAGCAAGCCCTATTCGAGAAGCATGGCGCGCATGGTGTTGGCCGCCGATCCGGCTGCCGATCGATCTGCGCAATTCTTCTCGGCGATCAACCACGCCGTCAACGGCGGCATGACTGCCGATCAGTTCGAATCGTTGGCGCGCGAACACCACGGCGGCTGTGCAGCAAAATATCTGGAAGGCCGCGATCGGCTGCGTGATGAAATCGCGCGCGGCTTCGCGAAGATCACCAGCGAGAAACAGTAATTACAAATACAGTAGTGGCATTCCACAGGGGGTGTTGTTGTTACTGCAGTTACCCACCTGCGGAATCAAACAACAAATATGTACGGTTATGTATATGTGTTGTGGCTGCCGCGGGGTGGCCGCTTCTACAAACCGGAATTGATGCTGTCAACCCAAACTCTCTGCCCGACGCTACCCAAACACTTTCTCCCAAAGGTAGTTCTCGGCGATCTCGTAGTCCTCTTGAAATAGTTCGACGCCTTTAGCTGTGAACAGGTGCGCGCCTTTGTACAAAACCTTTTTGTCCGCCATGTATCGCCGTCGGTTTTCTGGAAAAAAGCTATGAGCGAGCGCGTTTCTTACGTCGTTAATGCGCTTGATCGCCTTGGACACGTCAGACGGCACTTTGGTGATCGCCTCGACCGTCATCAGTTTTTTGAGCAAAAACGTCTCGTCCATGAGATAGTGCACAAATATTCTGAAGGGCTTAGTCCGCCATAGTTGTCGGTAGCCCTTCCTCTTTTTGTTTGGTCTACGAAAATAGTAGTCACAGATCATGTCAGTGAGAAATTCATCAATCAGCGTATATTTTAGGATGACGTCGCTACGGACAAAGCCGTCCCTGATTAGCTTCAATCGAGACGGCCACGATTCCCGCTCGTAATGTTTTTCAATGTTCCAGAAGTCCATTCCCACAATCGACGCGATCTTTTCGATTTCGGAGACCAGCCGTCGTTCTGCGCGTGTTAGAGCAGCCATCGACTTCCCCATAACGCATTTACGCCTGGGATTCTTGGCTACGGGACCGGTCGATATCGCCGATTTGTTGCCAGAAATGCCAGCGCTCATCCGGCGACTCGGGCAGAAAACCAGCTCTTAAGCGAACCATTTTCATTGCTTCACTGGTACCGGACTGCTTTGAGGTGGTGAAGCATCAAATCTCCCACTGCATCTTGGTAGATCGCAAGCGGATGGTCGTTACAATACTCCCGAATCCACGCCATTTGGTCTTCCGTTGAATCCGAATTCAAATCTCTAATTACTCCGGCCTCTTTAGCGGTAGCCGCATTTATCCCCGTCATGTACCCCTGCGCCCACTGGAAAAAGAGTTCCTCTACGACAGTACGTTGTGCGTACCTCTGAGCAAATTGGGCGCACGTACTCATACCGCTGCCTATAGCGCCCTGCGCGTTGTTATCATCTGCACGGGTTTGCGTTGCTGACAAAGCAACAAAAATGATCAAAGCGAGATACCGCACGACCCACCCCTCTTTGATGTCTACGTTGAAAACAATTCTACTCCAATTCACGGCAATTCCAGCCGACGGAACCGTGCAAAAAGATAGTGCCGCACACTACCGCCAAACACGGCCGGCAATGAAGCATCTGCTCTATAGGCGGGTGCACGGCAGTTGTGGTTTTGCTTATTTTACGGTACTTTCTTGCGTCAGTCTTTGCCCGTGTTGCGTATCGGGGCAGCACAGGGGCATTCACAGTGCTTCAAAACACCGTTCCGATACCACGTCGAATGCGATCCGAGCGCAAGCGGTTTGATGGCCGTACGGCGCTCGCTGTCCGCATCCGAGTACTCACCCGACAATACGCCGCGGCTGTGGGCGATCGAGCCGCTAACCCTCCAATGGTGGCGGCGATCAAGCGTGCAGCCGAGCTGACAGCTTTGGCCGAACAGGCGCGCGCCGACGCCGTCCGTAACGGTGTCTTCGACACTGTCGGGCTGGCACGCATCGAAGGCTGTGCCGATCGCGCCAGACGTGCGCTGTGTCTTGATGCCGTTCCGCCGCCGCCTGTGCCGCCACTATCGAGCTACAAGCGGAGCACGTCGTGAGCGAACAAAGCCAGCAACTTTATGACAGGCTTGAAGAACTAAAAGCGCTGGCCGCCGAGACGTTGAAGCTGCCGATCGAACACGACGATGTGCAACTGTTAGCCGGGCTGAAACTCCAATACGAACACCAGCTCTCGGTGTTAGTTGGTGGCGGCAAGATTGATCCAACTGATTTGGTGAACTTGGCCGAGACGATTAAACGGATCACGCCTCCTGTGTTGCCCACGGTCACGCTGAACATCGTGCGCGGCCGCGTTGACGTTTGTCCGTGTTGTGGCTACACGCGACCGACAGAACACCCTGAACCGCCTCCGCCAGAGCGCAAGCCGCCGATGATGGAATTGCGCGCGGAAGCGCTCGACGCGCCAGCGCCGACACGCCAGCCCGTGGCGCTGCCGCCGCCCAAGGACAGCATTTCAGAATTTCACAATGCGCTGCCGGACGGCACGAGAGCGCCGATCAAACGGACGGCCTATGACGCGGACGGCAATCCCATTGCTGTTGCGCCTCGTGGCGGCGACAGAGGTCTTTGTTGGTAGGAGCAACACATGACCGCTGGTTACGTTTTCAAAAAGCGCTACCGAGACCGACGCTATATGCAGGTTCGGGCGGCAATGCGCCGGGTGGTAGC
>JBAPZR010000614.1:0-2301 GCA_049285335.1 Xanthobacteraceae bacterium | reverse complement strand
CCGGACGAATTCTGCGGCGAAGGATGCCTGACCGGGCAGGCACGGCGACTGGGGACGGCCTCGGCAATGACGGAATGCGAGATCATGCGGCTAGAGAAGGGCGCCATGATCCGGGTGCTTCATGAGGAGCCGGCGTTTTCCGAGATGTTCGTTTCGCATCTCCTGGCTCGGACCATCCGAGTTGAGGGGGACCTGGTTGATCAACTATTCAATTCGAGCGAGAAGCGCCTGGCACGAGCCCTTCTTTTGCTGGCGAATTTTGGCAAGGACGGTCGACCCGAACCGGTCATTGCGAAGGTCAACCAAGAGACGCTCGCGGAGCTGATCGGCACTACACGCTCTCGCGTGAGTCACTTCATGAACAAATTTCGCAAATTGGGCTTCATTGATTACAACGGCCACTTGGAAGTCCACACTTCCTTGTTGAATGTCGTTCTGCACGATCAACCGCATATTTCAGAGCTTGATGAGGCTGTAGAGAGTTCTGCGGCGTAGGTTGTGGGAAATAGCGTCCGCGCTCCCGCACGCTATCCGTCAATTTTGTAACTCATTGACGGTCAGGTATTTGGCCGTAATCGCCTTATAGTTTTCAGCGCAGCGGAAGGCCGAGCTTGGCGAGGTCTTGAGGATTTTGGGGTCGACCTCGTCGAGCGCCGCCAGCGCCTTGCGCTTCGGCGCAGAATAATAGAGTTCCTGGTAGTCGATCGGGCCGTATTCGACACGCGCCCATTAGTGCATGGTCAGCCAGCGGCGATTACTAAGCGCCGACCGTTGTTCGTTTCGAAATTCTTTCTCGCCAAGATCGGCGAGGGCCGCGGCATTGGTAAGCGCCGCAAGAGCCAAATTATCTTTTCACAGGGAGACCCTGCTGATGGCGTCCATTACGTCCAGATGGGGCATGCCTTTCCGCAACTTCGGGCGCAATCGCCGAGTTTCTTATTGCGATTTCTATCGCCCGTCCATCAGGCGTAAGCGCGTTTAGGTAACCCTCGAGCCGCCGGCGCGTGCGGCGTAGCTGTAGAGCGGTCGCGCGATGCCCTCCACGACGTGCTGCGAGATCATCACCTCTTCGACACCGTCGAGGCTCGGCAAGTCGAACATGGTGTCAAGGAGCAGTGCTTCCATGATTGATCGCAGACCCCGCGCGCCGGTCTTGCGATCGATTGCCTTGCGAGCGATAGCGCCGAGCGCTTCGTCCGCCAAAGTGAGATCGACGCCTTCCATCTCAAATAGCAGCTGGTATTGCTTCACTAGGGCGTTCTTAGGCTCGATGAGGATGCGCTTGAGGGAGGCTTCGTCGAGATCTCCGAGCGTCGCCACGACCGGAAGCCGTCCGACGAATTCGGGGATCAGTCCGTATTTCAAAAGGTCTTCAGGCTCGACGTCGCGGAAAATCTCACCCTGCTTGCGGTCCTCGGGCGCCGTGACTTTGGCGCCGAAGCCGATCGAGCCCGGCCGGCTGCGCGCCGAGATGATCTTCTCGAGCCCGGTGAAGGCACCACCGCATACGAACAGGATGTTGGTAGTGTCGACCTGCACGAACTCCTGCTGCGGGTGTTTGCGGCCGCCTTGCGGCGGCACCGACGCACTGGTGCCTTCCATGATCTTCAAGAGCGCCTGTTGTACACCCTCGCCCGAAACGTCGCGGATGATCGAGGGATTGTCGGATTTGCGCGAAATCTTGTCGATCTCGTCGATATAGACGATGCCGCGTTGTGCGCGCTCCACGTTGTAGTCGGCCGACTGCAGTAGCTTGAGGATGATGTTCTCGACATCCTCACCGACGTAGCCGGCTTCAGTCAGCGTGGTCGCATCCGCCATGGTGAACGGCACGTCGAGAACGCGCGCCAGCGTCTGCGCAAGCAGCGTTTTGCCCGAGCCGGTCGGCCCGATCAGCAGGATGTTCGACTTCGCCAGCTCGACATCTTTGTTATCGGTTTGGTGTTTTAGCCGCTTGTAGTGATTGTGGACCGCGACTGAGAGTACCTTCTTGGCATGATCCTGGCCGATGACGTAATCGTCGAGTACCTGGCGTATCTCCTTGGGGGTTGGAATACCGTCCCGCGATTTCGTTAGGGATGACTTATTCTCCTCGCCAATGATTTCCTTGCAGAGTTCAACGCATTCGGCGCAAACGAAGACCGTTGGCCCGGCGATGAGCTTGCGGACCTCGCGCTGGCTCTTGCCGCAGAACGAGCAGTAGAGCGTATTCTTGGAATCGTTGCCGTCGATCTTGCTCATCTCAGCACCCCGAAAAGGCGCCAGACGTCGCAGTCGTTGTCCCACACCCCCAACCAGGCG
>JBAPZR010000613.1:0-3175 GCA_049285335.1 Xanthobacteraceae bacterium | reverse complement strand
GATCTCGACCACCCGCGAAACAATCACAAAGCTTCCGGAAGGTGTCAGATAGTTGAACATCCCCAGGAAGACGGCGAGGATGAATGCACCGATGAGTACCGTGACAGTGCCGGACAGCCATCCCAATTTGACGAGCTTGAATTTCCAGAACACAAGCCACGCCAAGACAAGATAGGTGATCAGAATGATGACCATGACCGAACCTTACGATTTGGGAGATGGTTTGCGGACGGGCCTCCGGCTACGCGTGTCACTCGGCCGTGCAGCAGCGCAGCCTGGCAGCTGATGCTAGCTGATCATGTCCCGGAGTGAGATGGCGGAATGTTCAACCGTGGCGCATCGCCGCTAGTCACGTACCAAAGCCTACTAACTGTGCGCGCAATTCCCTGCGAACACAATCCAATAGACCACCCGAATTTATGACGGTTTGAATAGCAACCCACGCCTTGGCGGTCTTGAAATTGAAGCGCCAATATTTTCCGGACCGCGCGGTGGGCACTGCGTTCATCTACGCTCCTCGTACCGCCGTCTTTGGGGCGGCATTCTAGACTATAGCTCCCATCATCCTTGCGAGGTACCGTATGAGCCAGCCTGCTTTTGCTCCGCCTGCGCCGACGCCATTCCTACGCCGGGCCTTCGATTGGTGGCTCGAACAGGTGAAACATGCGCTACCGCCAACGATCTTCTTCTTCGTCGGCTTCAACCTGATCTTGTGGACCAAGCGCCTAATTCTGGAAGAGCACGGCGTTGAGTTCAGTGGTTTTTTCACTGCGACGGTAGCTGCGTTGCTGGTCGGAAAAGCAGTCCTGGTGACCGACAACCTTCCCTTTATGCGCCGCTTCGACGGTGCCCCGATGATCCAGCCCATCCTTTTTAAGAGCGCGATCTATTGGCTATGCGTTTTGATGGTGCGGCTAGCCGAGCGCCTCGTCCATTTCCTCTCTGCCGGCGGCCTGATCGCCGATTTTCCCGCCCACCTAGTCGAGCACTTTTCCTGGGCACGCTTTTTGTCGATTCAAGTGTGGTTGATGGTGCTATTCCTTGTCTATGTCACGATACACGAACTCAACGTGCTCTTCGGCGACGGTGAACTCTATCGCCTATTCTTCCGATGGCGCTCGTCAGAGGCCAAGCTTACCCGCCGTCAGCGCATTCGCCTGCTCACGCGGCTCAATCGCCTGACCGAGGCGAATCCGATCGAGGCCTTCAGCGAACGGGGATCGCCAGCACACACTGAGCTGGTCGACATCCTGCATCAGCTCGCTTCGCCACCCGTCGCGACATCGGTGCGCGTTTGACTCGTGCTGACCCACGCCGAGAGGAAATTCATCTATATATCGGTTCAGTGAAAGCGGCGCGGCGCGCATGCCAATTCTATTAAAGGCGAAAGAGCAAAATTGGATTCCCTTATTTGCCACACAAAAAACTGGCACGGACAACTACTGACGAATCTCAACTCTACTTGAAAATGGCGAGTACTTGGGAACATGCCGCCATTCGATTTGAAAGTGGCGTCGAGACAAGCGGCTTAACCGCCGAGCGTGGTCCGACGGAAGACGATCAAGAGACTCAGGCGACCGGGTGCTAGCTGGTCAGCGGCTTAGCCGCTGAGCGCCGCGATTTTGTCCGGCGCTGTCCTTCACGACGAAGCAGGCGTCCAGTTCTTCGGCGGACCAGGGCGGCGGGATTGGCAATGAAACTATGCTTTCCATTTCAGCTGGGCATCCTCAACTGAAAGCTCCAGATCCGGCGGCAGCGCGAACGGATTGTCGGGATCATTCAGTTTGGCTATTTGCTTGAGCCGCTCAGGGCCAAGAACACGGCCATGCAATCGCGCTCGTACTTCTCCGGTGAGGACGGCCAAATAGATCTGTTTGTAGCAATCCATGACGTCGGTCGTATCGGGGCGCTCAACGTAGTATTCCCTTATCTTGCCCGGAGGGAGCCATTTGCTGCCGTCAGCATCGACAACCATATCAATCCTTCCGCAAAAGCTCAGTTAGCAGCCATTCATGGTGGCGCGCCATGATTTTGCATCCCGGTTCATCTTCAAAATAGACATGGGCCAGCTTCTACCCGGTGTGATCACGTGATTATGCCCCCGGTCAATTGGGGCGTGGGTGTCCCCGGTATTGGGGTTGGGGGCGTGCCTACGGGTATCACGGGGACTGAAGACGCTTCGTCGTTCGGCGGCCAAGCGACCCGGCGCACCTCGGTCATGGTCGAGAAACCATTGTCCAGCTCATTCAACATCGCGATTGGATTCCCAGGGGTAGCTCCAAGTCCAGTAAATGGTGAAGCGGCGTCGACCAGCCGTATATTTGCGCGGAACATTGATCTGATTGTAGGTCCGTGGGGAATTCTTGATAATGATGCTTGGTGCGCCCGCCTTCGAAGGCGTCGTTTGCAATTCGTCGGCCGACATTTGTGCGAGCGACGATTTCGCAAGGATGGAGCTACCTCCAGCTCCGAGTACAAGCCGGTTGAAATCCCGACGTTTCATCGTAACCCCCCTTCATGTCGATTTACGTAAAACTCAACGGCGCATCTCGCAACATAGCACTAATAGACCATCGTTGATTCTCGAGCTCGCGCCCTCGATCAATTTTAGGGGATGGTGCAGTGGTGCGGATTTGGTTGAAACTCGCTAAAATCTGTGAGCGCGCCAAACCGATCTGCCTTCTTCAATCCTTGTATAATTTGCAGGGACGTTTTACAGTAACCATGCCATGGACAATTGGGGGTGGGGGCCTGTGGCACGTTCTGAAAAACGCTCGCCGAGGTTACTGGTTTTACTCTCGGCAATCGTTTTCTCTACTTTGTTTGGCCAGCGCTCGTCGCCGGCCGATGAAGGCGGCGCAAGCTTTTGGGCACCTGGCACATTTGCCAACCTTGCCGCAGTTCCAGGTGAGCCTGGGTGGTCGTTCTCTGCAACTTACTTTCATGCGACGCTGATGGGGGGGAGCAATCAGGCGGCGGCGGACACGCTGCCGCTCTTCCCTCGGACGCCACTGACGGTTCAACTCGACGCTGACATCAAAACGAATGTCGATATCGCTATTCTCACACCTGCCTATACGTTCGCAACGCCTGTCTGGGGCGGGCGTTTGGGTTTCAATTTATTTATACCTGTCGGTACCGCGAGGACGCAGATCGACGCGTTAGTGACTGGCGC
>JBAPZR010000612.1:0-2502 GCA_049285335.1 Xanthobacteraceae bacterium | reverse complement strand
ATGTAAGCCACGCGCCGCTGGGATTGAGCTTCAACGGCGGTCTTTGGTTCTGCCGGCAATTGCAGAACGGTCGCTTGCTGGCCCTCACACAGAGTTGTCAGGAGCGCGATCCGGCCATCCGGAAATTCCAACGCATCGTGATGCGCTACGACCCTGTCTTTGTTGATTTGCCGAAAGATGGCTGTCTTATGCTCAATTATTTCATCGCGACAGGCTAACAAGCCCTTCGGTAAGCACCTAACCTCGTCGGCAAAAGACAGCTCGGTCCCCGGAAGGACACAGACCGCTATGTTCATGTCTTTGGATGCTGCCAACCCTACCGTGCCCGTACCAAAATTGTGCGTAGTGAGCTTATCGCCAACTTTCGCCGGTCGTGATTTGACGCTGTGGAGACTGTAGTCACACATCTCGGACCTCCCCAATCGGGACAGCCCCTCAGCCAACTTAATCCTACTCTCCTTCTTCCTCCCGCGCATCAAATCAAGTGCAAATTGATGCCCGGCCGTTGCAACCTACGGGGGTGAAATCAGCAGATTGGGAATGGTTAGGCCTGGAGTTGGGCGAAAGACGTTTAATCCATGTCCGCTTTGCCCCCGAAAGCAGACACACTGAGCGCGATCGCCATGTCCGCTTTGTGCCATAAGCGGACATGCAGACCATCCTGTGGTTGTCGTCAAAGCGCTCCAGTTTCGATGAAATCGCGTCAGGAATTCCGACCGCTTTTTCCAGGCTCAACCGCGACGGATCGACTATTGACAGCCGCCTTGCGACTGGCCAAGTGAAGCCCCCAAATTGCACGAAGGATCGGACCGTGACGAAACCCGAACTGGGTACCAAAAGGCTCTGCGCCAGTTGCGGCGCTAAATTCTACGATTTGAACAAAGATCCGATTCACTGCCCAAAATGCGGGGCGGTGTATGAAGTCGTGGTGGCGACTCGACCGGTACGGCAGCAGGCCGCCCCAGTCGCACCGCGCCGGCCAGTTGCGGAGGAGGCTCCCGCACCCGAGCCGCAGGAGATCGAGACCGTCTCTCTCGAAGAGGCCGAGGCGCAGGGCACCGTCAAGAAGCCCGCGCCCGCGGAAGTGGGGATCGAGGACGAGGAAGAAGTCGAGATGGACGAGTCGGTCGACAACGACGACACCCTTATCGAGGAACAGGAAGAAGAGGACGCCGATGTCACCGACATCATCGGCGGCGACATCGAAAACAAGGAGGAAGGGTAAGCGGAGAGCGGGATCAGATGTCAGAGACCCGATAAGACGCCGCCTACATCTTCCGGAACATCGCGGCCATTTTGCTTCACGTCTCCTATATCCCCGAAAGCGGACATCGGCCAAGCGCGTTGGAAATGTTCGCTTTGTCGTCTGCCGCGCTTTCGCCCGCATGAGCCGGCGGCGGCGCTCCAAGCTCTCGGCCGACCGGACAGCGTCGAGATCGTACGTCTGAAGGCGCTCGACCTCAATCGGCTGATTAGAGAAGTGGATATGAAGCGGACGCGCAGTGATGCGAAGCGCGGTTCCCCTCAACAGTATGGTAGGTAGAAAATGAAGCCTATTTCGCGGAAAAGAGATGCAAAGAAAGCGTGACATGTCAAAACAACTGATGCGCGACGAGACCGAACGTCTGGTGAAAGAGGCCTTGGAACGCAAAACCGTTAGGACGCGTATAGAGGCCAAATGCGGAAAATGCGGAGCGTCAAATCGCGTCTCAGCAGATCCAGGGAAGGTCCGGGTGCTATACAGGTGTAAGGAATGTGGCGAGCAACAAAAGACCTTGTGATGCTCGACCTGATCGGCGAGATCGAACTGGCCGCCGAACTTCTTTCGGCCAGGTGAAGTCGTAGCCATCAATGCGGATGATGGCCGGCTGGACGCTATGAGTCGTCGGCTTCGTGTATTCGTAACAACGGCGCAGCCGGCCGTTGCGAGAGCGGCAAAATCCCCGCTCGCCGCGGCAATCTTGAACTTCCAACGCCGTTCGCCACCTAATATGGTAGATTGATGGAAGTCACGGCGCGGTTTCGAGGCCAGCGAGCCGCAACGTGATGGAGGACAAAATGTTCATTCAGACCGAAGCGACGCCGAACCCGGCGACCATGAAGTTCCTTCCCGGCCATCCGGTGTTGGAAAGCGGCACGCTCGATTTGCGCGATGGCGCGCAGGCGGAGCAGTCGCCGCTTGCCGAGCGGCTGTTCGGCATCGCCGGCGTCAGCGGCGTGTTTTTCGGCTCCGATTTCATCACGGTGACCAAAAGCGCCGGCGAATGGCAGCAGCTCAAGCCGATGATCCTCGGCGCGATCATGGAGCACTTCATGTCCGGCGCGCCGTTGATGACCGCCGGTCACGCCGAGATCAAGGACGGCGAAGAGTTCTTTGACGAAGCCGATGCCGGGACCGTCGCCACGATCAAAGAATTGATCGAGACGAGAGTGCGCCCGGCGGTCGCCAATGACGGCGGCGACATCACATTCCGCGGCTTCAAGGACGGCGTCGTCTATCTC
>JBAPZR010000611.1:0-2643 GCA_049285335.1 Xanthobacteraceae bacterium | reverse complement strand
GGACTCGAACCTCCAACCAAGCGGTTATGAGCGCTGTTAACGCACCGGAAAGTCTCGCAATAATCGGCATTTCCGCGCGCGTTCGCCGACGTTTGTTCTCGTTTAGTTGCGGCGTTTCATTGGTTATTCATTGGTTGGGCGTCCATGAAAACTGAGTTTCGCGCGTCGTTCCGCGGGGTAGCGGGCCAGCCCCGGAACGCCAGCCAGCGGCTACGGCTGTGGCAGGCTCGCGCGTTCCATCGCGGATGCGGGGCGACGCGACTTCGTCTTGAGACGACGGCGAGGGGGCGACGAGTCTCCTAAGCTCCCTCAAGGGAGAGCCGATAGCCGGCCTGCCGGGGCAAGCCTGGTTACTCGGCGATCAGACGCTCATACTCGTCTTCTAGCTCCTCCTTGTAGCGCTCCTCATAAGCCTCGTCATAGGCTTCCTTGTAAGCCTCATTGTAAGCCTCCTCGGCGGCCTGCTTGGCTACCTCGTCGGCGTGCTCCTTTGCGGCATCGTCGGCTCGTTCCTTCGCCAGCTCTGTCGCCAGCTCCTTGACGCGCTCCGCAGCCAGCTCCCGAATCTTCTCCTCGTTCGCTTCTGCGCGAGATCGCAAACGCTTCATGTAAGCCCGTTGCCGGGACCCGTTGCTCTTCATATTGATCATGCCCTCTGTTAGTGACGCGTGCGCCAAGACGCTAGATTGTTGTCACTAACAAGTCAATGACGCTGGAAATCCACCTTTAACATACTGTCACTGACGGATGTACCAGGCAGCCAGCAGCGCGATGGCCGGAGCCCGGGCGCCGCCTTGCCGATCGCCGCGTCGGGGCTCTAGGCTGCCGGCCTTGAGCCGGGAGATCCGCCGATGCCCGAGCCTGACGTCATCCCTGAGCTGTGCCTGACGGACGACATGACGCGTGGCGAGTTGGTCATGATCCTCGAAAACGTCGTTTGGTACGGCGACGGCCTGAGCACCGCATTGCGATTCGACAAAGGCGTGATGGATTTCGTCGTGACGGCGATCAAGCAGCGATAGGACTTGACTTGCTCGAGTCAGCCAAGTCGCAGGAGGGTTCTGACTCGAGGGAGAACCCCCTGCTTATAACGCTTGAGGCGGATGTGACTGACTCGAGTCAGGCACATCGATCTCATAGTCGCCGATCTCCTGCAGCATCGCCTTGCGCAGCGCGGGCGATCGAGGGAAATCTAAACGGGTTTACAAACCCCGCTATCGAGGCTGGCCTGATGCACTGCCGCGCGCTCTTAGAATTTCTTGGCTTGTGCCGGGCCAACAGTGGGCGACTAGGTCTCCTGAAAAAGCGTCGTGGCGGCGACATCGGCATCGAGCATTTCCGAAACCCCAACGGCTTTCTCCCAAAGGTAGCGTCATCCGATGGCGTTCATAACGTGAAGGCGCATCGTCTGTTCACGATGGACGAAGTTGTGGCCATCCGCAAAAAGAGAATACAACTTCAGGCTTCATACAGACCGCCCGGTCAATAGCCGTTAATCGCAAAACGCTGTGCATGCTATGGCGGATTTGCGGCAAATGATCTGACGAGTCGTCATGAACCCAGCAGCTGCTGCAGTACGTGTTCCGTTGGACCCGAGAACACGCCGTGGGCAGCAGCATGAAAGACCCTACAAGATCAAACCCGATAGGAGAAACCACTCGAGCTCCACCCAGCGGTGGAATGATGTCCCTCGCGGGATGTCCGCTTGGACCTGCCGAAAATCGGCAACGCGCACGCAGCGATTCGCGAAAGGACCGCGCCATCACCTTAGCTGATCCGCAATCTCGGATGGAACGAAAGTCCGCCGGGTATGTTGCGCCGATGCGCGGAGGTGTTGGAGGGACCACAGCCGGTTTGCGGTGGACGACGCGCCTACTGAGGGACTGAATTGGACATGGACGCCTTCACCGAACATCGAGTTCCGCGCGATCGCGGCAGCTTGTACGTCCGCGACTTTCCGGGCAGCGGGGCAGCCTTCGTGCTGCTGCACGGATTTCCGGACAACTCGCACATCTATGACGACCTCATTCCACACCTGACGTCGGCCGGGCGCAGAACCATTTCGATAGACTTCCTAGGCTTCGGGGCGTCAGACAAACCGGAGGGCGCGCACTACAGCTTTGAACAACAGCTTCAGGATCTGGAAGTGGTCGTGGAGGCGTTGCGGCTCGAGAAGATCATCCCGGTCGGCCACGATGCCGGTGGCCCGGCCGCCGTCAACTTCGCTCTGAAGCAGCCGGAACGCGCGGCCGGCGTCTGCTTGATGAACGCGTTCTACGGCGACGCCCCTGGACTGCGAGTTCCCGAGCTTATCGACATCTTCGCGAACAAACGCCTCAAATCTCTCGCCCGGCATTTCTTTGGTGAGCCCGGAGCAGTTCGCGTGGCTGTTTGCCTTTCAGCGCGACCTAATGCAGGTAGGCCTGACCGAGGCACAGAAAGCCCACTACAACCAGTTCCTTGGTCCGATTATCGACGGCAACTTCAGGCAACGGCCAAGCGCGGGACCTGCCTTCGCCCAAATGACCTATCAATACTCAGATGAAATCGCTGCCAACACGGCCCGTCTGGCTGATTTCAGGCGCTCCGAGGTCCCTCTTTTACTCATTTGGGGAAAGTCCGACCCCTATCTTCATGTCACCG
>JBAPZR010000610.1:0-3751 GCA_049285335.1 Xanthobacteraceae bacterium | reverse complement strand
GTTTTCAGGCGGTCTAAGCGTTCGCATTTGCTTGCTCAATAGCTCCTGGTCATGTTGATCCATTTTGATGTCCTCAATTTGTATTGATAAGAAACGCGAAAGTAGCTGCCGCTGTTTCGCCGATGGCGGCGGAACAAAAGTTAGGTTGATTTGATTCGGCGCTAATCTCGCCGAATGGTGGCGTTCGTCCTTCAATTCAAAAAGATAAATCGTGAATCTAGACAGGTTGCAGACAACGGGGGTCTGTCAATCGGCTGGCGCAGCCCTGGACTTCCATCGCCGGGGCACCTACTGGCGCGGATGGCACGACCATTGGCGTGGATGGCACTAAAAAAGGGCGGCAGCGAACGTCGCCGGCCGCTCAGAAAATGACCACCGGGCTGCACGCTTTTCTTGGAACGATTCGCCACTAGCTGAGTTAGCGCGACACGGTGGCCTGCCGGAACAGGGGCCACTCGATAAGTGGCCCAGGACCGCATCAAGCCCCCCAGCCCCCCGCGTCCTGGGCCACAAAATTTCAGCTCGGACGACTGTCATGAATGAAAGCATCATCAATTTCACAGACATCGAAGAAGCCATCCTGAACTTTTCCGAAGTCTCCGACCAAGCATTGGAAGCGGCGGCGGGGCTATTGGAAGGCCAAGCAAAAAGCGTGACGATTTCCTTCTGTTCGGGTTTGGATACCTGCCCCTCCTGAGCAGTTGCACTGGTTCCTCGCAAAGCTTCCGAGGCAATTGATTTAAATCAAGGTCCGGATGCTGTGATTGGCTCTGAATTGGTTGCCGCGTTTCAAGAGGAACGCGGTCCTGTGAAAGTGAAACTAGGCCACCGGCTCCGAGCTGGTGGCCTTTTTTCGTAGGCGGCCGCCCGTGGCGGCGACATCAATGAGGCCGTAATCGCCTTGCGCCTGGTCCTGCAGCTCGAGCGGGTGCCCTGCCTGCCGCAGTGAGGATGAATGTCGATTAGGCTGAACAGAAATCAGATTCAGCAATTGAAAGAGCTTGCGTCTGCTGGTCAGCGCGGGCGAATCATTGCTGCACTGGCTTCGAGTATCGAAATCGCGCATTTGATTGGAGCGTTGTACATTAGGCGACTTCCACGTACGAAACTATACGTGATTACCGAACGCGGTCGGCGAGCCACTTGTCGATGCGGCGGCCGAGCAAGGATGACCCTAACCAACCGTCGCTTTCCACCGCCCTGGTCGGTCGAGGATATCGGCGCGTGCTTTCTGGTGAAAGACAACAACGGCCAAAAGCTGGCAGCCGTGTACTACGAGGAGGAGCCCGGCCGGCGATCGACCGCCAAGCTACTCACCTGCGACGAGGGCCGCCGGATCGCGGCCAACATCGCGAAGCTGCCGGAGCTGCCGCTCAGCGATAAAGTTGCTTAGGAGCCGCACGCTGCTTGTCAGTCGTTTATCTGAACCAGTGTCTTCTTCGGCGCCGTGGGTGCGGCTGCGGCCGACGTTGACACCGCCGCAGGGCGAGGTTGCGGGAGTGGCGTCACCAACCGGGCTCGCCTGTGAGTAGTGGTAGGGGCGATATCCGGGATGTAAGTAGCAGTAGGGGCGACATCCGGAATGGGCAGGGGTGGGACAGGCCTTTCGTCCTGCGCCAGCGCCTGGAGCGGTGCGGCCGTCACCAGCAAGAAAGACAGAGACCCCATTGCACCCGTTAGTCTTCCAAGCATAGTCCCGTCCCCACAAGCCGCCGCCAGGTCGTGCATCCATGAGGTTAGCCGAAACCACGGCGGAGCTTGGGCACTCGTCGGGCCAAACTGCGAATTGGTGATCGGAACTCGGGATTTGCACTGCTTACGAGAGACGAGACGAGGCGTATCGCGGCGAATGTAGCAAAGCTGCCGCGGCCGCTGAAAATCCCGACCGGTTATAACGTGAAAAATGCCGGGAGCCAGGGACTCCCCGGCAATTGCTGATGCACGTCAGCCCGGATACCTCTGACTTGGACTCATTTGGGGTGTGAATTTCAACCGATGTGGGCTGCTGCCATAAGCAGCCCTACAAGAACGAGACATGAGACGAACAGCTTAGTGCACCGCTCCATCAGGGTGTGCCGCCTGATTCTTTGAAGCGCCAGGTTAACGGTGCTCAATGCTGGGTCCTCGCTTTGAACCCCAACAGTCGAGGGATGCCGTGCCGAAGCGACTGCTACAGGCAACCGTACACAACAAGACCGATTGCAGTGATTGTGGTGATAGCAACAACAAACGCCACAAACACCCAACCGATGCGTCAATTTCTGCCGTGCGCTCAGGGTTATTCGTCTCGTGAAAATAGGCCACCGAGATTTCTCCCACGGCCGCCACCACCCCAAGGCGGCTTAGCCATTACGTTAGCACTATTTGCTAACCGCAGGGATTAACGGTTGCGTGATTTCTCTGCTCGGCTGATGCTTTTTTGATCCAGAGTGTGAAAGGGCCACGCCCCGCCGTTCATCCGGGCTGCAGCGTGGGCCCACCGCTGCCGCCGCCCGAGACTGCCCGTTACTGGTGATAATCCTGCAGTGTTGATTTCTGCATTTCATGTGCTTGGTTTTGCCCACGCTCTTGCGCTTCGCGGGCTTGCTCACGAGCCGCTCGGGTGAGGCGTGAACGTCCGTCAACGCCTCCCGCTCCGCGCCCATAAGTCATGCGACAAAAGGTGCATGAAGCAGCGGGAAGCGCGGGGCGGGCATCGCGTTTTTCGTGGTCGCCGGCGGCCGGACTCCTCCTCGTAATAGACATAGGCAAACTTTTGGACGCCGTGATCGCGGACGATGAAACAAGCGCCGTTATCCTCGACAGACGACATGGTGTCGCGAAATTTTATGAACACCGGCACATTAATTTTATGAACACCGGCACATTATGGTCAGCCGGGTTCGTCGTTATTGTTGTCGATGGAAAAATTCACGTTATTGGTGGACGCTTAAGTATCCCTATCGAGCGAACTGGCGAACATGACGTCTACGATCCGGCGACCCACAAGTGGACCACCGCGGCGCCACTCCCGACGCCACGGAGTGGCCTTGCCAGCGCGTACTACAGGTTTGATTCTAGTACTCGGGGGCGAGCTGCCACCGGATCACACCTTTCCCGAAAACGAAGCCTATGATCCCAACACCGACAGCTGGGCAACGCTGTCGCCAATGCCGCAGGGGCGGCACGGTTTCGGCGGCGACGAGCAGAACGTGCGCATGAGCCTCGAAGTTGCCGATCATGCTTACGTGCTCGATAACGGCCACGTCGTCTATTCAGGCTCGGCGCGACCTCGCGGCCGATGAAGCGCGCGGCGATTTCCTGCGGAGTGCCCTCGGCGAGGAACTTGCCTTGATCGAGCACCATGATGCGCTGATCGAGATACTAGCACAAAACGTCAGGGCAACGCGCGCATGCGCGCAACGACGAAAAAACCTGCGGTCTCTCGGCAGTCTTTGCCCTTTACGCCGCTCCTACAGGGGCTTCAGCTGCTCCAGCTCCGGCACCAACGGCAACCGCTCCTCCGGCCAAGCCAACTCCCTCACCAACCTCATCCGCCAGAGCGTCTCCTACCACTTCAGCAGCCGGGGCGAACAAGTTTTCGACCGAAGCAACAAGCTGAGGCGCGCTGCCCCACCGATACCGTTGTCTGGGTAAATTTAACCTCAAAGGTCTACCACTTCAGCGGAACCAGATTTTACGGAGAGACAAAGCACTGTGCATACATAGCCCGCCTGTCGAACGAGGCGATTCGAGTCGCAAGCGCATCGAC
>JBAPZR010000609.1:0-5098 GCA_049285335.1 Xanthobacteraceae bacterium | reverse complement strand
GAATGGCATCGCACAGCCGCGATTGCGGCTGAACTAGCCATGAAGAAATGGGTGCGAGTTACTGCAAGCATGTCGCTCGGAGCCTATGAAATCGTCGAGGCTGGTGGAGCAATGCCTGAGCCAGTGTGGCCAAGCCTTCAATTTGGGGAAATCCTCAAGATCGCTTTCGGCGCGCACGTGGTGGACAGCATCGATCACCCTCTGGTCAAACGTCTCCGGGGGGTCGTGTAGTCGTGGATTTGTTAGTTAATCGCCTCCCGACCGATGAGGTCGGGGGCGACCCTGCCTGTCAAAACGGCGTGGTAGTATCCGAGGCTGGCGGGAACGGTGCTGGTGATGCCGGGCAACTAGTCCTTGGCCCCCTCGATCCCTTTGCGGAAATCTGGGCAGTCGACTTTGAGTTCGACGCGAAGCCCGGCGGGAACCCCGAGCCCATCTGCCTCGTGGCTTGGGAATTACGCACCGGTCAGAAGCTGCGCCTTTGGCGGAACCAATTTGGCGCAGCGCCTCCCTACCCCACCGGTCCCGACACGCTGTTTGTCGCTTACTACGCCAGCGCCGAAATCGGTTGTCATCTTGCGCTCGGCTGGCCTGTACCTGAACGCGTGCTGGACCTGTTCACCGAGTTTCGCAATCACACTAACGGTGATTCGACAACCAGCGGCGTGGGATTACTTGGTGCGCTTGCCTACTACGGCTTGGATAGTATCGGTGCCGTTGAGAAAAACGATATGCGCGACTTGGTCTTGCGCGGCGGACGGTGGACCGATGCTGAACGCAAGGACATCCTCGATTACTGCGAAAGCGACGTAATGGCACTGGCGCGGCTATTGCCCGCCATGGTCCCGCACATCGACCTACCCCGCGCTTTGCTGCGCGGCCGTTACATGGCAGCGGCAGCGCGGATGGAGCGTTACGGTGTACCGATAGATACAGCAACGCTTGAACAACTGCGGCTCCATTGGTCAAACATTCAAGACCAACTCATCGCCGAGATAGATCGTCATTACGGTGTCTATGAAGGCCGAACTTTCAAAGCTGATCGTTTTGCTGAATGGCTTGCCCGCAACGGCATTCCATGGCCAAGGCTTGAGAGTGAACGGCTCGACCTGACTGACGACACATTCAGGGAGATGGCTCGAGCCTGGCCAGCGGTCGCGCCGTTGCGCGAATTGCGGACCGCTCTATCGCAAATGCGCCTATCCGACCTTGCTGTGGGACGTGATGGCCGCAACCGCACCTTGTTGTCGGCGTTCCGGGCGCGCACGGGGCGCAATCAACCCAGCAACACCAAGTTCATTTTTGGTCCTAGTGTATGGCTGCGGGGGCTGATCCAACCGCCTCGAGGACACGGCCTCGCCTATATTGACTGGTCGCAGCAGGAATTCGGCATCGCGGCGGCCCTGTCTGGTGATGCGCTGATGAAGGACGCCTATTTGTCGGGCGATCCTTACCTGACGTTTGCCAAGCAGGCTGGTGCGGCACCACCAAACGCTACAAAGGTGACCCACAAAGCCGTCCGCGATCAATTCAAATCCACTGTCCTCGCGGTGCAGTACGGCATGGGGGCTGAATCCCTAGCTCAGCGTATCGGGCAGCCGCCTATTTGCGCCCGTGAACTGCTGCGTCTGCATCGGGAAACCTATCGCGTGTTCTGGAATTGGTCGGATCGCGTCGTAGCTCATGCGATGCTTACTCTCAGCCTACGCACCGTGTTTGGCTGGCGGGTGCGGGTGCCAGCATTTGCCAATGAGCGGTCGCTGCGTAATTTCCCCATGCAAGCGAACCGCGCGGAAATGTTGCGGCTCGCCTGCTGCATCGGAACTGAGTGCGGCATAGAGATTTGTGCACCGGTCCATGACGCGGTCCTGATTTGTGCCCCATTCGAACGGCTGGACGCGGATATTGAGCGGATGCAGGACGCCATGCGTGAGGCGTCGCGCATCGTGCTCGACGGCTTCGAGCTAGGCACCGATGCCAAAATTGTTCGCTACCCGGACCGCTATATGGATGAGCGAGGCACCGCTATGTGGGACCGCGTTATGAAACTAATCAACGAACAGCAGCGAAAGACCGCAGCATAATTTGCTCTGGTATCAAAATGCGGATGTTGCCGTATTGAAGTGCGTATACGTCAGGTATCCTCTATGTCTCATAATAATATTAGTAGAACTATGAATTGGGACCCTAATTATCTCCGGATTGATCAAGTCGAACCACCAAGTCACTTGCAAGGTGGTGTCCATCAAGGTCGCCGAGCCTCACCTATCAAAGATAAATTCATCAAGGGTCCCATCTATGTTACTTGGCTGTGTCGGGCGAGCCACCTTGGTGTTAAGGCCTTGTTGGTCGGTCTGGCGCTCTGGCACATTAAGGGGCTACGGAACGCTGAAACTTTTGTCGTTTCCAACCTTATGCTGCAGGAGTGGGGCATCCAGCCCGACGCAAAGCGCCGAGCGCTACGTGCACTCGAAAAGGCTGGCCTGATCAAGGTTGAGCGGCGAGGACGACGCAGCCCGCAAGTGACGCTGTATTCGCAGCCAACCCTTGTCCCCACTAATGTTGCTTAATTGTTACTTAATCGAACCACTGTTTCGAAATGAAGAAGCTTTAAATTTCAACGTTTGGTATCGGACGCCAACGCTTTGCGCACATCCGATTGAGGAATTCCGAACTGCGGTGCAATCCTCGATGGCGTAACACCCGCTTTAAAAGCCGCGCGAACGGCGTTCAACTTTCCCTATGTCAAAGAAACGGCCACCGCTCCGATCCGTCGTTTGCGTACCCCTTCTTCCAATTTGGGATGGCTTTTGCCGCGGCGCTTCTGTTCGGCGAGCACCGCCGAAAATAATTGGTCGAGTTCTTTATCTTCCAGCTGCTTGATGGCGTTCGTCAGGTCATTGGGTAAAACATGCCGTCGCAAGGGAGCCGCTGTGGGCGGGGAGCCCAGAGGGAGTGGCGAGGAAGGCTCTCGACCCGGTGCTGCCGTTGAGAATAAATCGGGTGTTGATGCTTGAGCGCGAGAGTTGCCCATGTGCTGATAATGCTACTATCCGCGCACGTCGCAATTGGAGACCGGCACGATATCCCCCCGTTTTTCGGCCTTGGCTCGCCCGCCCGTCCTTGAGTTTTCGGCGGACGCCTAGGTCGCAAAATACCAATCAATAAAATCCTTGCAGCATCAATGGGTTATTCCTGTGAGCAATGGGGGCTTACAAATATTGTTTCACCAGGAAATCCCTGCAGCGTCAGAGACTTAGTATTGATAAAACAATGGCCAGAGAACCTCAGCGGGCGTTAGCGGCCTTTGCCCTTGGTTTTCATCTCCGCAATTGTCGGGTATCCGCGCTTCTTCAAGGCCAGCTCGACGCCTTCCATGAGAAAATCATGGATTTTGCGCCTTTCGTCGAAGGCGACCTGCCGCAGCGCCTCATAGGCAGCCTCTGGCAAGTAAACGCTCGTTTGGACAATGTCCGGCCGGACCCGGCGGCCTACGGGCTTCGCTGGCGCGTTTCTTTCGCTCGCTGGTGGTCCGGCGGCCCTTGGCCATTGAACACGCTCCTACGGCCTCCCTAGCGCCTCTAGGCCTATTGCAAAACGGGTCCAACGTAAAGCATCGAGATGCTGCCAAGCCGTCATGCTGTAGCACTGCAGCATTGACATCGGCAAGAAGATAAGGGATAAAGGGGACGATTTCTCCACTAACAAACCAAGTCCCCGCGAGGCTGATTTTGCTGGGGTTTGGCCACTGCCAACTAATGACCCCTTTTTCCCCTACTGGAGCGATTCCATGCGTATAGCGATTTATGCGCGGGTCTCGACCGACGATAAGGGACAGGATCCGGAGAACCAGCTTCGGGAGCTGCGGGCCTGGGCGGTCAATTCCGGCCACGGGATCAGCGGCGAATACGTCGACTACGAAAGCGGCCGGAAGGGCGCGGATAAGCGGAAGCAATTTGCCGCGCTCTTCGACGATGCGGCAAAGCGAAAATTCGATTGCGTGCTGTTCTGGGCCCTTGATCGGTTCAGCCGGGAGGGCATGATGCAAACCGTCCTTCATCTCCAGCGCCTATCCTCCTACGGCATTGCATTTCATTCCTATACCGAGGCGCACCTCGCGACAGATAACGAGCTAGTACGGAATGTTTTGCTCGCGCTGCTATCGTCCTTAGCAAAGGTCGAGGCCCAGAAGATTAGCGAGCGGACAAAGGCGGGCATGGCGCGAGCGCGGGCTAACGGCATTAGAATTGGGCGACCGAAGCTCGGACTAGAGCTGCGCCAGAAGATCGCCCAGCGAGCCGCGAAAGGTGAGACGCCTTATTCAATCGCCAAAGCGCTCGGCATCGATCAGCATACCGCGGTTAAATACGGCCGCTCATAACCCCGTAACCGATCGCCGCGTGGCCACGGCGCTGCACTCGGTGGCCATCGACGACCGGGGGTGCCGGTCGATAAAAAATGGTCGAGCGATGAGCCTCGCTGGGGTAGGATCGTTTCCAGGGCCCGAGTCCTCGATCGACAGAATAATTTTATCCTCACTGTGGCGTCCGCTGCTCACTCGCAGCACTTGATGATCGTTTTTGTCCGCCTGCATTGCTTCAATTGCGTTGCGGACCAGATTAATGAGAACTTCCTCCAACTGGCCTTTACGCGCAATAATTTTGGGCAAATCTTCCTGCAACTTGACGTCGGCAGCAATCCCGTGTTGCTCCAGATCTTCCCGAAAACCTGTTACCACGGCGCAAATCAACTGGTTCGCGTCGATGGGCTCGTGTCCCTCGTCGGCTTTCCCGAACAAGGCCCGGATATTGTCAAAGAGCTGGCTCGCGCGATGGCTGTCGCCGATTAATCTTTTCAAGGCTGACTGCGCTTCCTCGACATTAGGTGGCAAATGTCCGAGAAATCGCTGAGCCGCGCGGCCATTCGTTGCGATGCTCGTAAGAGGATGCCTCACCTCATGGGAAATCGATGCCGCCATCGCTTCCAAGTTCATGAGCTTGTTGTTGCGCTCACGCTGCAGGTCCGCCACCGAGCGGCCGAGTTGATCCGTGCGTTGACGCAGTTCGGCAATTAATCGCGTATTTTCAATCGCGATGAC
>JBAPZR010000608.1:0-1519 GCA_049285335.1 Xanthobacteraceae bacterium | reverse complement strand
TTGCCGAACTGCACGGGTATGAAAGTTGCCATCATTGTCTCCTCTTGCCGCCTGTTGGCCTCGCCTGTGCGTTTTCCGCTTCCCTTCAATCAATGCGACCACGGCGGCCGGGGAGCGGCGGGGCGGGATTTTGATGCCGTGAAGCCGTTCTGGGAGCCCTAAGCAGGGAGCTGAGCGGGAGATCGGTAACTAATTCGGTTGGAGCGGCGATTTTGTTGCAGAAGTCTGTTGAAGGCTTTTGGCCTGGCGGCTCTCGGACATGCGCGGGGCATTTGTCAAAAATCGGCGGCAACCAGCGCGTAAGATCCTTTGCGACCACGCCCATAGACCTTGGCGGCAATTGCATAAATCAGATGGCGGTTTAATTCGAAGGCGCTCAGAACTCCGTCCTCGTCGAATTGCATGTTGGGTGTGATTCGCCTCAAAGCATCATCAGTCACGAAAAACGACGCTTCCATAGCGCCGTCGTGCCCCCAAAACCGCACGGCGCATCGCGTTGCATCAAACGAGCGGTTTTGATTTGGAAAACTAAGCGCCATGGCTTAGGTCCAGCTCCTGCGCCACCTGAAGGTCTTGAGGGTCAATGGTCACCATCTCAACCGCAGAAGCACTGCCAGATTCCGCCGGAACGAAAATCATGGTGGCCACGCGGCGATAAACCGGAAATGATAATTCTTCGATGAGTTCTTCGTCCGTTACGACCCGATAGTCTCCAGCAGCCAATATTCGATCGACGCCTTTCAATAAGAACGGATGAGCGAAGTTCACCATTTTGCTGCTTGTCCGGACTGTCATGGAAGCGGCGCTGACTATGGGTGTACTGCCGTCAGCACCAGCATGCCGACAAAGATGAGGACAAGTGCCCCCACGAAAAAATAGCCTGCCTTGATTGCGAAGTTCGCAGTGACGTAGCCCGGTGTCATGATTGGCTTCCCTACCATTTTGGCGACGATCGTTATTCGCAGACCTGGGCGAGTTCTCGTGCCAGAGCTAGAATCTGGTTTTTGGCCGCTTGCTCTTTGTCTGCGATCGACCGCCTGTCCGGGGGACCTTCGGTTCCTACGTTGACGCGGCCAGACATTTCTCCGCGTGACGAGGAAAAAGTAAATGTGAACGATCCGCGGCTATCTGCCTCTAAAAGGATAGTATCCATGCTCCACACTCCTGCTTTGCGCACAAAAACGGACGCAGCAAACGGGATCGTCGCGGCCTTCGAGGTCTACAATTTCAGCTCATTGGGCTGCAGTTTTGGCTTGCGCCAACTTCTCTGCACACGCCCTGGCCAGCTGGTAGTCGGGAGAGATAGCACCAGGCCGTGTCGCCCAGCCGCCCTCCTCCAAGTAATCGCCTTGTTCCCAGTTCGTAGAGATCTTTTGCAAGACTGCGAGGTTCGCTTTCGCATCGCTGTTCTGCAGGAATTTCTCCACGCAGATCGGCGTGAGGGCTGTCACGACGGCGGTATTAGCCCGCTCATCCGCAAGTTTGATGGCAGTGCTGCCAGTCACCCAGCCACCCCAAG
>JBAPZR010000607.1:0-12717 GCA_049285335.1 Xanthobacteraceae bacterium | reverse complement strand
CTGTTGCACGGCGTGAATATGGCGTCGGCCGACGTCACCGGCGCCTATCAGGCCGGCATGGCCAAGAGTTACCAGATCAATCAGTTGTTTCCGCAGCTCACCGTGCGCCAGAATCTTCGCATCGGCGCACTTGGGCGTTATCGCGGCCGGCTGCGGCTCGACGTGTTCCGCTCGGCCGACGGCTTCGACGCCGTGGAACGGCTTGTCGATGCGCTTCTGGAAGAGCTCGATCTCGCGTCTTGCGCGGATTATGCCGTCAATACACTCGCCTATGGCGAGAAGCGCCGGCTCGAACTCGGCCTGGCGCTCGCCTGCCGGCCGTCGGTATTGTTGCTCGACGAACCGCTCGCCGGCTTGAGTCCCGCCGAGCGGGAGGGCGCCAAGCAGCTCATTCGCAATCTCAACAAAGGCCGCACGATCATTCTGGTCGAGCACGACATGGATGCCGTTTTTGCCTTGGCCGAACGCATCACCGTTCTGCATGAAGGGCGTAAATTGGCGGAAGGCACGCCGAAGGAGATTTCCAACGATCCCGGCGTCCGCCAAGCCTATCTCGGCGGGGCGGCGCCCCTGTGATCCCGACAACCATGACACCAGCGATTCCGAAGTTCGCCACACCTTACGGCACGCCCTTAGCGAACTTCGGAATCGAAAGGACACACTGGCACGTTTATAATTCTAGTGTGGGTTTTGGATTTGAAGGTCCTATGCGAATGTGCTGCAGAACCATAGGAACATCAAAACCACCACACTGGTGTCGAAACCGATAAGCGCCATGATCGAGGCCGAACGGATCAACGCCTATTACGGGGACTCTCACGTTCTGTTCGACGTGTCGATGACGGTGCGCGAACGCGAAGTCGTGGCGCTTCTCGGCCGCAACGGCGCCGGCAAGAGCACGACGCTTAAGACATTGGCCGGGGTCTTGCGTCCGCGCACCGGTACAATCCGCTTCGAGAGCGTGCCCATTGAAACGATGCCGAGCCACAGCATCGCCCGGCTCGGCCTGCAATTGGTGCCGGAGGAGCGGCGCATTTTTGGCGGTCTCACCGTCGAAGAGAATCTCCATCTCGCGGCGCTTTCCGCGGCCCAGCCGTTATCGCTTGCCGATATATTCGCGATATTCCCGAGGCTGCGCGAACGTCGCGGCAGCTACGGCCGCTCGCTCTCCGGGGGCGAACAGCAAATGTTGGCGATCGGGCGCGCCTTGATCCGGCGTCCGCGTCTTATTCTGCTCGATGAGCCGTTCGAGGGATTGGCGGTCAATATCGTCCAGAACCTGCTAGAAGTCTGCCGCGGCCTGGCGGAGCAGGGGCAGACATTCATCATTGTCGAGCAGAATGTGCGCGCGGCGCTGAGCCTCGCCAGCCGCGTCTACGTGCTCAACAACGGCCATATCGTCTTCGAAGGCGGCGCCGATGATTTGCGCGCGTCGCCCGAGATCATGAACCGTTACCTCGGCGTGTGAACGGCGCGGCCGCCCGATTTGAAGGTGGGTGGCATGCGAGCCGCTTCGCCGCGAGCTGCCGGCATCATCGCCATGATGGACTGCCATGACAGACTGCCATGACGCGGCTTGCGATTTACGCTAAACCGAGCGCTCGATCGCGAGGAAACAACCGATGGCCGAACTGGACGCCGACTTCGACACCAACTTGGATGACGACTTGGACCGCGGCATCATCGCGGTCGACAAGATGGGTGCGAAAGTCCTGTTCCTCGATCCCGCCACCTATGAGACCCAGGTTGTGATCGACGGCCTCCCGCGCACCGTCCACGAATTGCTGGTGGTGCCGGAAACGGGCTTCGCCTATGTGCCGATCTTCGGCGACGGCATTCACGGCCGCAATCCGAATCCGCAGCATCATCTCTGCGTGTTCGATCTGGGCAAGCGCGCCCTCGTCGATACCATCGACCTGCGCCCCTATATCGCGCCGCACACGCTCAAGCTCGGGCTCGACGGATTGATCTACATCACTTGCGAAAACTCGGCCGTGGTGGCGGTGATCGACCGCAAGACGAACAAGGTCGTCGACGCGATCGATTCCGGCTCGACCAACGGTCACCGCCTGATCGTCGCACCAGATGGCCAGCGCCTCTACACCGAGAATGAGGAAGACGCCACGGTTTCGGTCATCGACCTGCCGAAACGGAAATTGCTCGGCAAGATCGAAACGCCGCGTCCGCTTGCCGGTATCGCTATTTCGCCCGACGGCCGCACCGTGGTCGCGGTCGACGACGCGCAGCCGACTTTGTTCTTGATCGATACGCAGGCGGGCCGCGTTCGCGAGGAGGTGATGCTCAAGGATGTGCCGAAACCGGCGCAAATCGCCCGATACGCGCCCGACAACAGCCTGATCGGCGTCACCAGCCTCAACAGCGATACCGTCAGCCTGATCGATCCGGCGTTTCGCGAGCAGACCGCGATCAAAGTCGGTTCGCAGCCCATGGACATGGCATTCCACGGCAATGAGCTGTTCGTCGCCTGCCAGGGCGACGGGTCGGTCCATATCATCGATATCGCCAACAAGCGCGCCAAGGGGAGCTTTGCGGCCGGCACGGGCTGCGAGTCGCTGGGATTTTTTTAGGCGGCCCGCCAAGTACCGGCGCGTCATTCAATTCCGGGCGTAGGTGCGTAGCGCGTGAAAACGTAGTCACGGTCTTTTGCGGGTGCATGGCACAGCGTCGCGAGCTTCGCCTCCACATCCGCATATTGCGGATAGCAAAATCATAGGAACTTCAAATCCACCACACTAATGTCCTGTTTCCGAAGTTCGCCACACTTTGCTCCACCACACCAGGCGTTTGACCGCCATGGCCTTTTGGGAAAACCGGTTTCCACTTTGTCGGGCCATGCCCTAGAATACTCCCAATAGCCCATTGGGCGGGCCAAGTGAGGGAGTGAGCTGACATGGTTTTGAGGAGTATCGCGGCTGCGCTCATCGGGGCGGCAGCGCTCACCACAGCTGCAATCACGCCGGTCGATGCACAGGCGAGACGCGTGCAAGTCGGCACATTGAAGTGCTCGATTTCGGCCGGCGTCGGCATGCTTGTCGGCTCGCAGCGCAACGTGGCTTGCAACTTCCAGCCCGACAATGGTCCGCCGGAAGCCTATACCGGGACCATGACGAGAATCGGCGTTGATGTCGGGTTCACCACCGGCGGCGCGATGGTCTGGGGCGTCTTCACCGACACCAGCCGCTATGCCGGGATGTTGACGGGAACTTATGCCGGCGCGTCCGCCGAGGCCACGATTGCGGCCGGGCTCGGCGCCAACGTGCTCATCGGTGGATCGAACCATTCGGTCGCGCTGCAGCCGTTGTCGGTGCAGGGCCAGGTCGGCCTCAATATCGCGGCCGGTGTCGGCGCGCTCGATCTTCACTACGCGCAATAATCCGCGCCATTTCACGTCGCGGCGGTTAGCCGCTGTCGCCAATATCGCATCGGCCGCTTCCGCGCCGCCGGTCTACCATGCGCGCCGTCATGCGCGCCGTCATGGACGCCGTGTGACGCGCTCCTCGCCGCGCACGACGCTGCTCTCGTCGAGATTCCGACGAGGCGTCGTGTCACGCCTCTTGACCCGTACCCGCCCGCGCGAAACGATAGCGATCCACGGCCCGCGCCGGAACAACGGGTCGGCTTCAGGAGGCGATTGCGGGAGGTTACGATGGCGGCAAATGGCGGCAATGGCGTGCGCGCGGTCGGTCCGCGCTGCATCGCGCTGGTCGGCCCGTTTCAAAGCGGTAAGACGACGCTCCTTGAGGCGATCCTTACCCGCACCGGCGCGATCCAGCGCCAGGGCACCATTGAAGGCGGCAATACTGTCGGCGATGGCAGTAAAGAAGCACGCCATCATCGGATGAGCGTCGAGTTGACCGTCGCCACCACGAATTTCATGGGCGACCAGTATTCGTTTGTCGATTGCCCTGGTTCTGTCGAGTTCATTCACGATATGCGCGCGGTGTTGCCGGCGATCGATGCCGCCATCGTCGTGTGCGAGATGGACGAAAAGAAAATCCCGCAGCTCCAGCTGATCCTGCGTGAGCTCGAAGACCGGAAAATTCCCCGAGTTCTGTTCGTCAACAAGATCGACAAGGCCGATGCCGGGGTGCATGACGTGCTCAAGCTCTTACAGCCGGCATCGCGCACCAAACTGATCTTGCGGCAGATCCCGACCTTCTCCGGCGACATCATCACCGGCTTCGTCGATTTGGCGCTGGAACGCGCCTTCGTCTACAAGGAATATGCCCCCTCGCAGGTCGTACCGCTGGAAGGCGATGCCGTCGATCTGGAAAAGACCGCGCGCTTTTCCATGCTGGAAACGCTCGCCGATCACGACGACGAGCTGATGGAGCAGCTGCTCGAGGACATTCAGCCGCCGCGCGACAAGGTGTTCGACGATCTGACGCGTGAACTGCGCGACGGCCAGGTCTGTCCGGTCTTGATGGGAACCGCCGCGCGCGCCAACGGCGTGCTGCGGCTTCTCAAGGCGCTGCGTCATGAATCGCCGGGGGTGGCGGAAACGGGAAAGCGGCTCGGCGTCAAGGCAAGCAACGACGTCGTGGCCTATGTCTTGAAAACGCACAACACCGCGCACGGTGGCAAAATGTCGATCGCGCGGGTGCTCTCGGGTCAGGCCGGCGACGGCACGACGTTTCTCACGGACGACGAAGAGGCCGGCCGCGTCGCTGGTGTCTTCAAGCTTACCGGACAGTCCACCGAAAAGCGCGGGCCGGCGGCCGTCGGCGAAACCGTCGCTTTCGCCAAACTGGACAAAGCCAAAACAGGCGACACGCTCTCCGTCGGCAAGCAGGCGCATGCCGCGCTCGCCAAGGTCGCGCCCTACCCGGCGGTGCTCGCCATCGCCATCTCGGCGAAGGAGCGCAAGGACGACGTGAAACTCGGCCAGGCGCTCAACAAGCTCGCCGAGGAAGATCCCTCGATCATCATCGTACACAATCCGGAAACGCACGAGGTCGTGCTATGGGGTCAGGGCGAAATGCATCTTCGCGTCGCGACCGAACGCTTAAGCGACCGCTTCGGCGTCGCCATCGAGCGGCGCACGCCGAGCGTCGGTTATCGCGAAACCATCCGCAAGCCGATCGTGCAACGCGGGCGGCATAAGAAGCAATCCGGCGGTCACGGCCAATACGGCGACGTGGTGCTCGACATCAAGCCGCTGCCGCGCGGCACGGGCTTTTCATTCGAGGACAAAATCAGCGGTGGCGTGGTGCCGCGCAATTACATTCCCTCGGTCGAGGAAGGCATCATCGACGCGCTCAAGCATGGGCCGCTCGGTTTTCCGGTGGTCGATCTCACCGTGGCTTTGATCGACGGCTCCTATCACACCGTCGATTCCTCGGACATGGCGTTCCGCACCGCGGCGCGCATCGGCATCGTCGAAGGCCTGCCGCAGTGCCAGCCGGTGCTGCTCGAGCCCATTCACCTCGTCGAGATTGTCTGTCCGAGCGAAGCCACGGCGAAGATCAATGCCTTGATGTCGAGCCGCCGCGGCCAGATCCTCGGCTTCGATACGCGCGAAGGCTGGGACGGCTGGGACGTGGTTCGCGCCAAAATGCCGGAGGCCGAGATCGGCGACCTCATCGTCGAAATCCGCTCGGCAACCGCCGGCGCCGGGACTTTCACCTTCAAATTCGACCACATGGCGGAACTCACCGGCCGCACCGCCGATCAGATCGTCGCCGCGCGCCGCGCCGCCGAGTGATTCTCTTTTCGTCGTGCCGGAGCGATGCTTTGCATCTCCAGCGGTTCGTAGTGTCAAACTCATGACAGCGTTCGGGAAAGGCCGTCGATTGCAACGGCTACCTGGCGGCAACCGCATGAGTAGCTTGGCCCCGGCTACGGCGCGGCACTAGCAGGGCAATAAGAGAGCAGGGCGCCCCTTCGCCCGGATCTGAAACGACTGCACGAAAGGCTCAAGGCAAATGCCCGCTTATTGGGTCGCGCGTTCCAAGATCAACGATCCGGTTGCGTACAAGAAATACACCGATCTCGTTCCCGGCATTATCGCCAAATATGGCGGCAAGGTGCTGGCGCGCGGCGGCCGTTTTCAGATCATGGAAGGGCCGCACAAGTTTCAGCGCTTCGTGGTGATCGAATTTCCGACCCTCGAGCAGGGCGTCGCTTGCTTTACGTCGAAGGAATATGACGAAGCGGCCGCGTTCCGCCGCAATGGCGCCGGCGAAGTGGAGACCGTCATGGTCGATGGCGGGGACGCGACGAAATAATTCCTTTCGCTGCCAGGTTTCGCGAATTTGGCAATCTGTCGTCGCTGTCGCGCCGCCTTATCACGCAACCGCTTGCGGCTCGCCGTTCGGCGGCGGCACTGCCATGCCGGCCGCGGCATAGGCGTTGAGCTTGTTGCGCAGGGTGCGAATGGAAATGCCGAGCACGTTGGCCGCGCGCGTTCGATTGCCCAGGCAATGTTTGAGGGTGGCGAGGATCAGATCCCGCTCGACGTCCGCAACCGTGCGGCCGACCAGCCCCAACAAATCGCCCATCGGCGGCGTTCCCCCCTCCCGCGCGGCCGCGGGGTCATTTCCCCGGCTGCGCACGGGCGCGCGCATGCAGTAAGATTTGCTCGCCGCATGGTTAGCGGCCGGTTAACGGGCGAGCATTCTCAACGCATGATCGCGCGGCCGCGGCGCGTGGCGGCCGGCAACGCGGAGAGATTCGTTGAACGTCCGTTACTGGCGATATTGCTGGATGCGGGTCGTGCGCAGCCCGGCGAGCCCATGCTGGTCGATCGAATATTGCCAGGACAGGAACTCTTCGACCGTCAGCGTGTAGCGGCTGCAGGCCTCTTCGAGCGACAGCAGCCCGCCGCGGACAGCGGCGACGACTTCGGCCTTGCGGCGGATGACCCAACGTTTCGTCCCGGGGGCCGGCAAATCCGCGACCGTCAGGGGAGAACCGTCCGGCCCGATGACATATTTGACCCTCGGGCGATGGGGTTCGGTCATAGTGACTCTCACGTACTCGACAACTCTACAGTGGGTCACTTTACGCAGCGCCACTTAAAATTTGCCTAAGCAGGACGCTCATTTAGCGGCAATCCGGTGCGGGCGCCTATCGGGACCGTGGCGAATGCGGGCCGTGCTGCCTATACTACGGGAACGCCGACCGCCTTAAGCCGCAGGACCTCTTCATTCCATGCCCTTGAACACGCTCGATATCGAGGGACGGCCGTCCGACACGCGCGTCGTCGTCGCGATGTCGGGCGGCGTCGATTCATCCGTGACGGCGGCGCTGCTGGCCGATGCCGGCTATGACGTGGTCGGCATCACATTGCAGCTCTACGACCATGGCGGGGCGATGCATCGCAAGGGCGCGTGCTGCGCCGGCCGCGACATTCACGATGCCCGCGCGGTGGCCGCGCGGATCGGCATTCCGCACTACGTGCTCGACTATGAGGACCGCTTCAAGCAAGCGGTCATCGACCGGTTCGCCGAGAGCTACGTCGCCGGCGAAACGCCGATCCCCTGCGTCGAGTGCAATCAGGCCATCAAGTTTCGCGGCCTGCTCGAGACGGCGCGCGAATTGGGCGCCGCCGCTATGGCGACCGGACATTACGTCGCGTCGCGCTCCTTGCCGGACGGCGGCCGCGCGCTCTATCGCGCGCGCGAGGCCGAACGCGACCAGAGCTATTTTCTGTTCGCCACGACGCGCGAGCAGCTCGATCTGTTGCGCTTTCCGCTCGGCGATCGCACCAAGGGTGAAACGCGCGAGCTCGCCCGCCGCTTCGGGCTTTCCGTCGCCGACAAACAGGACAGTCAGGACATTTGCTTCGTGCCGACGGGCCATTATGCGGCGACCATCGAACGGCTGCGTCCGGGCGCGTCGGCGCCGGGCGACATCGTCGATCTCGACGGCCGCGTGCTCGGCCGCCACGACGGGATTATTCATTTCACCGTCGGCCAACGGCGCGGACTGGGCATTGCCACCGGTTCGCCGCTCTACGTCGTGCGGCTTGACGCCGCCTCGGGTCGGGTCGTCGTCGGCCCGCGCGAAGCGTTGCACACGAGCCGCATCCGACTGCGCGAAGTCAACTGGCTCGGTGATGGCACGATCGATGAGGCGCTCGCGCGCCATCCTGAAATCTACGTCAAGGTTCGCTCGACCCGTTCGTCGCGGCCCGCTTGGCTGCGGCGCGGCGCCGGGGGCGGTCTCGAAGTCGAGCTCGTCGGCAGCGAAGACGGCGTCTCTCCCGGACAGGCTTGCGTGTTCTACGATGCTGCCGAAGGCCAGGCGCGCGTACTGGGCGGCGGCTTCATCGCCGCCACTGTGCAAACGGCGCGCCCAGCGCGCGCCGGCGCCGCCGTCATGGCGGCCGCACGTTGATAGGGCATGATCCGGAAAAGTGGAACCCGGTTTTCTGAAAGAGATCATGCCCAAACAACAAGCCGAAGCGAAATGTGGATTCAACCTAAAATCATTTCGCTCTAGTCGGCGACGCATGATCTTTCCGAAACTCCGGCTCTCGCTCTGACGCCGCACGATGGCCGACGAACTCGATAAAGCGGTCATCGCCAAAGCCTATGCGCGCTGGGCGCCGGTCTATGATTTGGTATTCGGCGCGGTGTTCGACCGCGGCCGCAAGGCGTCGGTGGCGGCGGCGGAGCGCACCGGCGGCCGTATTCTTGAAGTTGGCGTCGGCACCGGCTTGTCGCTCCCGGACTACTCCGCGGCGAACCGGCTGGTCGGCATCGATCTTTCGATTCCGATGCTGCACAAGGCAAAAGCCCGCGTCGCCGAGCTGCAGCTGAGCAATGTTGACGGGCTCGCCGTGATGGATGCGCAGCATCTTGCCTTCGGCGATGGCGCCTTTGACGTCGTCGTGGCGCAATATGTCATCACCGCGGTGCCGAACCCGGAAGCGACGCTCGATGAATTCGCGCGCGTCATCAGGCCCGGAGGCGAAATCGTTTTGGTGAATCATCTTGGCGCTGAGGCCGGCTTACGGGCGTTTTGCGAAAGCTCGCTCGCGCCGCTCGGGCGCCGGCTCGGCTGGCGGCCGGAATTCCGCTGGCAACGGCTGGCGCAATGGGCATCGCGACACGGCGGCGTCAGCCTTGTCGAACGGCGTCCGATGCCGCCGCTCGGGCATTTTTCGCTGATCAGATTTGTGCGAATGGTTGCACCGGCGCCGGCATGACTGCGCCCGTGCCGCTTCGGATGCTAGCCGCGACGTTCGGCTTCCCAGTGACCTGAACATTCCGAGGTTGACGAACGGCCGCTCCACGATCCCTCGCCGAAATTGCCGGAGAGGTGGCCGTAGCCGTTTGCCGATTGGCCGCCGGCATCGACGCCGACATGGACCTGGCCGCGTGCGTTGACGCTGCCGGACACGTTAAAGGACGGATCGTCGTAAAAGACCTTGCCGTCGGCGATCCGCAGCGCATAGCGGTAGGCGCGGTCGCAAGTGCCGTGATCGGTCACAATGAGGACGCTCCATGCGCCGTCGAACGGCGTTGCAGCGACGGCGTGTGGTAAAGCGTAGAACCCTCCCAGAATGATAGCTGCCAAGCCTGCGGGAATGACGCTGCGCTTCATCCTAATCTCCCGTTCTAGGGCTCGGGGCCCCGTAGAATCGCGGCGGACCCATCGAGCGAAACGACCATGGAGATTTAGGTGCTCGAACGAAATTGCCAAGACCGCCGCCAAGACACCTGGCCTTGAATTTCGGCTTTGAATTTTGTCAGTGCGGTTGGGCCACAAGTGCAGGTTCGTCGGCGGCGAATTGGCCGTTTTGAAATCGAACGACACGATCGCAATAGGCCAGACTCTGGTCGCGGTGCGCGATCATCACAATGGTCGGACGCGGGTTGAGATTGACAATCCGGTTGAGAATTTTGCCTTCCGTCGCGACATCGAGGGCGCTGGTTGCTTCGTCCAGAACGAAGAGCCATGGCCGCCGCAGCACGGCGCGGGCAAGACACAGCCGTTGTCGTTCCCCGCCGGAAATGAGCGTGCCGCGTTCGCCGAGGACGGTTTCCAGTCCCGATTTCAAGCTTAAGACGAATTCATCGATGCCCGCGATGGCGAGAGCATCCCAGATTTCGGCGTCGCTCGCCTGCGGTTTCGCCCATAACAGATTGCGGCGAATGGTATCGCGAAACAGATACGGATCTTGCACGACATAGCTGACGCGATCCCGCCAGGCGACCGCGGTCGCGCCGCGCAACGGCGTGGCGCCGACCGTGATCTCGCCGGCGTCGGGCTCGATCAGTCCGATCAGCAAATCGGCGAACGTCGTCTTGCCAGCGCCGGTCGGCCCGCTCACACCCAGCACCGTCCCGGGCGCAATTCTGAGATTAACGCGCTCGACGCCGCCGGCCGAAGGCTCGTAGTGGAAAGTCACGTCGCGGAACACGATCGCGCCCGGCGCGATGGCGCCTGCGGTTCTTTCTTTGCTCGAAGTGTCAGCCGCCGCGAGCTCGCGTTCGAGCCGTTGCGCTTCCGCATGGGCCGGAACGGCGGTGACAAAATTCCGCAGCAACTCGCTCATGTGCACCGCCGGGCCCGAGATCCGTGAGAAGATGAAAAGCATGGTGAGGATCACAGGCGCTTGCAGATCGAACAGAGCGAGGCCGACAAAGGCAATCAGCGCGCCAGTCAATCCCGAGATGAGACCGACCGCGAGACGATTGCGATTTTCCTGGCGCAGATAGGCGATGCTCTGTTGCGTGAGCGCGGCCAAACTGTCTTGAAATTCGGCGACGAAATTGGCTTGGCGGTTTTGTCCGGCGGCGACCTTGAGACCACCGAGAAACTGCGTCATCTCGTGCGTCAGTGCAGTGCTCATGCGGCCGAGCGCGGTGCCGAAATCATGCGCGCGGTGCAGCATCATGAAACCCGAAGCGGCGCCGGCCAAGATCAAAAGCAGCGCGATGAGGGTGAGCAAAGGGGCCAGCAGAAACGCCAGCACGATCTGCGAGGCGATCACCACCGCCGCGGTCGCCAATTGCACCATGTAGTAAGCGGCGGCGCCGATGCGGAAGACGTCGCCGGTCATGATCTGCGTGATCCGCGCGTGCTGCAGCCGCGACACTACCGGCCAGGGCGCGGCGCCAAGCCGCTGGGCGAGCCGGCCGCGGATCATCGCCGAAAACCGCTGCTGCAGCGTCCCGAGCGTCAAATCGCGGCGCGTCACCAGCACCGCGCGTACGACGATCAGCAGCGCGAACAGGCCGAGCAGGACCGACAGCCGCGCCGTGCGCGTCTGCACCCCGACCAGGTCGAGAGCCTCCATGGTGATCCTGTGAATCGGGCCTGTGTCGCTGTCGCTCGCGGTGACGATCGAGAGGATCGGAATAAGGAGCACGACGCCGACGCCTTCGAAGGCCGCGGCGATCACCGAGAGGGTCGCCGCCTGAACGCCGCTCAGCCCGGCAAAACCGGCGAAATCCCGCACAAATGCGATCGTCTGGCTGGCAAGATTGGTCTTCGAGGGGTCGAACTTGATCATCGGATGGTTCGCGAACACCAGCGCAGGCGATTCCATCCAGGCGGCCAGGCCGCAAATGGCCGCCTCGATCGTCAAATCAATGCTGACGGATTAGTAGCCCCTTGGTTCTAATAGTATAAAAGCGAGCCGTAGCCGGAGGGCGAGGCTCCCGATCAAGTCCATAATCCCGCTTGGAAAGCGGCCTCGGCTGGCATAAATCTGCGCTCTAGCGCACAGGCCGCCCACCGCGCTCACGTCTGCGCGTTAAGGGCGGAAGCAGCAAGGATTGGCGGAGTAGCTCAGCTGGTTAGAGCAGCGGAATCATAATCCGTGTGTCGGCGGTTCAAATCCGTCCTCCGCTACCACTCTCTTCACACCATTGCGCGGTCTTTTCGTACCAAGCAGTGCTGCTCGGATGACTTTTCCGCGAGCCCGGCGCGTAAATTGTGTACAATCGTTCGGTAGTGGCTCGCAGTTTGGGGCGGCGCTTCATGCGATGATGCTCCAACAAGCTGCTGGCCGCTCCTTAAGCGCTCCGGGCTTGAACCGCTGCAACCCAGAAAGTTAGCGCGGCTGACGGCGAAACCTACAGGCCGGACTCAATAGCGTGGAGCAGCCGGAACCGCATCTCGTCGTCATTGCTTGTCAGCGAGATCACGAAACGCACCCGGCCATGGTTTGAGGTGTCGGCATACCCCGCGAGCGTGCAGATCCCGTCCATGGTGCCAGTCTTGTTCATGCCGCCGTCGTGGCCATGGAGTAGGTCGGCGTGGGGCGCAAAGAGCTCGAGGACTTGGGCGAGGCCGCGGGTGGTGAAACTGTTGTTGCGGCTGATGCCCGCGCCCTCCTCGAGATGAATGGCCGTGGCGAGGCCATGCGCGGCGAGCATCTCGTTTGCGACCGTGAGCGACTTCTCGAGGCTGACTGGCCCGCCGAGGCGGTGCCCGCCAATCTCCAGAAAGACTTGGTTGGCGATGTAGTTGTTCGAGGCGCGGAGCATCTCGGCAAGGATTTCTGAAAGGGGACGCGACTGTCGGTGAACGTAGACGGGCTTTAGTCCCTCGGGCACCGTTCCGGTCGAGATCTGGCCCTTCGCGCTGCCGCCGGCCCGGTCGATGAACGCGGCGATCAGCTCGCCGGCATATTGCAGGCTCACAGTGGGGTCCTGGCTCAGGCTGATGCGGCCGCTTCCTTTAGGGCCTCGCGACCGGAACTGGGCGATCGCGAGCGGGGTGATCGGGGTCTGCTTC
>JBAPZR010000606.1:0-2815 GCA_049285335.1 Xanthobacteraceae bacterium | reverse complement strand
GTCGTGGGAAGGCGCCGCACTATCGGTTGACCGAGGAATGGTATCTCGACCAAGCGCCGAGCCGAGACTATCAGCGTTGGGATGGCACCAAGTTTCGGGAGCAAAAGAGCGCCAAACACTACCAACGAAAAAACAGAATCCCGGGGGCAGTAGTGCCACCAGTGTGGGGGCAATATTGCCACCAGTCTGAGCCCCAAAATCAGGTTACGGACACGTGATTTGCCCGCCTGCAAGAGCGCCGTTGGCGTAGCCAGCGTGGACGCCGACATAGAACCCGGTCCAGTTATAGACCACTGCGGGCGGTGGTGGCGGCGGCGGCGGCGGAGTGTATTGCGGCGGTGGTTGTGGAAGGTCGGCGGCCAAGGCGGGTCCGATTTATGCCAAAAGACATGGCTATGGCTACAAAAGCTGCTCGCCTCATAAGCGCCCCCATCTGCCCCTCAACTGGGCGTAACAATGTCAAATTCATGATCGGAAGAAATTAGAAAATTGCTCAAAACGGGCAAACCGGGCTCTATCTTTCGGCAGTGTGCTTTACTGCAGTTGGCGGACCGCCTCCCTCATCAGATGTTCGACCACGTTAAGCCGAACGAAGCGCCGTGATGCCGGCCCCTCGGCGTAGACTCGACCCTCGCGCTCCAGCAATCCCCAGCGCACTAGCTTATCGAGGTGACGGCGCGCAGTTTGGTTGGGCAGATCGAGGTACTGGGCGATTTTGCTGGCGCGGGCCGGCGCGCCGTCGAGGTGCATCATGACGGCAGCGCTATAGACCAGCAGTTTTTCGGCGTCGGCGCCGAAGTGATTACCCTTTGGGAACCGGGCATCATAAGTTGCCCGCAGCAATTCGATCACCATGCGCCAGACGGCGGCGCGCAGCTCGGGGTGGTGGTTTTTCAACGCTTCGGTATTGTCGGTATGGCGCCTGGTTAGATGGCTGTTGAACCGGCGGTGGCACAAATAAGCAAGTTATTTGCTTAGACTATCAGTGAATACCGCTGGCAACTCTTTTGGCGATTGATCTAAGTTAAGGTCGGGCATGCTCTTGTATGCTCGGAATCAACTGCGTGCCGTATCGCGGCCGACAGGAATCGAGAATTGCCTACCACGAGGAGCACATTGTTCACGTGCATGACATGCCCCACATTGTCGCGATCTCCCACACATCAAAGACCGTTTGGGTTGCCATTGGGACTACATGGGCAAGCGGATTGAGGTTGTGGGATCAAGCGCAACCAACGTCGTCAGACGCTGGGCCGCCGCATCTCGTTGCGCCGTTCGCGCTTGTTGCTGCTAAAAAATCGTCTGCTGACCCCTTATGCGCACGGATCATTCTAGGTATTCAGCAGAGAAAATCCTTAATGCGCACCCGCAAGAGCAATGCCTGGATTTAGCTCAGTACATGCGCTCGCGAGTTAGCTGAGTTTTTAAGGCTTCTCGACTGAGAGAGCTATTTCTGCCGCGCGCATCAAACTTCAGCGCCCGAGCCGGCTGTCGCCGCAACACGCATGCGACACGCCGGGGCAAGTATTTGCATTTGCGTACTAAAAGCAGTGACTAGCGGATAGACTATCCGTGCGCTTTGCCGAGCGTTTGGCCTGGCGCTTGTCTCCAAATGGCAAAACGGTCGGCCAATTAAGGGGGGGTACCGGTGCCGGCACCCAAGCCGCTGACATCGCCGGAAAAACGACCTCGTATCCCTCACTCTCGCGGCGTTTTTTGGAAAACTTTGGTCCTACGCACTATGCGACTTAGCAATTTAGTAGCGCGGCCAAAAAATAGCGCGAAAACGAAAACGTAATCTGCTCAAAGACTACGTACGGCGTTTTTGAATCGCTGATCAAGCCAAGCACAATGGAAGTGATCCACTACTGGGCCAGCCAGCGCGACAGGCAGCGGCGACTGGTGAAAGTCAGGTAGCATTCTCGAAAATTCACAGCCCTTAGAGCCCGAGACTCGCTTTGGCGGTAACGCTATACTTTGGCGGTCGGAACGGGCATCCCGCCTCTGCGCACCAGGGAACGGGATGCGCAAGTGAAGTTAGCCGCTTCATTGCCGTTTCAGACAACCAAACGAAGCCTTTGCCGCGGCGTCGCTTTGGGGGACGAAGGCAATGCCGCCATCCGCTCACCCGCGTTGGCGGCATTGCTGTCCGAAGTTCTCGAGGTGCCCATCGCACAGGGCCTGGCGTCAATTACAGCAAAAATCTGTGGAACCAGTAGCCTCTTTGACGATTATCTGCCGGAGTCGCGCTGTGCTTTCCCCAAGGACCGCGTGGGACCAGACCCCCTCGCGGGGATAGTAGCGGCTTCGACGACCCGCACGATGCCGGTCGGGGACACGGCACGTATGGGGGACGAAGGCAAGCCGCCGGTTCCCTCGTCTGGGCCGGCGGCTTGCTGTCTCAACTTCCGAACCGAACAGAAATGGATTCTTGTGTTGTCAGTCACAGTCGCTGTGGCGGGTCAGGCGTAGCATCTTGTTGTCGGCTCGGTCCCCCGCCGGCATGAGGCAACGGCAACGACTAAGCCCCGACACGTCCCCGTCGGGGCTTTTTCGCGCCCCCGAGCGCCATCTGAAACGGAAGAAGCCCTGGCGAGTGAAGCGATGCGCCAGGGCTCCCATCTGCAACGGGCCGTACTCATTACTGGATCGGCCGAAGCCAGTTTGCCGTTGAGCCGTAAGGATCCGGTTAAGGGCCGCATTCGTAGTGCGTTGCCCCTGTTTTGTAAGATCGTAGAATCGCGAGCATGACAAATGACTCGCGTCTCGAAGTTCGCGTACCCGCACAGCAGCGTCAGGAGCTCGTACAGCTTGC
>JBAPZR010000605.1:0-3413 GCA_049285335.1 Xanthobacteraceae bacterium | reverse complement strand
GAACTACGCTTGGCTTGACGCCTCAAGATGCTCGTCGCACGGCTTTGTCGCCCAGATGCTCGCGCAGCAGAACACCGAGCCCATCAAGGGGCCTGCCGCAGTCCCCGCCTTTATCCCTGCTAACAGGGAAATTTACAGCGAATTTCGTCGAATTATTGGATTGGGCGGTTTCGCTGCTGCCGGAACACGAGCAACTTCAAATGCTTGCATATCAATTTCCCTATTTATATGAAACAGGGAATTTTCTCAAGGGAACAGGCAAAACAATCTTTATAAACAGGGAATTTGTCCCTCATTCCAACTCATTCCAATTCCGCTGCCGGCTTCAAAAATCCCCTTGTTTGAAAACATCAGGGTTCATTGTAATGACTTCGACGCGTTTTCTTTGAAATATGGAGTCAACCAACGAGCCCGAAATTCGTCCTTGCGAATGCAGCGAATCGATTTCAATTACGAAGATGGCTTTAAGGCTTCTTGCCACTTTGTCTCGATCGCTCGTGCCTCTTCAGGAGTAAGCGATGAGGTAGGCGGAAATTTATCCTTCCACGCGAACGGGCGGCAGGCATCGATAATAGCTTTAGAGTGTGAGCTGGCTCCGGCCATCTTTCGCTCAGGCGGAATGCGCGGGTCGAGTATCGAACTCCAAGCGTCGCGCACGATGTCGATCTGCTCCGACGGCTCGCATCGGGTCGTTACTGCCCATAAAACCTCGCCGAGATTGGAAGGATCGATATCATCATCCACCACCACGATCAGGCGCGCCATGTAACTGTTCGCTGCTGCGATCAGCCCTGCACGTTTGGCATGTCCCGCATAGCGTTGCCTGATTGCAACCACCGTCATGAGTTGGGCAACGTGCTGCCACACGCCGACGACGTCCGTCACGCCAACGGCCTCTAGATTGCTCCAGATATTGGCAGCGCGCAGCGGCAGTCCGAAATGGAAGCGCGGCGGTTTCATTGGTGGGGAACCAAGAAGAATCGGATCATTGCGAAAGTGAATGGCCCTTACCTCCATCACCGGGCACGGCCGCTTATCACCGGCGTAATAACCGGTAAATTCGCCGAACGGGCCTTCGGGGAGCATCTCTTGGGAGCTTGGCACAATCTCGCCTTCCAAAATAATTTCTGCCCAAGCCGGGAGCGGAAGATTTGTCAGTGGCCCGGGTACGACGTTAATCGGCGCGCCCCTAATTCCGCCGGCGAATTCATATTCCGATTGGCCTGGCGGTAAATATTCGAAGCCGGCGACGAAGAGTGAGGGATCCTCGCCGTTCACCACGACGACGGGACAAGATTGGCCTTTGTCCCAGTATTTTTTCGCGATAATCGCACCATGCCGGCCCTGATGGTCGAATTGGATGGTGACTTTCGTTTGGCCGTGCACCTGCACCCGGTAGATCGATGCGTTGATCCAGCCCTCCTCAGGATCGCGCATGACCACGAGTGAACCAGAACCGATGAATGGTCCGCCGTCTTTGCGGTGCCACTGCGGAGCCGGCAATTTTGTGAGATCGACTGCGCTGCCCTGAACGGAGTTTTCAAGGAACGGAGCTGATTTTGTCAGTATAGGCGACAGCGGCGTGAGAGTCTTCCGTTTCTTCATCCACTCCTTAAGCGCGTCGAGCGGCCGTAGGTTGGGGTCAATGCCGAGCGCGAGCGCCGCCCGTTGTGCCGTGATGGTTGCGTTTGTGAAAATCCGAAAACCTGGTGCCAAGCCTTTGAGCTGTTGGAATAACAATGCAGGACAGTCCGGCAAGCTGGCGGCGACTTCAGTGATTCCGCCCACCTCGAACTGCGGATCGGCGCCAACGATACGCCGCAATGCACCGAGCTTCTCCACCAGAGTGATGAATTCGCGCAAATCCTGGTACATGCTCGTCGCGGTACCGATTATGCCGTTTGAGGTGCCGGTCTTCGTTGGTGATCCAGGGAAAGTGTGTCTGCCTCGGGTAATGGTTTGCCCTTCGTCTCGGGCAGAAATGGCACAGCGAGCAGTCCAAAAATGTAGAACAAACCGATAATAGTCGCGGCCTTGCCATAGCCGCCCAAACTGACAATCAAGGTACCGGCGAACAAAGGCGCGATCGCCGAGATCAAACGCGGTGTATTGAAGATAAAGCCGGCAGCCGTCGCGCGCATTCGCGTTGGGAACAGTTCAGGAAGCCATACTGCGGTCCACGAAAAGATGCCCTGAACGAAAAATCCATAGATTGCGAATGCGAGCAACAACAGATGGACCTCCTGCACCAACAAATAGACAATTGGGGTAAGGGCCAAGCTCATCAGATAGTAGAGAAATGTCGTCGGCTTGCGACCAAACGCATCGGCCAGAAAGCCGAAGCTGATGAAACCGACAAGGGCGCCGATATTTTGCACGAGGCCGGCCAATCCCACCCAACGTTGCGCCGCGAGTCCCGCAGCGGTGGCGACCGTTCCGACATAGCTCGGGACAAAACTGGAAACGCCCCAATAACCGATTGTCACCGAGAGTGACATTATGAAGGTCAACCACAGGCGCGAACGCACGGCGGGTTCAGCGAACATGTCGACAAGCGTAAAGCGGACAATCGCTGCGTCTTCGCCCTTCAGCACTGCACCCTGCCGCTTGAGATCGTGTGCTGCGCGACGTTGCTGATTCGAACGCTCCCACCGTGGCGACTCTGGAATGTTACGACGGATCCAAAAAGCTACGAGCGCCGGCAAAACGCCGATGAGAAACATATAGCGCCAGGCGCTGGGACCAAGCGTGCCAATAGCCACCCAGACGCCTGAGGCGAGAATGCTTCCGATCGGATAGCCGGATTGCAAAAAGGCGCCGCCTTTGCCGCGGGCGTGATCCGGCCATAGCTCCGCTGTGATCGATGCGCCGGTTGCCCATTCCGAGCCGATCGCGAGCCCAACGAGAAAACGAAACAACGCAAAGGACAACCAATTCCACGACAGCGCGCTTAAGCCTGTGAGCGCGGAATAGGCAAGGATCGTGAGCGTCATCGATCGTTTGCGGCCAATATAGTCGGCAAGAATGCCGCCCAGCAGGCCGCCGGCTCCCCATCCAAATACCGTTATTGCAATGATTACCCCGGTATAGAAGGGAATGAGCCGGTATTGCGAGGCGTCCAAGAGTTGATGCAGCGCCGCGCCCACGGTCAGAATGAGCGCAAATACCTCGAAACCATCGAACGTCCAGCCAAGGTTCGAGGCGATCAATGCCTTCCATTGCGTCCAATTGAGCGACTGGTACCATCGATAAGGGCCGCCCGCATCGAGTTCAGCCATGCTTTGCTCCTTGACCCGCCCTGGTCGACGCGCATCGTTTGCGCTTCGAAGTCCATCGTAGCGGCAACGGCGAAAACGATCAAACAAGGCTGCGTTCTGCGATTCGCCGAAAGCCAAAGGACGTAACGTTGATCC
>JBAPZR010000604.1:0-1723 GCA_049285335.1 Xanthobacteraceae bacterium | reverse complement strand
TCACCGGTCATCGCCCCCAAAGAAGGCCGCAGCAAAAAGACTCGAGGGAAATAGCTGCTGAAGCGGGGTCACTTTGCGTGGGGGTTGTTTTTCGAAAAAGTGTCGGAGTAAATCGCACTTCGCGGCTGAAGCGTACCTAGGCTTGAACTGGCAGGTCCGTGGCATTTAGAGGACGCCGCGGCTTCGCTTGAGAGTTCACTTGATCTTTTGAATTAGCATGCGCGATTGCCTCAAAAAATCTCGCAGTTGGCAACGTTCCTGAATGGCTTCGCGGGTATACCGCCCATGCCTCAACGCATTTTGATTGCCCCTTGGTGCGCCCGATCCGGATGCGCCGCCATGCATCCGGCAGCGAGCTTTCCCGCTGACGGCAGGAGACATGCAGGGCTTGCCCGAACGCGTTTTCGCTCCACAGCGTCGGCTCGACATCATCGGACCGGTGTTACGCTGATGTTTCATCTTTGGACGATTCTGGTGAAGTGCGGCCTTGTCTGGTGTGGTCTCACGTACCGCGCGTAACGTTGCCGACGATCGCTTGTCCGCCCTCACTCACGGAAACTTGCTGCACTGTGACCTTCTGATCGCCACCAGTTCGATGGCGCTTTAGCGCCTCCAACTGGGTTGTGAAGGTCCGAGCCAGCTTATTGTAGGCACGCTCGGCGCTGTCCTGCTCCTGAATAGTCTGCGCATGGTTCAGTCGGTGCGCGGACTTCATAACCAAACTGTGAGAGACGGCCATCTGTGCCGCGAGCATCGCTTCGAGCTGATCGTTCGGCTTAACGCCTTTGATGACAGAAAGCAGGAAATTTATTCCTGCCTCGTCACCTCCCGAATTCGCACCAAGTTGTTGGAGAAGCCCTTTGGCGAAATCATCATCCTCCGTCCCAAATGCCTGCATGATAAGTTCGCGAGCGACTAACTGGTTAGGATGATCCAGCAAGATGGCTGCGGTATTGCCGTTTGTCACCAACTTGAGTCGTGGCGCGGTCTTTCCAGAAGAATGCTCATCGAGCACGGTCAGTGCTTGCCCGGTCGATGGGTCATTCGGTTTGACGGCACTTTGCTGCGGCCGTTCTTTCGTTTCTTCCGCCTCGGGCCGGATTGGATCGGAAATCGTTTCGGCTACTGCCAACTTTTCGTCTTTATGCCGACGTTGATCTCTAGACACGGTAACTCCTCTCTGATCATCTGAACCCCATTCGGGATTCGGTTTTAGGTATGGCGATCAACGCGGTTGTTGCCTGCCAGCTCTGAACGCCCATTTTACGCGACTTCAATTGTTCGCAGTCGCGTTGCTAGACGCTCGCGTTCGCTGACGAACGTGGGCCGGAGGCGCCGTGACCATAGATCAGGAGCCACAACGTGCTCCGACCAAAGGTCGCGTGTATGGATGCAAGACGGCTCGCCGCTAATGCGACGAAACCGTCAACGGACCCATAAGGAGTTAAGGCTACCCCCCAGTCTGCCAGGGAGAACCGCGTCGAATCACCTAACAAAACTGTAGCACAGATCGTGAACAAGATCGACTGACTGCAGCCGCGAACGCGACCGGACCCGATAACCGTTGAGGTCGGTCTTACTGTGCATGGGGTTGTTCTTCAGAAATTTTTTCTGCGGCCCGGTCGCCGTGATACTCGTCACCACATATCGAGTACCGTGCGGGCCTCGTCCGACATGCGGCCGCGGTCCCACGGCGGATCCCAGACGATAGTGACCTTAGCTT
>JBAPZR010000603.1:0-1915 GCA_049285335.1 Xanthobacteraceae bacterium | reverse complement strand
AACTTGAACCGCGCACCGATCCCGCCGCCGGACGCCGCACCGCTGCCGAAAAACGCACGAAAACAGCGGCTCTGCGCAAACGCGTGACCGAGGCCGAAGCCGACCTCGCGAGCCTTTCGCGTCAGCTGCAAAACCTCGATGCGGCACTTTCCGACAGTCATGTTTTCGCCCGCGACCCAGCGCAGGCAGCGGAGTTGTCAAAGGCGCGCGCTGGTGTCGTCGCGGCGATCGCCATGGCTGAAGAAGAATGGCTTGCCGCGAGCGAGGCGCTCCAAGCGATTTGAGCGTGAGCGAGTTTGGTCCGCTTTGGGACGGCGTTTGTGAGCACTTGCCGGCCCGTGGATTACCCTCACGAGCACCAATTGATTCCGCAGCTACGATTCCGGCTACGGCATCAAGCATTTCGGCCCGCTCTCACCGGCGGCGGCTTTGGGCTTACGTTTGCGTCGCGGAACACGAACGACACCCGGACCGAACTCGGTGCGCGCGCCGACGATCTCACCAGGCTCGGCGCCATGCCGCTGCCGTTGCGCGCCCGCGTCGCCTGGGCGCATGACGACGTGAGCAATGCGGCGCTCGGCGCGGTCTTCCAGGCGCTGCCTGGCGCGGCGTTCATCGTCAACGGGGCGGCGGTGCCGAAGAACTCGGCGCTTCTCTCTGCCGGCGGTCAACTCTTCTTCACCTCGAACTGGTCAATAGAGGCCAAATTCGACGGCGAGTTCGCCTCCACCGCGCAGACCTACGCTCTGACTTCCCGTTTTAGCGGGCGCGGTGACCTATGCCCCGTTTTTGGGGTAAAACGAGACATCGCTCGAATGTGCGAGCACGTCAGGTCTTGACCTGCGGGGCTCAGTCATAGGAACTCCTGGAGAATGGCCGCACGAGGAGAACTGTCACCGGCGGCGATGGCTTTCCCGGTCTTGGCGCTCGGATTTGTTATTCTGGGGGGCGTAGCCGGCCTCGACGTAGCGGCGCCCGCCTCCACGCTTTCATGGATTGTTTCCGCGGCGATGATCGCGATCATGCTGGGCGCGATTTTTGCGGCCGTCGAATTTGCGGACGTGATCGCCCACCGCGTTGGCGAGCCCTATGGCACGCTTGTGCTGACCCTCGCTGTCACTGTGATCGAAGTCGCACTCATTGAATCTATCGTGTTGACGCCCAACAGTTCGCCGGCGCTGGCACGAGACACTGTGTTCGCCGTTATCATGATCGTATGCAATGGGCTCGTTGGGCTTTGCATCATGGTCGGGAGCTTGCGCCATCACGAGCAGGAATTTCAGGTCTCGGGCGCAAGCCTATATATCAACGTCCTCGGCGCGCTCTCAGTCCTGACCTTGATCTTGCCGAATTACACCTCAACGGTCATCGGCCCCTACTATTCAACGGCCCAGCTCTTGTTCGTTAGCGCCATCACGGTTGTGCTATACGGTACTTTCCTCTTTATTCAAACGTCGCGGCACAAGAACTATTTTCGCGCTGAGGACGTCGCTACGCCCGACGGCCACGACATATATCCCTCCAATAGAGCCGTGGCTGTCAGCGTTATCATGTTGCTGATGGCGCTGACCGGCGTCATTCTGCTGTCAAAAAAATTCGCGGTTATCCTCGAAATCGGCCTTAACCGACTCGGCGCGCCGCAAGCGGTCGCCGGAATTGTCATCGCGATGGTGGTTTTGGCACCAGAGAGCATCACCGCGCTGCGTGCCGCGCGACGCAACATGCTGCAGAAGAGTCTGAATCTCGCGCTCGGCTCCTCTCTCGCGACGATCGGCCTTACCATACCGGCCGTGGCGGTTACCAACGTTGTTTTGGACAGGCAGATCGAGGTTGGGCTCTCATCCCGCGATGCATTGCTGCTTGCGCTGACGCTTTTCCTAAGCGTTCTGACCTTTGCATCTGGCCGCACCAATAT
>JBAPZR010000602.1:0-2503 GCA_049285335.1 Xanthobacteraceae bacterium | reverse complement strand
GTCTGCGAATCAGCAGTACCTTGTCTTCCCTTAAGCTACATAAAAGTTGTCAAAAACTCCAAATCACCCACAACCACGTTGGCACACGTCAAAGCGCGTCGGCCGCTATTTCCAACAACTTGATCTGGATGGCTTGAGCGCGCGTTCAGTCCCAGAAAAGGCTCTTAAAGCGCGTGGGCGCTAGTTCGGTGTAGCGGACCGTGTGCTGGATCGACTTGTGGCCCAGATAGCTCTGGATGGTTCGCGTATCGACGCCGTCATTCGCCAGTTTGTAACCGCAACTGTGCCGCAGCATGTGCGGATGGATTTTCATGTCGAAGCCCGCCGCGCGGGCAGCACGCTCCACCATCGCCTGAAAGCCGCGAGTCGAGAATGGCGTGCCACGCTCGCTCACAAACACAAAGGGCGATTTGGATTCCCGCTCGCGCTGTAGCCGCCGCAGGGCGCGGAGTTCACGGCCGGTCAGCGGGTGCGTGGCGGGGGTACCTTGCTTGACTCTGCGGACGTGCAGGATGGCGTTTTCCAGGTCCACCTGCTCCCAGCGAAGGTCCACCAGTTCGGCGGCCCTGAGACCGTGCCTAAAGGCCAGCAGGACCATGGTTGCGTCACGATGGCCCCAGCGGTTGTCCTTGGCCGCCTCAACCAGCCTCTCCACTTCCCGCTCGGTCAGGTGTTCGCGGGAGCGATAGGCGGCATTGGGCTTGCGCACCGGCAAAGCGACTGTGCGTTTTACGTTAGCTGGACCGACCACTTTCAGGTGCTGAATGGTCGACATTTCCCGCCCCTCCATGCGTTATACTGCGCATAAAAAGAGCCTTCTTGCAACAGTCGATAGCGACGGCGGCATTCGTAGCTTACGGCAGGCGTTAAAATCCTGCGACGTTTCGACCTGGGCGCGATCAGGCGGTTGACATCCATCGTATCGCTAAGACCATGGCCGATATGCTCGCCTTCACCGATTCGCAGCTTCGCATCATGTGGAATGCCGCCGAGCGCGTGCCGGTCGAGAAGCGAGGCACCTTCTGCGCGTTGTCGCGCGCCTGCAGCGGACCCGCGGCTTCACCGACGCCGATCTCGACGACGCGGTACGCGCAGCCTCGACCGGGCTGATCCAATCGGCGGCCTGATAGAGGCTTGCCGCTTCCCGCCGCCCTGGTCGGTCAAGACGGGCCAAGCCACAGAAACGGCCGACGATTATGGGGCAATGCGGGGCTTCGAATAGGCCGAGGTCGATTCGACCGCTGTGGCCATGGGGCGCTTGGCGGACTGCAGTTGCAACCAGTGCTGGCACGATCCGGCGTGTCCCCTCGGCACGCTAAATCCCGCTATTTTAGCGGGGCATTCTCCGCGTCCTAGTTCTGGGTCACGCGGCTGCAGGGCGGCGGCTATCAAGGCTCACGAACCGTGTTCTTCGAGCCACCCAACTATCTTCTCATAGCTTTGCGCGATGCCAACCATGATTGCCTTGCAATGGGCATCCCTCATTTCAGCAGCGATCGACCACGCTTCTTCGGCCCGATTGCGCCAGTATTCCGTATTGTCAGGTGCGTTCAAAAGCATGGGCCAGGTCCTACTCCTCCAACCCTCGACAAACCAGGCAACGCATAGAGGGCCGCTAATAAGGCGGCCGCTATGATGACAGGCGCCCACGGGCGATTTTCGTAGTTGCCGCGGCCGACGCCGCTTGACGCGATCGCCTGATGCTAGACAGCCCGACGCTGCTGCCTTCTCAAATACGAGCCCTTGCGGCGTCTTAAATACGGATGTTCGAGTCGGACACTGCCTGCCATCGCGTCAAGGTTGGGCGAGATCGAACGAGCATCATGGGTCGTGGTTTCCTCATTGAGTGCCCCGCGTCGCTCGGCCAATAATGCTCCCCAGCGGTGTGCTGCGCGCAGCCAAAATTCGCGGCCACTTTTATCCGATGCGCGTTCGGCGAGGGACTTGCATTCCTTAACTTGGTTCTCAAAGAAAACTTCCACTTCGAACATAGCAAGACCATAAACAAAAAGGCCCCGCTTAGGGCGGCCCCTTCAATTTGCAAACGCAGACGGCATCTGTTTGTTCCGGCGCGCAAAGTTATTTGTCGCATCGTTTTCGCAGAACGTCGCGTCGCACTCAGCGTTAACAAAACGACGGTAGACGAAGGAGATTAATTGTGTCTTCGCCGTCACCAACCCGTAGTTAGCAAACGTCCGCAGGGTGAGAGTAAAGGGATGACGACGTTGACACACGTTGAAATCGGCGATCTCGCTAAGCAATGGGAGTCGGCCGCTATCTGGATGCGAGACGCGAATGTGCATAGCACGCTCCCCCGAGCACTATTAGATCAGATTAGCTCTCGCGAAATAGCCGGTGAGATGCTTGATAAATATTTCGACATGGTGGAACAAATTCTCAGCCAGCCGGGTGGCGTTCGCTAGCTTTGCAGGCATGGCGCCTTATCTGGGTCGCGCTTCACCTCTGACGGCGCGGCACGCCCTGGATCGAAAAACATTCCCTT
>JBAPZR010000601.1:0-5541 GCA_049285335.1 Xanthobacteraceae bacterium | reverse complement strand
GGCTTCCAAGCGGCGCGCGTTCTCGCCGCGGTGCCTCGCCGTCGCAATCCGCCGCTACGCGGCGCGCACCTTGGAGGAGGGCGAGGTAGACATCGTCCTCTGGCAGCACCGGCAGGACATTGGCGAGCGCCGTGAGGATTGTGAGACCCACGCCCCAGCCATCACGGTTCTGCGCTCCAAACAGCGCCGCTTGCCGCACGATGTCGGTCCACGGCACGTCGGCGGCGAGCTGACCATGCACAGCCTTAGCGATAACGAGCCCGAGGTCGTGTTCGAGCCCGTCGGCAAGCCGCTTGCGCCAACGCGTGGCGGTGTCGGCATGACCGAAGGCGGTCTTTACCCAGACTTTGCCATTGCGCAATTCGACCGGGAAGATCGGCACGTCGTCCGCCCACAGATCAAAGGTGCAGCCGCTTTCGAGATCGAACCGAGCGTGGTGCCAATGACAGGTCAGGATGCCGTCTTCGACGCTGCCTCGCTCGAGCGGGAAACCCATGTGCGGGCAACGATTGTCAAGCGCGAAGACACGCCCGCGGTCGTAAATAACAAGGATCGGACGATGGCTGCCGTGCAGAACGAGCCGACCCTTCGCCTTCAGTTCCTCGAGGCTGCCTGCGAGCACGAATTCCCTGCTCGGTACGTCCATCAGCTCACCTCCAGCGTCCTTCAACATAAGCATCCTCTCACGCAAGCGTCAGGAAACCGAAAAATGTGTTCCCCTTTAGAGCAGCGGATGGGACGACGGCCCAGGGTTAAAGTTGGATAACGCCACGGCGCGCTGCTTGGGCGACGGCGTCGGTACGGCCCACAGCATCGAGCTTGTCGATCAGAGCACCGACGTGGAACTTGGCCGTATGGACGGATATGCCAAGGCTACGAGCAATCTCCTTGTTTGACTTCCCCTCGGCGAGGAGAGTCAACACCTCCAGCTCGCGAGGCGTTAGCGGGACATCGCCATCTGGGGGCGTAGATACTTCGGTAGAAAGAACCAGGACGACGTCGGGGGACTCGTCGGCACGGACCAGTCGCAAACCCGGTATGTTCGCGAGCAATGTAGTGAGCCGGTCGGCCAGCGCCTTGTCCTCGATGTTGAGCGCCAAGCGGATCGGACTTGCTTCAGAGCCCTCGCTCAAGTGGAGGGCCTTGCGCCGATAGTGAGCTGAAGATCCTTTGTCTCGCCGCTTCGACGCACTCCAAGCGCAACCGTCTGGCCGACGCTGTCGGGCCCAAGCGCTCGCAAGAGTGATCGCACATGGCGAATCGGCTCACCATTCCACGCGACAATGACGTCGCCCTGATGCACGCCTGCCTTGGCTCCCGGCCCTTGGGGATCAACGTTCATCACCATCACGCCTCGTCCACCGCCCTCGATGGCGACAAGCTGAAAGCCGAGCCCGAGATAGCCCCGCGGGATATGTCCGTACTTCTCAAGCCGCGCCGCGACACGCTGAATAGTATTTGACGGAATCACAAGGACGCGCCGCCGCGGTCCAAACACCGTCATACCAATCGCCCGGCCCGCCGCATTAATGGCAAGACCGCCTTCGGCACTCCGTCGCATACGGAGATCAAGTTCGATCCGAGCATCGATCTCGCCGCCACGCAAGGAATACCAGGGGCCGGCGCTGCGGGACACCACGCCAAACGCCGCCGTTGGCGCACCGTCTTCAGCACCGACCGCTAGAGCGAGCGCACCGGCAGCAACAGGCGGTGACTCTAAAGGAAGCGCTGGCAGATCGGAGCGATCGATTCGCAACAACGCGATGTCGGTAGTGTGATCGCGTCCAACAAGTCGCGCCGCGATGGCATCGCCGCCGGGTAGCGTGACGGCGATGTTACCTTCCTCGGATAGTGCTTCATCGGCAGTAACGATGAGTCCTGGCCGCCAGAAGAACCCGCTTGATCGGGAGTGATCGGACTGAACGGCAACTATGCTTGGTGCAGCACTTCCGACTAATTGAGCTAACGCGGCTGACAGACCCTGAACTTGAGCGAACGACGCGCTTTCGGTCATTGGGGGCCTCCAATGGATTCGGGTCCCCTTATGCGAAGGATTTAGTGTTCCGCCTACTCCCCAGTTGGGCAGGCACCTTGTGATACAATCCAATCAGCCGGCGCCGAGGAAAGCGAGAATGCCTAGCGTTCCATCCTCGTGACGGCACACAATCGCTGTCTTCGCCAAATCTGAGGCAACGCTCGAGGGTCGAACACACGCCATTAGCTGAGGATATCGACCAACTCACAGTCGCTGCCGGAAACCCCCACGTTTAGGGTTTCAATGTTTTGGCATTAACTGAATCTATTCACGCAGTTAAGCCAATCGGATTTTTGCCCATCCAGGCACGCCGCTATTGGCGCACGCACCGAATGCCAGAGAGGCCGCACAGCGACGTTTATAGTCGGTCTTTTCTATTAAGCGAGGAGACTCTGTCGTGATTAAAAGCGGACATTGGTGAGCGCGACGGGAATTTTGTGCCAAAAGCGGACGTCAGCGAACCTCGGCAGGTTGTCGTTTTTTCCCACGGGATCCATGAAGTGACTTCATAAGTACATGCGTATTTTGCCAACTAATCAGATGTCGGCATCGTCCTTATAACAAGCTTGTCCCCGCAGTTCGCATGACGGGCGCGGGGTGGCTGCTCGCCAAACAGCAATCTGGAGGAGTCCGGTCCGTCCGCAACTCGGATCGCAGGGCCATGTACAGACACCACGAAGAGGAAATCATCGTTTCGACCCGCGCGATCCCGAAGAGCCCATCCGTCGCGGCGCTAATGCCGATTATGGCGGTCGGTCTCGATCGCCTTTCTGATTATCGGCCTCGCTTTGCCGGTACTGCCGCTTCACGTCCATCAGGATCTTGGCTTCGGTGCATTCATCGTCGGCCTCGTGACTGGTAGCCAATTCGGCGCGTCGCTGCTGTCGCGCGTGTCGGCGGGCCACTACGCCGACACGCACGGGCCCAAGCGCGCGGTTGTCATCGGCCTGCTGACGGCCATTATGGCCGGGCTCGTTTACGTCATGTCGCTTTATTTCGTCGGCGCACCGAAGGTCTCGGTGACCATCCCGCTGCTCGGACGTGCGCTCCTTGGCAGAGCCGAGAGCTTCATCATCACCGGCGCGGTCAGTTGTGGACTCGTTCTCGTCGGCACGAAGAATGCGGGACGGGTCATCGCCTGGATTGGCATGGCGATGTTCGCCGCGCTGGCGCTCGGAGCGCCGCTCGGGATCGCGCTTTATTCTGCCGGCGGCTTCGCCGGTGTCGCGATCGCGGCGACGCTAATACCGCTCCTGACGCTCCTCCTCGTCGCCCCATTGTCGCCCGTCCCACCGCAGCATGGCTTCCGGCCGTCGCTTAGAACGGTGGCCGCCGTGGTCTGGCTGCCCGGTTTCGGTGCCGCACTGAGCAGCATCGGCTTCGGCGCGATCATCGCTTTCGGTTCGCTCCTCGCCGCGCAACGCGGACGGAGCCCGGTCTGGCTCGTATTCACCGCTTTTGGGGTTTCGCTGGTCGCCGCGCGTTTGCTGCTCGGTCACCTGCCGGATCGGCTGGGCGGGGCTAGAGTGGCGCTGGTTTGCGTGCTGATCGAAGCGGCCGGCCTCGCGCTGATCTGGCTCGCGCCAGACCGTGCTTCGGCCGCAGCCGGAGCCGCGCTCGCCGGCTTCGGCTATTCGCTGGTCTATCCCGGCCTCGGCGTCGAGGCCGTGCGTCGCGCACCGCCGCAAAGCCGCGGCCTCGCGATGGGCGCTTACACAGTCTTTCTCGATGTGGCGCTCGGTTTTGGCAGTCCGACACTCGGGCTGGTCGCCGGCCGCTTTGGCCTCGATGCAGCGTTTCTCGTCAGCGCGCTGATCGCACTCGGCGCCGCCGCGATTGCGCTGCGCCTCCTCTTTACCGGCTATTTCGATAGGAGAGAGCCATGCCTCACGTCATTGTAAAACTTTGGCCCGGTAAATCGGAAAAGCAAAAAGCCAAACTCTCGGAGGAAATCACGAGCGCTGTGATGACCGTCCTAAACTACGGCGAGGAATCGGTGTCGATCGCCATGGAAGAGGTCGAACCGAACGCATGGATGGACAAGGTCTATAAGCCAGACATCATCGGCAAGCCGGAGCAGATTTATAAAAAGCCGGGTTACACTTCTGTCTAAACGTGCGCGACCGAGAGCAAGCTTGAAACGTTCAGTTTCGATATCGCAGCGCCTCGACCACCAGTGCGAAGGCCGCCGACGATTGCCGGCGGCTCGGGTACCAGAGGTGATAGCCGGAAAACGGCGGGCACCAATCTTCGAGCACTCGCTTCAATCGGCCCTTTGCAATATGGCGCTGCGCCAGTCCTTCCGGTACATAGGTCAGGCCAAGGCCCGACAGCGCTGCATTGAGCATCTGCGCCGTGGCATTAAAGGTGAGTTGACCTTCGACGCGCACTTTTAGCTCGCGGCCGGCTTTCTCGAACTCCCAAACATATAGACCACCATGCGTTGGGAGCCGCAGATTGATACAGTTGTGGCCAATCAGGTCCTGCGGCCGCTTCGGTTCGGGCCGCTTCCTGAGATAGGCTGGGGCGCCGACCACAGCTATGCGCATGTCCGGCCCGATGCGCACCGCGATCATGTCCTTGCCGACCTGTTCGCCGCTGCGAACGCCTGCGTCGTAGCGCTGCGTGACGATATCCGTTAGGCCGTAACCACCGTGACCTCTACTTTGATGTCCGGATAGTCGCGCAGCAGCTTTGAAAGTCTCGGCAGCAGGATCGCATCAGCCGCATATTCGGTTGCCGTGATGCGAACGGTGCCGGCCGGCTTGTCGCGAAGCTCGGCCAACGCCACAAGCTCGGCCTCGATCTCCTCGAACCGCGGACCAAGGGTTTGCACGAGCCGCTGGCCTGCTTCCGTCGGTGCGACCCGGCGCGTGGTGCGGGTGAGGAGCCGCACGCCGAGCCGCGCCTCTAGTTCGCGCATGGTGTGGCTGAGCGCCGATTGCGACACGCCAAGCTTCGCCGCGGCCCTGGTAAAGCTCTGCTCCCGCGCCACGGCAAGGAAAGCGAGAAGGTCGTCCAGATGGCCCCGCTGCATTCATGGCTCCTGCTCATGAGTCCATGCTTATTATAGCGGCTGATTGGAGGGGGCCACGGCTCTACATTATGGGCAGGTAACCAACACCAAAGGTCTAAATATGGATATCAAGCGAAATGGCACACAGCCGTCAGGCAAGGGCCCGGCGGAATGGTTCACCGGAACGGTCCGTATCGACCCGCTGTTCAAGGCGCCCGATCCGGCGCGCGTCAGCGGCGCCAGCGTCACGTTCGAGCCCGGCGCGCGCACGGCTTGGCACACGCATCCGCTGGGGCAGACACTGATCGTGACGGCCGGCAGCGGACTGGCGCAGCACGAGGGTGGGCCGGTCGAGCAAATCCGGCCCGGCGACGTCGTCTGGTTCGCGCCGGGGGAAAAGCACTGGCACGGCGCGGCGCCGAGCACAGCGATGACGCACATTGCGATTGCGGAAGCGATTAACGGCAAGGTCGTCGATTGGCTGGAACAC
>JBAPZR010000600.1:0-1933 GCA_049285335.1 Xanthobacteraceae bacterium | reverse complement strand
GTCAGTCGGGAGCTTTTGTTCTCCCTTCGAGCTTGCTGATAGCGCGATCACCGAGCGCGGGATCGCGATGTAGATAGTGAGCGTCGAGGATCGAGCGCACGCTGCGCAGCGAGAGGCCGGTCAAAGTCGCAATCTCAGCCTCGGTGCAGTCCGCCCGCGCAAGCCGCGTCACCGCCGTGCCGCGCAAGTCGTGAAACGTAACACCAACGACGCCAGCCACCTTACACGCCTTGCGCCAGGACGCCCGGAAGCCATCCGATGTCCATGGCTTGCCATCATGATTGGTGAGGATGATCGTGCTGCGCTTCAATGTGGCGTCAAGTGCGGCCTTGAGCGGTGCACCGACCTTGATCGCCACGCGCCTTCCGGTTTTGCTCTGGCGTAATCGGATGTGCGTGCCGTCATAACTGGACCACGGCAGACGAAGTAAATCGCCTTGTCGTTGCCCAGTCCACAAACCAAGCAGCAACGGCAAGTGCAGATGCGCGGGTGCGCGTTCCAGAAACGCAGCTTCATCCGCGGCAGTCCAAACTTTATCGACGCGAGCGCCGCCACGATACAACCGTCCACCGTGCTCGCACGGATTAGTACCGATCAGGCCACGGTTCAAACTCCACGATAAGACCCGAGCCAAAACAGTCCATGCATAGTCGGCCTGGCGGCGACCCGAAGCCGACGCAATCTTGTCGCGCCATGCCAAGAAGATGCCGCGTGCGCGGCGGTCTTTCAATGCGGAGAGCGGAAACTTGCCAAGTGCCTTTTCGATGCGCGCTATAAGCGGGATATAGCTCCGCCGAGTGCTGTCAGCGAGCAAGCAAAAATCTTCACTGGCCTGATACTGTTGGAGCAAGCTCAATAGAATGCCACGCGGCGGCGTGACCTTTTGGGCGACGGCTTCATTGTAGCTCGCGATAAATTCAGGCGATCCGGGTACACCGCGCAGCGGTGGTCCGCCCTTCCAAGCCCAGTAGTAGGTCTTGAAGCTGCCGTCAGCGAGCTTCTTGCGCTTGCTATTAATGCCCCTGAGACGGACTCTCATGGATGCTCCTCCAGCCACTTGTCTAAATCGCAATCGGTATCATTAGCATTGCCGCTGATTACCCTGATACGCCCAGCCTTTACATCGACTTCGACCGCAGTCGGATTGAGACCCTCCGCGCGCGCCGCTTTGATCAACCGCCGCACGTCGCGGTCTTTGAACGCAACGCGCGCCTTTGGAGACGAGGCGGTCATGTGCGCCGCGTGGTCACAGTTGCCCCCCGACAGGACGGATGGGGTCAGGCTCTCGGAAACCTCGTGAAAGTAGCTCCGTCAGAATGGGTGTTGGCCACTCGAGGGTAGGAGAGTTTGAACACTCGAGGGTAGGAGAGTGGTTAACTCTAGGTATGTCCGACGTAACCGGACACACCATCCGGGCTAACCGGACGGGATTCTGTTTTTTGCGAGGGCTTTTTTGCTCGTAATAGATGACACTATCCCAATGCATGAAGTCGCGCGTGAGCGGATCGCGCATGTAGCCAAGCTCTGTCAATCGCCAATGTGGAGCCTTTCCTCTGCCGTTGACGCCAAGACAACCGGGTTCGGTCAAAACGATAAAGCCGTAGTGCTCCAATTTCCGGAGGGCGTGCGCAGTAGTGTCCTTGTTAAATCCTGTCTCCTCGGCCCCATCGCGGTCGGACAGATAAATGCGTCCGTTGTTTCTGTCTTTAAAGCTGTAGTGGGATTTGAACGCGACATAGACGACGTGTGCATAGGGCGACATTGCCCGCCAAGCGGCCGATTGCATTGTCTCGACGAGCATCGGCACAAACGGTCCCTCGATCCGACCCTTGTCTTTTTTGTGGCTACTCATGGCGCGCTCACAGGAACGACGGGAAGCCGCAGGCATGGCACAGCAGCGTCGCTGGCGCGTTTTGGCCTACCGGGAGTGGGG
>JBAPZR010000599.1:0-2426 GCA_049285335.1 Xanthobacteraceae bacterium | reverse complement strand
GTCTGCGAATCAGCAGTACCTTGTCTTCCCTTAAGCTACATAAAAGTTGTCAAAAACTCCAAATCACCCACAACCACGTTGGCACACGTCAAAGCGCGTTTGAGAACCAAGTTAAGGAATGCAAGTCCCTCGCCGAACGCCATGGCGCCTTATCTGGGTCGCGCTTCACCTCTGACGGCGCGGCACGCCCTGGATCGAAAAACATTCCCTTGAAAAAAAGCGGCCAAGGCGGCCCGCTAAGGGGAAGCAAGAAGCAAAAATGCTCGGCACGTATGGGGATGCGGTCAGAATGAAACAATAATAGACGGAAGATATGGTTGAAAACCGCAGACCCCCAATAAATTCAATTCTGAAAGACCCAGCGGCATCCGACTGGCTCAAGGCGGCCGTGAGATCAGCACTGGAATGCGACCCTGCCGATGTCATGCGCGATGCGCAAACGCTGGTGACCTTAATGATCGGCTACACGTCGCGCTTTGGGTATCCCGCTCGCAGGGAATGGCCGAGGAAAAAGGCTGCACCATGATGACTGGCAAGCGCAGTGCTGCAATCTACGTCCGCGTATCGACCGACAAGCAGACGATCGAAAATCAGCTGCGGGAGTTGCGCCGGATTGCTGAGCGTCGCGGCTGGGAGGTTGTGGATCAATACAGCGATGCAGGAATTTCTGGTAGCAAGGGCCGCGATGGGCGTCCCGGTCTTGACCAGATGCTCAAGGATGCCAGCAAGCGCCGCTTCGACGTTGTGATGGCGTGGGCGATTGACCGGCTCGGGCGATCGCTAATTGACCTGCTTGGCACGATCCAGACTTTGGAAGCCTGCGGCGTCGATTTATATCTCGATCAGCAATCCATCGACACCACGACGCCAGCCGGTCGCCTCATGTTTCAGGTCACGGGTGCATTCGCTGAGTTCGAGCGAAGCATGATCCGCCAGCGTATCAATGCCAGGCTGAAGCGGGCCGTCGAAGCTGGCACGAAGCTGGGTCGTCCTCGCATAATGGCGCTGCTTACGTCGTGAAGGATAGCAGCGAACAAAAGCTCGGATATTTCTATTACGGAGGAGCCTAGCCGGCGATCTTCGGACAAGATGCTCACGAAAGATGAGGCGCGGCGGATCGCGACCAACGTGGTGAAGTTGCCGGAGTTGCTGCGAAGTTGACTAGCTTCAATCAAAAAGCCGGAAAATTCTGTTGAGTCTTGCCTCCGTGTTATGCTTGTCGGACTTCCGGGGAAAAGTCGTCGTGTACACACTAAAAAGATTCGCCTTCACACTGGCGCAGCTTTTGGTGGGCGGATACATGTTTGGCGCATGCGTTCTGCCCGCAAATGCACAAGCGCAGAAGCCGCTCTACACCCCGGGACCTCCAGTACTAACCGCTCCGGGATCTAACGTTCCTCCACCAGTACCAACCGCCCCGGAATCTGGCGTTCCACCGCCTGCGAATGAGCCGCCTACAGTCGCCCGCACACACGAACGGAAATCGGTCGCAAAAACGGTCCACCACCGAGGCCGCTCCATAGTCGCTGGCCAGACACTCCCCTACGATTGGCGCCTTCATTGGGATCCTCGGCTGTCCTGTTGCTGTTGCCCTATTTATCCGTATGGCCCGGACTGGCTGTTGCGGCGGATATGGCCCGCTAGTCCCTAACGATTTTCAATTTCAGTATTTTTCAGGGAGCGAAATTGAATCGCTCGGTTCGCGAATACACCCGCGACGAGGCGCGGCGAACGTGGCGAAGCCCGACGCTCGGTGAGCTACCGCCTTGTGCCGTTGCGGTGATCCGGTGGCGTGCTGGTTTCATCGCTCGGAGCCCCGTTCCGTCAGCTGGCTAAACGCCTCGCCATTTCTGTCGGCGACTGCAGTGGGCTTTGACCAGCTCAATCAATTCTTGAAACGTATAGCCCGCATCTTCAATGGCGTCTTTAAACCGTTGTGGCATGCGACTTGGGTTGTAAGCACATGCTACGCGGGCAAATTGCAGCGCGTCCTTCTCCGACAGATCCCGAAATGCCTTTTTGATGGCTTCATCTCCGCCGTCTTTGTAGGCGCGGAGAAGCTTGTTTAGTTCGAGCCAATCATGGTCCTGTAGCCATGAGGAGTCTTCCGGTTCGTCATCATCTCGGGTCATAGTTCATTCTTAGGGTTGGTTGCCCGTGTCGCAAGCGTGTCGCATGTATTTGCCGGGAGATTTCCGCAATGCCCGGAAATGGCTGGAAAACAACGTAAACTTTCGAACGCTGCGTTGCGGCCGTCGTTGGTGTATAATGGCACGTTAAGGTGGGGGTGAAATGGGAAGCCTCCACCATGTCGCATGGCGAGCGAAATTCGAAGCGAAAGTGTCCGACGAAAGCCGTAACGGTATTGGGAGTCGCTGGGGCGATGTCGCTGGTGGGCGGCGCGGCTGTTGGTCCGACTCTGACGG
>JBAPZR010000598.1:0-3028 GCA_049285335.1 Xanthobacteraceae bacterium | reverse complement strand
AAGCCGAAGAAGAAGAAGTAACTGCGTTCGTTAGTGAGCAGCACATCGGGCGAGAGCTTGCGTACGGCGCGGCACCACTTCCCGGGCCTCTCTGGATCACTGCATTTCTTTTATCTTTGAGAGAATCCAATCATGGTAGTAGTCGACGCGCGTGGCTTCGTACGCGTCCGCTCCAATGTCACGACCGCATGGCGCATTTTTCTGACTCAACTTCGTAACCGGATATTGTGATACCAACCCCACCAGGATTGGAAGACCATCTTTGAGTTCGAGCGCATCGGGTAGCTTGTCGGGATTTTCATCGTATTCCACGCCGTCCGATTTTGCCAGGAAAACACCGGATCCAGAATCGCCATGGCACTGCGAAACGTTCTTGTTAAACGCAGCTGTAATAACCGTCATTTGGCGCACAATATAAAAAGCATCGGGTGCCTTACCTGGAACAACCCGATCCAGTAGTTCATATTGACCAATGAGAGCTCTCTGAAGTTTGCCGAATGAGCCGTCTACAGCCGCGCCATATACATAGAACCAGATGGAGTTTCCACTCCCGCCCGTTGCAGTGTATTCGTTGTCTATGGGAGGGACAAAAGCGCTAATTGACCCGGCGGGATGAGGGCTTTTGAGCTTTAACACTGCGATATCCTCATGATTGATCGGGAAATTGATAAAATCTCCCGGTCGTGCAGACGGATACGACAGGCGCTCTTGGTGGAGAAGGTTTTCGTTGACCGTAAGTTTTTCAACTTTCCTGACCCCGAGTTTTGGTTTTTCGCTACTCCAGTAATGAATCTCAATTCGTTCTGCTGATTTCACTATGTTCCCTCTGCCGTCAGTGAAACAGTGAGCAACCGTGAGGACATAACGATCCTGAAAGACGACGCCGCCGCAAAATGGCTTTCCACGGTAATACAGAACCACTGAAGCCTTGGCACCAACGTCATCCAGGCCGACATATTTGCCGCCGGTTAATGATCGCGCCGAGTCCTGGGTGGTGTGCACAAAGCAGGCTACCAAGGCTACGGTAGCTACTGACGGTATCGCTTGTCTCACGCGCATTTTTTGTTGCGGGGTCTATCTTGGCGATTCAGCAAAAATACCTCCCTAATTGGCAAGAATCCCGTGCCTGCACGCGATCGACCCCTTCAACAAAGCGCCTCATCCGATCCCTCCGCAAATCGCGGCGAAATCCCACAGCGCGAATTAGATAACCAAAGCGCGGTTTCACATACCCAGGCCCAAAACTGAAGTCGAGCAGCAATTTTGCTGTACGGCCGACGCTTCGCTCATCGGGGATATAGGCTAGCTCGAGCTTCGGCTTATACCGTGGCGAACTGAAGGCTCGTCACTGGTGGTGAAGAGTTGATTGCGGACTGAAGCTTTTGCGTCAGTACACTCTAGTTACAATTCGTTGTTTCTGCCTCTGAACACGCGACAGGCTTGTGCACCCAGAACTGGTACATGGCAGCAAATGTGCTGGGTGCTTGAGTTTCGAAGGCCTGCCAGCAATCGAGGTTGGTCATGGCCGTTGGTTCAGGAAAGCGCGTCGCAAACCGCTGGACCGTAAGTGCATCTAGCATAAAGCCGCCAAATTGCACGCCGGCCGCCGCTAGGAACAACTTGATCTCGCGCAATGTGATGTGATGCTCCTGTACATGAAATATGAGGTCGCGACATTCATTCATTGCAAAGAAGTCATTCCACTGGATCACCGATTTCAGCAACGTCCCGTCGTCGGCCGCCATCACTTCCTCACGACAATACCGAATGTCCTGCGGAATCGGCCGATATCCACGGTCGGCGATCAATCTGCGCGCTGCAACAACGCCCTGGCGGGCCAATTCACTATAGAGCCCAACCAGCATGACGCCGCCTGGACGTAACAGTGCCAATAATATTCGCCAGCCTTCCCAAGGATCCGCAAGGTGGTGCAGAACGCCGGACGCGTCGACGTAATCGAACTCTCGTCCGATCATGCTTAGCTTCGTAACGTCGGCCTGTCCAAATTCGACGTTGGCGAGCCGGTAGTTTTGCGCCATGCGCTTGGCATAGCACAGGCTTGCAATACTCAGGTCAATGGCGAGAACTCGCGCGCGAGGTGTTTGCCGAGCGAATTCGACTGTAGACAGTCCCGTGCCGCAGCCCGCAAAGAGAGCGTCAAATGCTTGCTCAGGCGGACGGTCCTTGAGAACTATGGGTTCGCCCGGTGGTCCCGCTTTCACCCAGCGAGGATAAGGGCTCTCTTCATACTGTTGGCGAACTGCACGGGACACTTCGCTCTCGATACTAGTCAGGACTGGAATGCTTGATGCGATCCGACGTTCTTCGGCCGGTTCCTTGACCTGCTGGACAAGCAAAGCGCTCACGCATGCAGGCCAGGACCGGTCAAGCAGCGCTTCCGCCCTCGACAAAGTGTGAAGTGGAAAAGAGGCACCCACAACTGCGGGCCAGAGGTCAGGACAGGGATCTCCCACGGACAACGCCTTTTCGAGCGATGCTTTTAAACGCTGCACCTGGTCCGCTTCGACTTCGGTCATCGAGAAAATGTATTGATTGATGAAACATTGTCGGGCCACGGTGCAGCAAAGGCCAAGCAGCCGTTCGTCACGGCTATTGTCAACCGTGATGATTGTCAGCATGGCCAGACGCACGTTCGTCAAAAGCCGCTCGAGACCGACATCTGTGATCGGACTACTCTCCAGCAAGCGGCACAGAAGCTGGTCGCGCGATAGAGCGATCGACAAATCGAGCAATTCGGCAGCGGGCAGGCGTGTAGGCCACGACGAATTGGCTCGCGCAATAAAACTATTCACCGCCGCATCAAGCTTTATCAGACTTATGCAGGCAGCGGCGAGCTCTCGCGGCCGGTCCCACGTTTCCGAGAGCGCACGCACCATCAACTTGCGAATTCGACCATCGTCTGCGGTGAACCGAGCTTCTCTGACACATTGAGCAAATAGGCTTTTGGTCTGCGCCGTCTCATGCAATGCAAGCGCATGGCTGGCGGCGCCAATTGCCAACTTGAGAG
>JBAPZR010000597.1:0-2705 GCA_049285335.1 Xanthobacteraceae bacterium | reverse complement strand
CAGTATAGGTGGTGACCCGGTAGCCTTCGGCTTCATCTGGTCGACCTAGAGCGTGCACGAGACCGACTAGAGGCGGCGTACCGCCGCGTTGAAAACGACCGCACTAACAATCCAAGCAGAGCACGCGCGGGGCTAGAGCGGGCGCGACTCGACCTGTACGCCATCGAGTCGGACCTACGCCGGCGGGGCATCATTGAATGACGACTGCGCAAGACCGCGTGAGAAACCGCCGCATCGCGACGTGCTACGACAGGCTCGCCTGCGACTTCCTCAGCAGCATATGAATCGCCGCGATAATCGCTTAGGCGTAACCGCTAATAAGCTAATATGTTGTCCGCCTCGATCACCTGTGACAGGGCTCGACGAAGACAAGTTGGCATTGTCAGGCTCGCCCTCGCAAACCTTTGAATCTGGTGACGGGCTCACGCTTTCCTGCGAAATCGATGGCCGCTTCGCGTCGGAATACGTCATAGCCGTTAATTGTGATGGCGACCGGATCGCTGCAGGGAAACGTCAATTCAAGCGCTTGGTCGAGATGGGCGTTGATCCGATCGTATTCCTCGCGTTCCGCGGCGGTGCGCGAAGCCTTCGTGTTTGAGATGCGCTTCATAGGGTCAACGCCAGTGTCATGTTGACTGTCCAGTCCTTCATTCAATTCCCTGTTCCGGGCTTGGGTGAAAAATATTGGAGTTTGTCCGGCTTCCCGTCCCACGCCTTCCAGTCGGGCGGGGGCGCTTTTTTGACCGTAATATTCGGCCAGATTTTCGAGTATTCCGCATTCAACGACAGCCATTTCTCAAGCCCAGGCTCGGTATCAGCCTTGATCGCGTCGACCGGACATTCCGGCTCGCAAACACTGCAATCGATGCATTCGTCCGGGTGGATGACGAGCATGTTCTCGCCCTCGTAGAAACAATCCACTGGGCACACCTCGACGCAGTCCATTGTTTTGCAGCGAATGCAGTTATCGTTGACGATGTAGGTCATTTAAGCCTCGTTCCAGCAGATCGCCGTGATGAACTCATTTATGGTGTCCGCTATCAGGGCACTCGCTCGATGGCTGAAAATGAACACAGAGAAGACCCGCGTCTTCTGACTGGATCGGAACATCAAGCAGTAGGCATTTAGCGGCCAGGGGGTTCGTACTCGGCAGGTTGCCGCAAATCTCTCTACCGAAGTGCGCGCAGTCCTGGCAAATGCCGAAGCGCTGATGCGCCGCACTCGCAGCGACAGCGGTCAGCACTTGGTGCAGGGCGTGGCGCATCGCGGTTCGCTCTTTCGCCTCAAGCGAGTCCACGGCGCGCACTAGAACTTCGAACGGATCGCGTGCAAGCGCTTTTTTGCCCTTGTTTGTTAGGCGCAGACTAAAGCTTCGCCCGTCCGTCTTGGATCGCTGTCGGACTAAGTACCCATCTGCCTCGAGTGCCTTGATGGCTTGCGACGCAGTGCCACGGGTGGTCGCTTGAAACTCCGCGAACGCCGATGGGTTCCGGGAGAACGAGTTGGCACGGGAGAAATAGCGAAGCCCCATCCATTGGGTTCACCGCACTGATGGACCAGTTAATCGCCGCGTACAACGAGGCAAAGCGTTAACTGGTGCCCTCTCTCCCGTCCGGTCGCGTTGAAACGAAAAGTACTGCAAGACGAGCCAATGTGAGAAGGCGCAATCCTATTGATTACTCGCGACGGAAGTTATCATAATTGCACATTGGATTAGTTCGGCTCGTAATGGCCATTCTTCGTGCTGGCCCGTAGCCTCAGCCCCACGTTCTTGAAACATTTGTCGCCAGTCTTTACAGCCTCAGGGCCGTAGGTCTCTAGGGCGTGCCGCCTGGCGGCGGCGAATCCATATTGAGCCACAGCCAGTTTTATCAGCTGGCATTGCATTGGGGTTGGGTCTGGGGAGTCTTGAGCGAAAGAGTAATCTGCCATTAGCAAAACAACGCCAGTCAGAAGAAGTAGTAACCTCAGCATGGCCGCTCACCGCTTAATTCGTTCGTGGCGTTATTGTGCCGAGTTCACGTAAAACTCGAAACCATCTTTCCGGGGTGAATTCACAGCCTAATTCACGTTCGTATGGTGTGTTTACTCACCGCAATCCGCCGGAGCATGACTACTAGACAGTATGCTCGACTTGTCTTGGAGTGGCTTGATAGTATTGGTTTGGACTCACAGGTCTTCGGCACTCATTCGCTTCGACGTACCAAGGCAACGTTGATCTATAGACGCACCGGTAATCTGCGGCGCCGGATGGACGAATAACGCAGACTCGCCTGCCGGATTTGGTGCATTCATCGCGGCGAAAACTGAGAAGTGGGCAAAGGTGATACAGTTCGCCGGTATCAAGCAGGATTAGTCCGAACACTCGACGTCCGCTTTGGGTTATTAGGGACATTCGGTCCAAGAAACGCGATGTCTGCGATACCCCCCGAAAACGGACATGGTCTAGCGCGACCGTATGTCCGCTATCTGCGAGAAGCAGATATCACGCTCATTCAGGCGTAGCGGACGACGATACATCACGATCCCACAGGGGGCATTTGCTCGAGCCGGCTTAAAGCGTTGGGTTTATGTTCCAGCGCGGCGAGAAAGCGGTCCGCCCAGTCTTGGATGTCGTTGTGTGAGAGGACCTGGAACAGGGCGTCGTGGCGCTCGCGCCGCTCGACGAGCGGCATCGATAGAGCCTACCGGATGGCCGCCGCCAC
>JBAPZR010000596.1:0-4572 GCA_049285335.1 Xanthobacteraceae bacterium | reverse complement strand
GGATGCGCTTCTGAAATCACCTAAGCCACCTCTAGGTTCCCAACGCCTACCTCGGCGGCGGCAAGCAAACACACGGTCTAGATCGCGTTTCACTCCGCCCTGATGCCGGCCGAACTGGCCAGGAAGGTGCTCGCCGATGCCACATGTCATTTTTCGAACCGAATGTTAGGAATTACAACTCGCAGAACGCTCGACGCACGTGCATAAGGCTTAGGGAGAGGTGACAATGGCGACAAAGCGCATCGGTATTCTTACTGGTGGCGGCGACGTCCCCGGCCTCAACTCCGTCATCAAGAGCGCTACCTACCGCAGCAGCGAGAATGACATCGAGATCTTCGGTCTCCGTCGCGGCTGGGAGGCACTCACGCATCTGAACCTCAAGGACCCGACCAGCAGGTCGCATTATGTTATTCAACTGAATCGTGAGAACACACGCACGATCGACCGGCGCGGGGGCACCATGCTGCACACGAGCCGTACCAATCCCTCCAAAATGCAAAAGCTGCCCGTTCATCTCGCCGGCAAGGACTTTCCAGTCTCCCTGAGTACCAAGGGTGGCATCGCCACCAATACCTGGGACGTCTCCAAGCAGGTGCTGGCGAACCTCTCGGCGCTCGGCGTCGAACACCTGATCGCCATCGGTGGCGATGACACGCTCAGCTATGCGGCCAAGCTCAACGAACTCGGCGTCAAGATCATTGGTATTCCAAAGACGATGGACAACGACGTCCGCAACACTGAGTACTGCATCGGCTTCTCGACGGCGATCACCCGCGCCAGCGACGCCATCCAACGGCAGCGGACCACCGTCGGCTCGCACGAGCGGATCGGCATTTTTCGCGTCTTCGGCCGCGATGCCGGATTTACGGCGCTCTACACCGCGTACGCAAATTCGATCCGCTGTGTCATCCCCGAGTACAAGGTGAAGCTCGACAAGCTCATCCAGCTGCTCCTCGAGGATAAGCGCGCCAACCCGAGCAACTACGCGCTGGTCGTGCTGAGCGAGGGCGCCGAGTGGGAGGGCTACGTGGTGCATGAATACGGTGAGCCTGACGCCTACGGCCACCGCAAGAAGGCGAGCGTCGCCGAGTTGCTTGCCGACGAGATCAAGCGGCGTGCCGGCGAGGAGGCGATCGCCTCCGACCTCACCTACGACCTGCGCTCGGGCGATCCCGACTTCATCGATAAGCTTGTGGCCCTGACCTTTGGCAACATGGCATACGATGCGATCCTGGATGGCAAGACCGGCCTTATGTCGGCGATCGTGGAGGGCTGCTACGACTTGGTGCCGATTCCCGACCCCAAGCTCGGGCCACGCAAGGTGGACGTCGCCACCATGTATAACACCGAACGCTACCGTCCCATTTACGCGAACAAGCGCGGGCTGCCGATCTTTCTCAACCGCGTGTCATAGACCAGGCGGCTCAATTGATGCGGGCGAGGGCACCGCCATCGACAGGGAGCGCAACGCCGGTAATGAAATTCGCCTCGTCGGAAGCTAGAAACAAGGCGGCGTTCGCGACGTCCCAGGCGGTGCCCATCTTGTGGCGCAGCGGCACTCGCGCATCGCGGGCGGCCGCGACCTCAGCCCGGCTTTTGCCGCTGACACGGGCGCGCGTATCGACAGCCATCGGCGTGTCCATCAGCCCGGGCAGGATGACATTGGCGCGCACCCCATATTCAGCATTCTGGACTGCGATCTGCTGAGTGAAGGCGATCATTCCGGCCTTGGTCGCCTTGTAAGCTACGTTGGGGTACTGCTCCCAGGCGGCGACCGACGAGATCGTGATAATGACGCCCGCGCGCTGCGCGCGCATTAGCGGCAAGACATGTTTGCAGGCCATGATGGCGCCGCGCAGGTTGATGGTAGCGATGCGGTCGAACGCGGCCTCGGTGATCTCGTCGAGCGGCGCGTCCCCACCAGCGATACTCACGCCGACGTTGTAGTGGAAGACGTCGACGCGGCCCCACCGCCGCCGTGCGGCCTCGACCATCGCCGCGAGTGTCCCCTCGTTGGTCACGTCAGCTTCGAACGCGACGCATTCTTCACCCGACTGCCGCGCCATAGCGACCGTTTCCTCGGCGGAGGAAAGATTGTTGTCGACGGCTAGCACCTTGGCGCCTTCCTGAGCGAAACGCAAAACCGTAGCGCGGCCATTGCCCAATCCCTCGCCCGGCGATTGACCAGCGCCTACTACGATGGCGATCTTGTCCTTGAGACGCATGCGAACCTCGGTTGAAAACCTTTGACACTCAACAGAGATTAAGGGCGCGTTCGCACATGGAAAAGTCCCCCGTTTATTGGGTGAAGCGGCTCCCTGACTCTGCGCGAGAAGCGACGCGCTGCCTTTGACCCATTTCGCTCCGCAGGCTGGCAAAGCTCGTCGTCCGACCACCGCCGGTCGCACAGGCGTGCTTTGCATAAGGAGCACAGAGTTCGCTGGAGCAATGGAGCCAGACCATCCCTGTTAGGGAGCCGATGCAGGTAACTATCGAAGAAGTCCGCGCCAGCCGCCACGCACCTGTCATTGCCGACTTCCGCAACAAAATCTGCCAACAACAGACCTAATCCGCGCTGTGTGCCGGCTTATAGAGATCACGCGAAAGCATGAGCTTCGCGACCAACCGATCGGACGCCACGGCGGCGTTCGGGCATAGGGGATTATACCGACCTAACGGACGCCGTGACGGAATTCACATCAGGGCGGCCCGCTGTCATTGGGCCGGACTCAATGACCGTTCTAAAAGTAACGCCTGTCAAGTCATCTGTCGCCGTAACCATCCCGGCAGCGCTTCGGCAAGTGACGCGCAAGTACCCTCGGCGTGCCTGCCGCCGCTGCTGATTGAGACAAGCCCAATCGCAGCGCCGTCGTTATCCAGGATCGGTGAGCCGGACATACCGCCCTGGATGGGTGCCTCTGTCTGGAGTTGCAAGAACCGCCCGTGGCTTCGGTATCCGCAACAGAACCACGTACCATCAAGCGATAGCATCCAGGCCGGCGTGTGTGGGACGCGCATGTCGGCACAATGGGGAGCCTCGGGCAGCGGGAAGAGTTTGGCCGGCGCTATACGCAGGGGCTCGATGTCATCGGTGAGTTCATAGTAGGCGTCGTTCTGCTCATAGAATGCCTGGCCGTCTGGCTCGCCGAGAACGGCGACATCCGACATCGGATCGACGAAGAGACATTCGGCCCAGACGGTGGCCTTGCCGCCGAGCGGTCCGAGTAACTGCTCGTAGTTATACTCGCTTCTGAAGCGACCCAAATGCGGCGGCGGTAAATGAGGCAGGCAGTGTGCCGCCGTAATGACTACGGGCAGGTGGCCCGCTTTAACGACAAAGCCGCGACCGGCATCCTCCCCATTAACGCGAATAACGGCCTGTGTGGCCGCCTTTATATGCGCTGGTAGACCGACCTTTGCCTTGGCCGCTTCGTCGGCTTGTTCTTGGGCCATTTCCTCGATCTCCTCTTTCAAGACTTCAATCGTTTGCGTCATTTTGGAGCCAACCTCGAAACTCGATGTCACCTAGTGAACGACATACTCGATGGCCGTGGGGGAAGATTTACTTACATAAACCCAGAACTGATTTATACACGGTCCAATCTAAGCACCGATGTGATGAACGATATCTGTATAGTTTGCGGAGTAGACGGCGAACATTTTGAACAAATGCGTCCGTTCATTGATCTTATAATCCTGAGGAGGCGGAATGCGATAGCACACGGACGACAGGAGTTTATTACAGAAAGTGAAGTCGATGATCTTATTGCGAACACGCTTGCACTGATGGTGCATTTCCGAGCTCTGCTTGAGAACAAAATTTATCAAAGAGCTTATTTGGCGGCCTAAAGGATCAGACATATACGCCGCGATGATAAGTCTATCGGGGAGAATGACCCCCGATCCAAAAAAGTGCATGGCCAGGATCGAGGCGTGGGTGTGCCGCAGGACGTGGAAACACAGACAATTGCCCGACAAAAGTTTTAAGGCGCTCGGCGGGCACGCATCTTGGCCATCCGAGCCTCAGCTCCAGGTTTACGCATCTGTCCCCCTTTTCATTGCTGTTGGTCTCCTGTTTTTCGCGACGCGATTACGCCTGCAATTAATTCGCAAAGCCGTTATTTTAATAGGGCGTGAAGGTGGCACGCATTGGCTCCTTGACCTGCAAAGTGCCTGCGCCGAGGAGTTTGGCGCCGTCGGGAATCCCTTCGGAGAGCCACTGCATATAGGCGGAAAAGGCTTTCATCTCCCGGCTATCTCGGTCGGCAGTCACGGCACAAGTTTGTAGCCGCCGGCTTCGGTGACCAGGATACCAGGCGCGGCCGCATCTTTTTCGATCTTCTGCCGCAAGCGGTAAATATGCGTCTCCAGCGTATGCGTCGTGACGCCTGATTTATAGCCCCAGACTTCCTGCAGTAATGTTTCGTGCGAAACGGGCTTCTGTGCGGCACGAAAAAGGTAACGCAGGATCGAGGTCTCCTTCTCGGTCAGCCGGATCTTGTTGCCCTTGGGATTGAGCAGGATCTTGGAGCTCGGCCGGAACGTATAGGGGCCGATCGTGAATACGGCATC
>JBAPZR010000595.1:0-1537 GCA_049285335.1 Xanthobacteraceae bacterium | reverse complement strand
CCCTCTGACCGCGCGTTCACCGGATTGGCGAAGTGGCAGGTCATCCACCCTGATTTTTTGTTTGTCGAGCCGACGGGTGTCGTATTTGGCGCGATGTATAGCCAACTGGAAGTCAACCGGCAGCTCGAACCTGACTGGCTTTAACAAAAGCTCCGTCTGCTTCATCGCGCAGAGGTGGCAAACAGCCATTTGGACATGAAGCAGCGCGTGTAATTTATCGACCGGGTTGGCATCCTTGAGGACCGAGAGCACAAAGTCGAAATCGGATCGGTCGGCCCAGTATCGCCAGTTGGTTAACTTTTCCAGCTGACGTAAAATGCCTGCACAGAAATCGTCGTCGTCGATTCCTAGCACCCATTTGAGGCGCGAACGGGCGTGCTCGAATGCAATCCAGTTATCGTCTTCGACGGCGAAGCCCTTACCGGCGTACTGACCACTTACGCTCGGCGCTTCTTCGGATATCACTTGGGGCTTGCCATCGTCCGGCGACGCCGCATGAGGCCCCTTATCCTCGGCCTGTCTCGCGATTGTCGGTTGTGAACGCATCCTCAGACCTTTGCGCCGTTCGACGGCTTCAGTGCTGGGCGCAACCCCAGTCTTATCCATCGCCACCGCACGAAATTGGACATCAGTTTCGGTCTTGTTCGCGCAACCTTCCTCATCCCTGCGCACCGGCATTGGAGGCTTGTCGTCTTCAATCTTGTTACTCATGGTCAGTGTCCTTTGACTGTTTGTGAGCAATATCTCGCCGACCATCACTCTTGTGATGGGTCACACCTTTCCGAATCCCTGGTGAAGCAGTCCTGGCTGGACCTCTTTAGGGATTTCACATCACGCCGTCGAGATAAACGGGCAGCGATTATCGCTGCTGCCCTAGCGCACGCCCGATACGCAACAAGGGCATCGGCTCCAGCTGAGAATCACGTCAGCGAGCTCCGTGCTGGGTCATATATAACCGGCCGCGCCCAAAATACAAACTGGTTTGCAATCGAGCACGGCGTCGACACCGCCCTCGCGGGGACCGGCGGTAAGAATGCCGCCGGGCTCAGCCGCCGGCGTGGCGTGTTCGATGCCGACACGCGACCGATGTGATTTCCTACTTTGCATGGGGTTGTTTTTAAAAATTTGGCGTCCGGCATATAGCTCTAACGACTTAGATAGCAGAAAGCGCCAAACGAACCCAATTTTATCTAGAAATCCCAGCAGCTTAAGGAATGGCGCCTTTTAATCGAACGAGAGCGGCAATCCCTATCCAGTTCGCTGTTGACCGCTTAGTCCCCCAAAGAATGACACTCGGGCCGTGACCGTGCACCATGCCGAGGGGCGGGACAGCCGGTGAAGTTTCGGGATGTCTTTGCGATTGCGCCGCTTGCCGTCAGGCGCTTCCGTCTAATACCGGGGCGTAAAGCGGTAATTGAATCCCGCAAGGATGGCTTGGACGTTCTGCTGGATATCAAGCGGGCGCCAGCAAATTATCAACGTGGCCCGTTCCGAAATCGGCAAAGTCGTATTCAGCGAACAGTGACCAGTTCTGGAC
>JBAPZR010000594.1:0-3333 GCA_049285335.1 Xanthobacteraceae bacterium | reverse complement strand
GGCATTGCCGGCGCGATGCAGGTCGCGACCGGTTACGGCCTCGAAGAGCGCCAGCTGGCGGCTGAACTAGTCGGTCCCAATTTTGAGGTGCGTTTTGGCGACTCGATCGCGGATGCAACGGTGCTTCCAATATTGAAGCCGCAAAACAACAAATAAACCCCCGAGCGAACTGTAAAGATCAAACCACTCACCGTTTGAGAACGTGCCGTTTTGGATCGTGCCTGGCTCAAGGCGTTCACTAAGATGAACGAAACAAAATGCTCACTAGCAAACAGAGGCGCTTGAATTGTGAGGCTGATAAATTTCTTGCACTCAGGTTATAAAGAATCTGGCACTGCCGAATCTACTGTCGGACGCCGGAAACTACAACTTAATCGCGAAGCCACTAATCTGTTTGGCGCGGCTATTTTTTAGCCGCCGAATGGCGCGCGCTTTGCCGCTGCCACCGCTACGGTCTTCGATCAAATCTAACAAACATCAACAAGGGAATACACTCCCAATGAGCAAAGGCAATATTCGCGTCAGTATATGGCACTGACGCACCAGACGCTGCTAGTTCGGCAAAGGCCCAACCGCGCTCGCCGGTGTGAAACATTCTACGCAGGCGCGCGTCGATCTAAGCAAAAACCAGAAACTTATCGGTATGTCGAAATACCCATCCGTCAGGCGCCAAGCATCGGTCGTGTGGCGGCGGCACTTTGCGCATTATTGCTTTTTATCGGATGTGCGGGATATGCGGCATCCCAGCTAAACAGCATTTCTTTACGGTCGCTAAATGAAGCGAATGCTCAATTTGTGGGGCCGCTCTGGAAATAAACGAAGAACGACATTTGCTTGCAGCGCTATCCGTTTAAGGAGGCCAATAAATACCAGTGGTGGTTCTGCATGCAGAACCGGAACGCCGATCCGACGGTTCTTCTTCTCGGCGACAGCTATGCCAATGCGCTCTATCCCGGCTTCGCACATAACGATGCGCTCAAAGCTCAGACGATCCTCTCGATTGGAGATTGCGGGCCGCGCGATGCGGACTACAGCCATTTACTGCGACTGTCAGTTTAGTGGCGGACTCGATGGTATTGAAATCGCACCATCGATTGAGGGCGAACCCCAAGATCGTGTGCTCCAGTATATCGAAGTCTTTTCATCACCAACGCCGGCGAGAGGCCTAATACGGCGGCCGGCAATTTGACAAGCTGGCCTCGTGAGGTCCGACGAATTCCGTTCGCCCATGGAAGTATTTGTTTGGCTGACTAAGCTCCTGCGCTGGGGTAATTTCAGGCGAGTCCCCGAACCGCTCTATTACAGACTTGATCACCCACGAAGTTTTACAAACTGGTTCCTTAGTACGGATGAGGATAGGAAGCGATCTGTGCAGACAACGCTGTTTACAGGACTGCTTGAGGCTACTTTGCCGGTTTGTCGTACGCCTGAGGAACGGTTGATTTTTTGCCACGTTATTCTTGACCGCATTGTCGGTCATTGGCCGGCCAAGGAGTCTACGTCGTCGGAAAAGATCGTCACCGAGTGTTTGGAGCGCTTAGTAGTCGAGGGAAATACACACCTGCTCAGGCAAGAAGAAATTCCCCTTCTCCTCCAAGAGTTAAAACGCCGACCAGACATTAAAGTCCTCGAGCGGTCACAAATGCAAAGACTTCTTTATCGAATCCACCAGCGGTCGCAAATGGCGAGAGTGGTTTATCCAGCCTCTCGAACGCGTAGAGTTATTTATCAAATCCATTACCTGCTTGAGAAATTGAGAAATAAAACGAGCGGGCCATTGCTTCGTAGATAGTTTGACAACGGGCTTGCCGCGAATCTGATTCCACGATCTTCGTCATACGCATGCGACATTGCCGCTTGCAAGCGCCGTCCTCCGAGTGTAGCCAGCGAACGATTAGGCCACAGCAAGGTCGGGATTACGCTCGACCTCTATAGTAATGTGTTGCCGAATATCCAGGCCGATGCGGCCGCCTTGGTTGACGCCGTGTTGAACAAACCGAAGACAAAACACTAACGAAATGGTAGCAAAAGGGTAGCAAGCGGCGAAGGCTAGCGGGCTGTCTTTCAATAGAAGTGGATTTTCCCTGTCGCAGAGACGATTTTTTGACCACCCTCAAGGCAAACTTATCGCGGCTTCTCTATGTCGTTGCTGAGGACTGGGCATTTCTTTCGCACCGTTTGCCAATGGCCCGGGCCGCGCGAGATGCCGGTTTCGAAGTGCATGTTGCAACGCGAGTCGATAACGGTGCCGCTGCGATAGAGGCCGAACATTTTATTTTGCATCCCGTTCCATTCGCGCGGGGCAGTTTACAGCCGTCGGCATCGTTAAAGACGATTGCCGCGCTTCGTCGCATTTATGCAGAGGTTCGGCCCACGCTGACCCATCACGTGGCACTGCAAGCTTGCGTGCTGGGTATGATTGCAGCCCTCGGCAAGCGAACTGCGCACGTGAATGCTTTCATCGGCCTGGGATATTCATTCACTGCAAACACGGGCAAGGCACGTATACTGCGAACGACGATCGGAGCAATGCTGCGGTTTCTTATCAACCGCGACGGTAGCATCGCTCTGGTTCAGAATGAGGACGACCTTTCGGTCCTAATGGCGCTTGGCATTCCGAAAGATCGCATAGCGCTCATCCGCGGGTCGGGCGTGGATATCAAACGCTTCACGCCCCTTCCTGAGCCGGATGGCACGATAACCTTCGGCTTTGTCGGCCGGTTGCTGGAAGATAAAGGCATCCGAACGCTGATCGCCGCGCAACGCTCGCTCTGGGCGCGGGGCATCGAGACGAAACTGCTGATTGCCGGCACACCGGATCCGGCCAACCCGACATCAATCCCGGAGGCGGAAGCTTTGTCCTGGAACCGTGAGCCGGGCATTTCGTGGCTCGGTCATATTGACGATATCGCTGGGTTTTGGGGAAAAGCCCACGTAGCGGTATTGCCGTCACGCCGCGAAGGCCTTCCGCTCTCATTGATGGAAGCAGCAGCCTGCGGCCGAACGATGGTCGCGAGCGATGTTCCGGGTTGCCGTGAAATCGTCGTTCACGAGCAAACGGGACTTCTTTTCCCTGTCGATAATGCCGAGGCACTGGCAGCTGCGATGGAGCACCTTGTTCGTGCGCCAGGATTACGGTCGCACTATGCCGCGGCGGCGAGAAACCTGGTCGTCGAGAATTTCGCTGCCGAAATCATCGGCCGCCAGATCGTTCACCTCTATCGCCGACTGATGCAGGCATGAGGATGCAAATCGCGACAAAGCTTCTGCTGCGACGGCTTCTGCGGGACGATCCTGTCGTTACAGAGTCCGTGGCTTCTGCCGATCTTAGGC
>JBAPZR010000593.1:0-1869 GCA_049285335.1 Xanthobacteraceae bacterium | reverse complement strand
GTCTTGCCCTTGACGTGATTTCGCTCAACATGCGGCGGTAACTTACGCGGCATCAACGTCGCTCCAGGAATCGTCGCTTTGTGTCGGCACACCCTCATTCGGGAGTAAATCAACTGCCGCGTCTAGCGAGTGAACGTCCCACGCAAGTCGTCCTTCACTGACACGCTTGGCGCGCGGCATTCGGCCCTCTTGCACCATCTTATCAAAGGTGCCGGGCGCCACGCTCAGGTATTCCGCCGCTGCTGCTCGACTGATCAGCCGAGGTGGCAAAGTTGGCGGCAATGCGGCGTGTCGAGCCATTTAGGACCCCGATGCTCGTCGCGCCACGGAGGACGTTTCCAACATGCCCATCACATCACCCCATCGGGGGCGCGAACTCGCGGCTGCACTTTTGGCAACCGTTCCTGCCAAGCCTTCGCGTCCTCGGCCGTGATAATTGTTCGCCGTCCAAGCTTGCGTGCCGCAAGACGGCCTGCATTGATCTCGCCACGAACGGTGGTCAAACCGATGGCGTTCTCGCGCGCAAACTCATCGAGCGAATAGGACTTCTCTAGAAGAACGGATTGCATGGCGGACGCACCTTGATGAGGCCCTGCGCTGCCTTTCGTCGGCGCTGGCCGGGTTTGGATCGGGTTAGTGCGCGTTGTTTCACCGCTGCGCGAACAGCGTACCGGCGTGGACTAAGGCCGTACCTAGCGCGTTTTTTGACCGCTATCGCGAAGCGTACCGGCGGGTTGACCCTAGGCCGTACCAGTTCGACCGTTTTACTTCCGGCTCAGAAGTAGTCCCGTCTCGTGGGACCAGTCCGTGAACGATGGGGTATTTGGCCCGCTGTCGTTCGCCTCTTTCGAGGACGCTGATTCGTTACATGACCGTAGCCCTCGCGAATCAGCATCCCCTAGTTTCGCCTTAAGCTAAAGCAAAGGTGTCAAAACCTCCAAATCACGCACAAGCACGTTGGCACACGTCAAAGTGCGTCGGCCGCTATTCTTAGGAACAACATCCGGCAAGTCAGCGTCGGATCAATTCTGGGCCGCTTGCGAAATCCATGCGAGGGACGATGCGCGGCAGCCGGATGTCACTCTGGCCGCGCCTATGATCGACATCAAGATGAATGCCGACTTGCAGATATGATCCGCACTGGCCGCTCCTCGCGAATGCGCTCCAAAAGAATGCTCGCAGGCTCATCGTTAGGGTCTTGCGGCACAAGCTCGCCCTGGAATGCTTTGGCGACGATGGCTTTGTCGAGATGTTCGATCAACTTGCGGGCGTGCTAGACGGTCGATCCATTTATAAGCAGCCTCGATAGCCTGCACGACGTTCTTTTGTTCCGCGATTGGTGAGCAGCATGCTGCTCGGGTTTGGATCATCGACGAGATCGGGCCTATGCGCCACCGACCCAACGCGGTCGTGGTGATTGCGGAGTCATCTAGCGCCAGATGTCCTTGAACGGCTCAGGCGACATCGCGGTATAGCGTACCGTGTTCGTGATGCTGGCGTGGCCAAGGAAGTGCTGCAGCCGCCGCGTATCCATGCCTCGGTTGGCCAAGGCGTAGCCGGTCGAATGGCGGACCATGTGGACGTGAACCGGAAACGGCAGCTTGGCGGCTTCACCGGATCGCTCGATCATGCGGGAAATCCCCATGCGGCCAAACGGCTCGCCTCGCTCGTTCACGAACACCCACGCCGACTTGATGCCCTGCTTGGCATAATGGCGCTGTAGGGCCTTGAGGCCGGCCAGCTCATCGCGCTCCAGGTAATGCGTGCTGTCATTGCTGCCCTTGAGACGGCGCACAATGATGGTGCGCTTGGCGAGGTCGAGATCATCCCAGCGAAGGTCGCAGGCCTCGCTCACGCGCAGGCCATGAC
>JBAPZR010000592.1:0-2129 GCA_049285335.1 Xanthobacteraceae bacterium | reverse complement strand
CTAGACACCGTGCGCGAGCCGCATGGCAGATCGCGTCTTTTCTTGGAAGACTATCCGTCCATAAGCCCTGAAGACGATGATGCGTCCATGAGCCTTGAAGACGATGCGTCCATGAGTGTTATGCCATCGGCTACCAAGCGAATATTTCGTGCCTCTGCCGTTTTCTTGTTTGTGTTTTTGGTTCTGGCCGGTGTCGGCGGCGCGCTCGCCTGGCGGTCCTATGGCGACCGGGCAACGAACATGATCAGTGCACTGCCTACCACAACGACCAAGCCCGATGACTCACCTGAGGCTTCCCTGCAGGAACTCCAGCAGCAGCTTACGTCCATCGCGACTGATCTTGCTGCCGTGAAGCAAACGCTAGAGCAGCAGTCCGCTGCCAATCACGATCAGCTTACTCGCATCCAAGAACAGATTGCCGAACAAAGCATCGCTTTGCGGTCAACGAAACAGGAACTGGAAAAGCCTTCGTCTCCAACTCTAGCGGACCAGCCGGTCCCCATACCCCCGCGAAAACCTGCGCAACACCCAGCACATTCTGCCCAGGAATCGTCCAAGCCTATCCAGGTCTCACCGCCACAATCCCTGTTGCCACCAAAACAGTAATGCTGGGCCGCTTGCGGGGGTGTATGATGTCCTCGCAACGCGTCTGGCTGCTGCTTTCGTCATAATCGGATCCTTGGTGCTGACGAGTATTGCTGCGGTAGCAACATCAAATTTGAATATCGTTTCCTAACAACGACCTCGAACTGTTTATTGCAAGCCTTATGAATTCGACGACGGGCGCGACGCATTGAGGCGGTCGAACTGGTGAGGTTGAGCCATCGCGCGAGCACCAACGATCTCGGCGACGTCGACTCAAGGGTTGTCTGGCGCGCGTGCTGCAGCACTTGCTCGCCGACGCCGGGGATGTCCGCATAGGCGGCGACAAGCGCACTTTGTAGCTGTATTCCATAATGCGAGCACATAGCTCTAGCAGCTGTGGCCAGCAATAGTGGATCGCCGGGTTGCAATGCGATGCTGTTTGCCGCGTGGTTGTTGCATTCTCGGTATTTTTCCAGCTCCGGCCGCCACAGGCGGACCCGTTGGCGAAGGTCGTCTTGTCGGGCCTCATTGTTGGCAACTTCCGTGGCCTTCAGCGTGTCAACGAGTTGTTGCGTGCGCTCTTCTGTTAAGGGCAGGATCAATGAACAACAGCGCCGTTTTGGCTATACGCCCGGTCAATGATGCGGAATGAGCCCGCGCACCTCAGCAGTGATGGGACCCGGCCAATGAAACTCTGGAGGGGACCGGGCGGAGGACGGAAATCAAAAATTCTATGGGGCCGCGTTGGAACCGCTCGCTATTTTGAAATTCGATTCTGCAATGAGCGGCAGCTCCATCGGCAACTCCGGCGCCGAGATCAGAACCGTATTTTGCTTTCGACAGTCGTGCGGCCACCAAACGCGCCAAGCAATTCCCGCCTTACGATGTAGACTGTCATGGGCCCCTCATTGAGATCGCTTCCCGCGAACAGTGAAAGTTGCGCGGCTCTGGTCTGATGTTAGTCATTTGACGACCCGCAGTCGGCTCCTTGCGGCTGTCGCCTCCGCCTCTCGTTCTATCCGCGCTATTGCGTTCCAGGTCCGCAGCGTTGGTCAGGGCGCCGCCGGGTCTTCTTTTTCGGACACCGCACCGGATCGTCGCCAAAAACGCAACACGCCTCTTTAGGGACGCAACAGCTCCGGCAGCCTTCGCCAAGTTCGCCGCGATCCGCCGTGCTGGCACCTCTCATCCAGACTACTTCTTGCATGGCCAGGCTTTTGCCATCGCCTGATTGGCGACAAGCCTAAAGTCAGCATTCTTCAGGTCCGGCTGAGCTTCGATATAATTGACGACAACTTGCACCCTTTGCAGGTTAGTTGCGCCGTCAGGAGGACAAAACAGCTTGGTGTCGTCATTCAACGCGTCGAGGACTTCAACGGCTCCACGCATCGCCCAGCGAGTCAAGCTCGACAAGTTCGTCTATGATCCCAACAAGGGGACCGGGTAAGTTGCCATTGAAGCCACCCGCGGCGCATTTCGGTTTTCGACGGGCGGTCAAAACAAAGGCGACGTTAAAATCTGTCCGTCGTCAGATAAATTGAGAC
>JBAPZR010000591.1:0-1687 GCA_049285335.1 Xanthobacteraceae bacterium | reverse complement strand
GGGATCCACTCTATCTTGATGTCTGGTATCCCGAACTGTTGCTCGATCGAAGTGATCACTAGTTGGCATAGTTCGAGCGAAAAGCCGGCAGGTTCGCCGGTTTCATTTTTGAATGAAAATGGCGTTGCGTCCGTGCGGTAGGCGATCCGGACAGCTTTGTTATCCACAATGGGCTTCAGGCGGCTGTCTGACGGAATTGACGTCTGTGCGCACGTGTTTGCGATAGAAGCGACAAACGCAACAAGAGATATTGCAAAGCGCAACATCGTCATGCCCCCAATGTCGTGGCGCGGAGCCTTTCTATCGAATTTATCCTAGCTAAGCAACGTCGGGCGGCGATCCCAAAACCACAGGAGGACGAGATGGCAGCTTGTTCACCGCGTGTGAAGTTAGTGTGCCAGAAAATTTCCCTAGATCGTTATTTCGCGCGCCGCCGCTACTGTCCCTGAGTTGCCTGGTGTCAGTTAGCCGGACACGTTAATGGCTCGCTCATCCTTACCCATCGCAGTGAGCTTTGAATCGATGGCTTGTGCAGGCATCTGCCGCCGTCGTGCCTGTTGCAGGAGGATCGTTCCCGAATTTTTGTCTTCAATCCAAGCACCTACCGATCCATGACGGGCGCGACAGCTTCGGGAGAGTTCTTCTAAGCGTCGGAAGACTGATGGAAGCCAGCTTTCGAGGATGGCCCCTTCGATTTGCGCGATATCCCAGTCTAGGACGATAAGCGGAAAGGTGCCCGGGACGCGATTGAGCGCGAAGTAAGTGACGGCTGTGGCGTCGTTGTCGGTACCAGTTTTCGAAGCGGTATCAATGACGGCGAAGATACCGTCGCATATTTTGGGGAAGGGGACTGGTTGGCCGTCGTGCAAAAGCTTGTCGCGACTGAAAAACGCGACGCCGGACCAGTCCACAAACTCGGCTAGATACTCCTGTGCATAGACCAGCGGATCATTGTCTTTAATAAGATCAGCCTGGAATTTGGCCCGCCGATCTTCCCAGGCTTGGATAGTCTCATTGCGCTGGCGTTTGGGTAATAACGGGTTGTCCAGCGTCGTGGCATGGAATTCCGCAAAGCCATACTGCGGATCGGTGCAGATATTGTGGAAGAAGTTGTCCGGGTTTTTGCCGGCGGAATTCGAACACACCAGCGCTTCGCCGCCGTAGTCATAGAGTGTCGGTTTGATGGCCTTCTCCCAGACCGACATCGTTGAGCCGTCGATTTTATTGTCTCCGTCCTTGCCGAACGCGGCTTCGTCGATGACGACGCGATGGTAACGACGACCGCGGCCAGCGATTGGATTTTCGAGGGACCAGAAATCGAGCCGACCGCCGGTTACAAGTCTAAGTACGGCTTCGGCTTTTGAGCTTCTATCGACAAGGGACCGTAGCGTGTCGACCAGATCGGCATAGACCTCAGACCAGGTCATATGCTGAGGCGCAAACCAAGCGCACTCGTAACCCTGCAGCAGACCCTGCATGATCCAGACTTTGGCGAAGTCGGTCTTGCCGAAACGCCGACCGCAGCACAACGCCTTGAAACGATGCCTCAGCAGCGCCGCATAAGCTTTTGCCTGCCCGCGGTGCAACGGAGCGAGAGAAATAACGCCGTTAGTCGAATGAACGCGGTTCGACATATGAGTGGCGACCTGCAAATGCGATCAAACAGATCGGCTAGGCGGTTGGGAAC
>JBAPZR010000590.1:0-1614 GCA_049285335.1 Xanthobacteraceae bacterium | reverse complement strand
CCTCCTAGCAAAAATCATCGACCGCGGCGGTGGCAAGCTATCGAAGCAAATTCAAGCCGATGCGCCGAAGCGTGCCCGGTGCCCAAGCACTTAGTTTGGCGCTTTCGCACCTCGAAAGTGCGGCCGTCACAATTTCGGTCCTATAGAGGCGTTCTCTAACGTGCTGGAGTCTTCATTCTTTCTCGTTCCATCACTGTGGAAGACGGTAATGCACACATCGATCGTTCCATCCTCTGGCGCGAAGTCGCCGCCACACGTCGTCGTCATAGGGAACCAGAAGGGCGGCAGTGGCAAATCTACATTTGCCATGCATATCGTTGTGGCGCTGCTTAAAGCTGGAAAGCGTGTCGCCTCCTTTGATCTCGACTTAAACCAACTGACCCTCACGCGGTACCTTGGAAATCGACGTGAATGGAGCCGGAAGCACGAGCAGAAATTGGAGCTACCCGATCATTATCCAGTCACGGAAGAGGGGCGTGGCACGATCCTCAAGCGGTTCATATCGCGGCTTAAGAAAAGGCAAGCGCCCAAAGATGACCTTACTGACAGTATCGCGCAGAGCCACAGTGCTGACCTGAGGCGGTTCATATCGCAGCTGCAGAAAATTGGGCGGACGCCCGAATACGATTTCATCGTCATCGATACGCCTGGCGGCGTTCAACACCTGGGCCTGATCGCCCACGGCATGGCGGATACTTTGATTACCCCAATTAACGACAGTTTCGTCGACCTCGATGTACTGGTCGCGATGGGACAAAACGACCTCGAGCCTCCGCCGTCGAGATACGCCAAAACGGTACGCCAGGCGCTTGAGGCCCGACGAAAAGTCACCGGTCGAGCTACCGACTGGATTGTAGTTCGGAACCGGATGGAGTCAGTCGAGTCAAGCAATCAGCGCCGGATCACTCGGGTCCTGGACGTGATGCAAATGATATTGGACTTTCGTATTGCACGTGGTCTGTTGGAGCGGCCCGTATATCGGGAGTATTTCGCTGCGGGCTTGACGGTGTTCGACCCGGTAGAAGGGTTCGATAGTACCGCGGAGGCGCGTTCTGACGTTCAGAATTTGATTCGAGAGATCGGATTGATTGCGGATCACGACGATCTCGGAGATAAAGAGCTTCACGAGATCGAACTGGAAATGGCAGAAGTCAATGCAGAAGCCAATGACGGGGAAACAGACAAGGAAGGATTCTCTAAAGAAACAAATAAACACACCGTGACTCTGGTTCCAGAACTACCGGTAGATTGAACGTTTGCTTTGGGTTAGCGGCCAGTGGTTGCGGGGAACGCCGAGCGGCCAGCGCACAAAAGAAAGGGCCTCCGGCTGGGCGGCCCAGGAAGAGTCATCCCATGAGGAAGGACAAGCTTTTAATCACAGTGATCGCCTTCGGATTAACGTTGGGCGGGATCGCCAGCGCTGAGGATCAGCCGATCTCGGAACAAATCGTTGACGCAATGAACAAGGTATTTGGCGTCCATCCCGGATTCCGCGCAAATCACGCCAAGGGCATCGTCGCCGAAGGGCACTTCACAGGGGCACCCGAAGCACTCGGGCTAAGCCGGGCCGTATTGTTCAACGGCAGTCAGATCCCTGTGACGGTGCGATTCTCC
>JBAPZR010000589.1:0-9859 GCA_049285335.1 Xanthobacteraceae bacterium | reverse complement strand
GGCGCGTGTTGCTCCGCCCGTTTCTGGTTCAGTGCGTGCTGCATCGCCTTGATGCCGACATCGATCGGATATCAGGACCTCGCCGCGCTGATCGCCCGCGGACATGCGACACCTGCACAGTGGCACTTGATCGCTTCTCCGTTCGGCACGGTTGAAGCCGCAACTTTCAGATATTCGCGCCCGGTGGGCAGCGCGATACCGGAGCCGCTCGGCTTTCAGACCGTCAATTTCGACCCGCGCTCGCTCGATGCGTTTTCGTGGAAGGTCGACGAGCCGTTGACCGTGCGCCCCACGCACCAGATCGAATATCCGACGATCGATCGTCGGCACAAAGGCGATCGTTTGCCGGCACGCAGCATTGCGCCACCGCATGCGCCATTGCCAACACCGGTGTCGGCGCCAGCGCCGGCCCCGGTTGCAACGCCAACAATGTCGCCTGCGGTTGCGCCGCCCGCGACCGCGCAGCCTAGCGCGATCGAAGCTAAAGCTCAGCAAATCGCGCCTGCCGCAGCCGTTGCGATCGCCGCGCCGGCCACGGCGCGAATGGATGCGCACAAGGAAGACGCCGCGCCTGCTCCCGCGTCGTCGAGCAGCGTGACAAACGCTGCCACACCGCGCGCAACAGCCTCGAAGAGACAAAACGACGTTCGCACTGCCGGCAACGATGACGACGCAGTTGTCGTCGACAAGCCGCCGGACCTCCCGGCTCCCGGCGAGAACGACGACGCACCGCCTTCGATCGGCGGCATGTCATTCCTCGACACCGATGCGGCCGATCGCAGCGCCGAGATTTATTTCGGCGGCGGCGCCATGGGTTCGCCGGCTGGGCTGCAAAGCTGGGCGCCCGGCGCCGAGCCGATTCTCGTGCCGCCGATCGCCGCCGAAGATTCTGGCATCAAGCTTTCGGCGCTCGAGGGCACCGACAACGACACCGGTTCAGGTGAATCGGTTGCCGGAAAGGATGACGCGAGCCGGCTCCAAAGCCCCGCGCAACGGCTTGGGCTTGAGGGCAATACGCGCGCCAGAGCGGAGAAATGCCTTGCCGACGCGGTATATTTCGAAGCCCGCGGCGAAGTGGTCAAAGGCCAGGAAGCGGTCGCCCAGGTGGTGATGAACCGCGTGTTCTCAGGTTATTACCCGCATGACGTCTGTGGCGTGGTTTATCAGAATGCCAATCGGCACTTGGCCTGCCAGTTCACCTTCGCCTGCGAAGGCAAGGACCTCAACAAAATCGACGAGCCGGACATGTGGGACCAGGCCAAGCAAATCGCCAAGGACACGCTCGACGGCAAAATCTGGCTCCCCGAAGTCGGCCACGCCACGCACTATCATGCCTATTGGGTGCATCCGAGTTGGGTCCATGAAATGACGCGGCTCTATCGGCTGGGCGTGCACACGTTCTACCGGCCGCGCAACTGGGGCGATGGCGACGACGAGCCGGTCTGGGGCAAGGGCGCGAGCATCACCAATCCCGATGCGACGTCGAGCAAATCGGACAGTGCCAAACCGGATGCGGCCAAACCGGATGCGGCCAAACCGGATGCCGCCAAAGGTCCGCAAGCCTCTGTCCCACAAACGGGCGGGCAGACGTAGCAGAAACCACTTCAATGGAAGCCTCGAGAGATTCGCGGTCGAGGCAATCCTCACATCGCGATATCCAAGCCGACATCGAGGTTCTGCACCGAGTGCGTGAGCGCACCCGATGACAAATAATCCACGCCGGTTTCGGCGATCGCCGCGGCGCTCGCGAGCGTGATGCCGCCGGAGGCTTCAATGACGAGGCGTCCGGCCACCATGGCAACCGCCTTGCGCATCGATTCAAGGTCGAAATTGTCGATCAGCACCACGTCGGCAAGCCCGACATCGAGCACCTCCCGGAGCTGATCGAGCGAGTCGACTTCGATCTCGATCTTGACGAGATGTCCGGCGGCTTTTTTGGCGCGCCTGAGCACGGCTTCGATGCCGCCGGCAACCGCGATGTGATTGTCCTTGATGAGGATCGCGTCGTCGAGACCGAAGCGATGGTTGTAACCGCCGCCGCAACGCACAGCGTATTTTTCAAGCGCGCGCAGCCCCGGCGTTGTCTTGCGCGTGCAGACGATGCGCGCTTTGGTGTGCGAAATTCGCGCCACGAAAGCGGCCGTCTCCGTCGCGATGCCGGAGAGATGACCGAGAAAATTGAGCGCGACGCGCTCGGCGCCGAGAATGGCGCGCGCATTGCCGGCAATCGTCATCAGCGTCGCTCCGCGCTCCGCAGCCGCGCCATCGTGCGCATGCGCATTGATCTTAATCTCAGGAGACAAGCGGCGGAACGCCGCCGCGACCAGCGGCAGGCCGGACATCACGCCAGCGTCCCGCGAAACGAGCGCGGCACGGCCCTCCAAGTCCTCCGGCACAGTCGCGATCGAGGTGATGTCGCCAGCGCGCCCAAGGTCTTCGGCAAGGGCATGCGTAACCACCGCCTCGATCTCGAGCGGCGACAAGAACGCGTCGGGAGAGAGCAACGACATAGCGATAGGGCGATCCTTCGGCGCGAAATCCATAGTGACTACGGACCATTATGGCAAATGCGATCCGGCCGAATTGGGCTTGGCCGGCATCACGATGCGCCGCAACGGCGGAACAGCCATGCGTCGCGGGCTCCGCCAAACCAAGATTTTCGTTTGGGACATGCGGATTGAAGCTTTATGCTGCGCGGCTTTTAGAATCGTGCAAGGTCGCTATGAAGGACGATACTCGAATCATTTCCAGCTGGCGCACACCCGCGCTCGTGATCGGTTTTGGTAGCCTGATTGCGCTTATCGCCTTCGGTCCGCGCTCGACGCTTGGTTTCTTCCTCACGCCGCTCTCGAGCGCCAATCATTGGGGCCGCGACGTCTTCGCCTTCGCGCTCGCGCTACAGAATCTGCTCTGGGGCGTCGGTCAGCCGCTCGGCGGGATCATTGCCGACCGCTTCGGCAGCGTGCGCGTGCTTTGCGGAGGCGCGCTGCTTTACGCACTTGGCCTCGCGCTGATGGCGCATGCCACAAGCGCGCCGCTTCTCGATTTGTCCGCCGGCGTGCTGATCGGCTTCGGCTTGGCCGGGTGCTCGTTCCCGGTCGTGCTCGCGGCGTTCGGCAAGATCGTGCCGCTGCAGTACCGTTCGATCGCGTTCGGCTTCGGCACCGCGGCGGGATCGTTCGGGCAATTTCTCTATTCCCCTGTCGCGGTTGCGTTGATGGACATGTTCGGCTGGCAGCAAACGCTGATGATTTTCGCCGTGAGCATGTTGGCGGTGCTGCCGCTCTCGACCGCTCTGGCGACGCCGCCCTCCGAAGGGACACACACGGCCGGATCGCAATCGCTGCGGCAGGCTTTGGGCGAAGCGTTCGCGCACCGCTCTTACCTGTTGCTGGTGCTCGGCTTCTTCACTTGCGGCTTCCAGCTGCAATTCATCACCGTGCACATGCCGTCTTATCTGGTCGATCGCGGGCTTTCCGCCCAAGTCGGCGGCTGGACCATCGCGACCATCGGATTGTTCAACATCGTCGGCTCTGTCATGGCGGGCTGGCTCGGCGACCGCATGCCCAAGCGCTATCTGTTGTCGACAATTTATTTCCTGCGCGCCGCGGCGATCCTGGCGTTCATTTCGTTTCCGGTCACGCCGGCCACCTGCATCGCGTTCGGCGCGGTCATGGGACTGATGTGGCTGTCGACCGTGCCGCCGACCAACGGCATCATCGCGCTGATGTTCGGCACGCGCTGGCTCGCCACGCTTGCCGGTTTTGCTTTCTTCAGCCACCAGGTCGGCGGCTTTCTGGGCGTCTGGCTTGGCGGCATCGTGTTCGACCGCACCGGCTCGTACAATATGGTGTGGTGGCTCGCCATTCTGTTCGGCGTTCTCTCGGCGCTGATCAATATGCCGATTGTCGAAAAACCGGTGGCGCGCCTCGCCGTTGCGCCGGCGTGAACAAGCGCTGGCGTATTTCGACACTATCGCTCCCTTTGACGTTGTTCCTCGGGCGCGACCATCGCGTGCGACGGCCATCGGATTCGACCGGCCGCGGCGCGCAAGCGTAGGATCGCCGCCATGAGCACCTTCAAAGCAATCGTCATCGACAAATCGGATGCCGGCCAGACCGTGCGGCTCACCGATTTCGACGACAAAGATCTGATGGACGGCGACGTCACCGTTCGCGTCGAATGGTCGACGATCAATTATAAGGACGGCTTGGCGCTGACCGGCAAGGCGCCGGTGGTGCGGCGCTTTCCGATGATCGCCGGCGTCGATTTTGCCGGCACCGTGGAACAGTCTTCCCATCCGGCCTGGAAGCCGGGCGACAAGGTTGTTCTCAACGGCTGGGGGCTCGGCGAAACCCGGCTCGGCGCCTATGCCGAAAAGGTGCGCGTGAGCGGCGACTGGCTGGTGCGGCTGCCCGATGGCATGGATGCGCGCACCGCCATGGCGATCGGTACTGCCGGTTACACGGCGATGCTCGCGGTGATGGCGCTCGAGCGCGCCGGCCTCGCGCCATCCCGCGGATCGGTCATCGTCACCGGCGCGGCGGGCGGGGTCGGCTCGGTTGCCGTCGCCGTTCTCGCCAAGCTTGGCTATGCGGTTGCCGCTTCGACGGGGCGCCCCGAAGAGGCCGACTATCTCAAGGCGCTTGGCGCCAAAGAAATCGTCGAGCGGGGGGAGTTGGCGGGCCCGGTGCGCCCGCTCGCCAAGGAGCGCTGGGCGGCAGGGATCGACGTCGTCGGCTCGACCACCCTCGCCAATATGCTGTCGATGACGCGCTACGGCGGGACAGTCGCGGCCTGCGGTCTCGCTGGCGGCATGGATCTACCGGCTTCGGTCGCCCCCTTCATTCTGCGCGGAGTGTCGCTCCTCGGCATCGATTCCGTCATGTGCCCATTGCAATTGCGGCAGGAAGCGTGGCGTCGGCTTGCCACCGACCTCGACCGCTCGAAAATTGCGGCTATGGTAAACGAAATCGGATTTGACGAAGTTATTGCGTCGGGCCGGCGCATTGTTGACGGCAAGGTGCGCGGACGCATTGTGGTTAAAATCGGGTAACCGCTCCAGAATTTCGCTAAGATTTTCTGAGAGGATCAAAGCCTGCTATGGTAAGGGGGCGGTTAAGAAATCTTGTTAACATCGTCCTTGGCGGCAGGAGTGGGGTGGTCGATGTCTGTGCGCGTGTCCCTGGTCTGCATGTGTGTTCTGGCGATCGGCATATTGGGGGCCGGCATGGCTGCGGCTGAGGAGCTTGCTCCCGAACAGGCGCGCGCATTCGTCGTGGGCAAGCTGTTCTCCTACACGTGCTTTGAAGGCACGGCAGGCGTGGGACGCATTTTCGCCGACGGCTCGGTCGTCGGCACCATAAGGATGCGCGGCGAAGGGCCGCCCCGTTTCGCGACGCTTCCTGCGGGTACGATCAGGGTCGACGGACAATCCATGTGCGCGCACTTGGCGGGTTTGCCGTTCACGCCATGCTTCCGCGTGGACAAGCTCGACTACAAGAGCTTTCGTGGCTCGCTTTCCGGGCTGAACTTCGCCTATTGCGATTTCTATCAGCGCAACCCGCGCAGCCAGTTGATCAGCCGCCACTCCGAGCCATCCGGCGCGGCGCCGGTTCTCAACGCACGGAGCGTGCTGCGGCCGTCGCTCTCCGAGTAGTTCGCTTCCGCCACTCCTATTCCAGATCGAGCCGGAAGGGCGTCGCTTCGCCGCCAAATACGCCTTGCCCGATATTTTCTATGGCCGCGATCATGCGTCCGCGGCGGCCGAGCAGCTCGTCGGCCAGCGACACAATCCGAGCGTTGGGCGTCGCGCTCGGCGAGGCGCGCCGCAAGGCCTGCGCGATATCCGCTTCGTCGCGGCGCGGATTAAGTGCGCAGACGCTCGCGAACGCGCAGGCGGTCGAACGGCTGATTCCCATGTAGCAGTGGACTACCAGCGGCGCGACGCGGTTCCAATCGCGCACGAAATCGAGAAGCCGCGCGACGTGTTGCTCCGCCGGCATGATGTAGCCGTCGAGCGGAGCGGAAATGTCATGCATGCGCAGCCACAGATGATTTTGCGGTGGAACGCAGGATGGGCGCGCCAAACGGGTCTCGTCGCCGATCAGCGACACGATATAACGCGCGCCGGTCTCTTGGACCGTCTCGTGAAGCCGCGCCAGTGAACAGACGTGAATCATAGAAGAATCTTGTAGCTCATCGGCGGTGGCGCAAGTGTGACGTTTGATCACGTTCGTCGTGATCGCGTTCTTTGCCGGTGAGTCTTTTGAATCGTTCCAGATAACGCGCCTGCGCCGTTTCGACCGGCCAAGGTTTCAAATAATCGCGCTCCAGCACCGCCGAAAATTTCGGCGGGCGGCCGAAGAACCGTCGTGCCTCGTCCGGTTCGAAGCCGGCAAGCCGCGTCGCCTCGAGAAAGGCCGCCTGCCGGTCGGCGGCTTTGATGAGGTGTTCGAGTTCCGGCGCCAACTTTACCGGCAGACCGAAGCGCAGGTGGATCGCGGCGAGGAGACGATGCTCGATCGCCTTGTAGGCATCGCCAATCACCGCCTTGAATGGTGAGATCATGTCGCCGATGACGTATTCGGGCGCGTCATGCAGCAAAACGACGAGCCGGCACCCGCCGTCGAGCCGCGACGCGCGGGCCCGCGCCAGCGCTTCGACCAGCAGACAATGCTGCGCCACTGAGTAGATGTGCGATCCGGCGGTTTGTCCGTTCCAGCGCGCCACGCGGGCAAGGCCGTGGGCGATATCCTCGATCTCGATGTCGAACGGGGAAGGATCGAGCAGATCGAGCCGGCGCCCCGACAGCATTCGCTGCCACGCGCGCGGCGCCCCAATCGCATTGAGCCGGCGGTTCGTCGCCGGCTTTGCTCCTTCGCTGCGGGGATGCACGGAATGCGCGCACATCTTTATTTGGCGAGTTTTTGGATCGCGTCGTGACGGTAACAGCTGACAAGGTGATCGTTGACCATGCCAACCGCCTGCATGAATGCGTAGACGATCGTCGGCCCGCAAAATTTAAAGCCGCGATGCGCCAGTTCCTTGGACATTGCGCGCGACGCTGCAGTTTCGGCGGGCACTTGGCCGGTGCGGCGATAGCGGTTGATTTTCGGCTCGCCGTTGACGAAGCCCCACAGCAACTTGGAAAATCCCGGACCCTTCTCCATCGTGTCGAGCCAGGCGCGCGCCGAGAGCACCGTGCCTTCGATCTTGGCCCGATTGCGCACGATGCCGGCGTCTCGCATCAGCCGTTCGATTTTTGCCGGCCGGTAACGGGCGATCTTTTCCGGGACGAAGTCACCGAAAGCTTTGCGGAAATTTTCCCGTTTGCGCAGGATGGTGATCCAGGACAAGCCGGCCTGAAAACCATCGAGCACAAGCTTCTCATAGAGCGCGCGGTCGTCGTATTCCGGCACGCCCCATTCCTCATCGTGGTAAGCGATGTAAAGCGGGTCCTGTTTGGGCCACGGGCAGCGTTTGAGACTGTCCGCTGCGTGATGCTCGCTCATTCGGCGGCCTTGATGTCGCGCGGGAAAGAAAATCGCGCCCAATCCGGCTTGACGATATGGATCGCAACGCCGCCGGCATCGAGCATTTGGTTATCCGCCTCGGCCACGCGATCGAGCCGCAGCAAGGCAATGCCGCGTCCGCGCATGGCCGAACCCACGGCACCGACCTGGCGGCCGCCGGCCATGATCACGGCTCCGCTCGGTGGCGCCGTGCCGTCATAGCGGATGGGCACGGCGCGCGTGCGCGCGGTGCCGCGATGCTCGATGCGCGAGACTACTTCCTGGCCGACATAACAGCCCTTGCCGAAATCTATTCCGCCGAGCTGATCCATGTCGGTCTCGTGCGGAAACGCATCCCCGTAAGCGAAATCAATGCCACCACGCGGGATGCCGAGCGCAATGCGGTGAGCTTCGTATTCTTCGGCCGCGAGGAGTGCGGCGCCAAGCTCCGCCGCGGCGTCGGCGGCTCGGTGCGGCGGCATCATGCAGCGCATGCCGAGCGCCGGCAAGCGTGGATCGTCATAGCACAAGCCGTATTTGGTGGCCGACGCGCCGTCCCAGATCGCGAGCACGCCGAGGATTTCGGAAAGGTCTTCGATCAAGACCTTGGCGCGCAACTTGTAGAGGTTAAGTCTCTCGAAGAGCGTCGCGATCAGCGCGCGCGGGACGTCGAGAAAGAAACCGCCGCCGTCTTGCGCTGGCGCTTCGACGACGAAAAAATCGGCAATGATCTTACCTTGCGGTGTCAACAAGGCGCAGAATCGCGCCGACCCCGGCGTCAGATTGAGCATGTCCGCCGTGACCAGTCCGTGGAGGAAATTCCGGGCGCCGTCGCCGATCACTTTGATCACGCCGCGGTCGGGAAGAAGAGCCGCTTTCATAAGCTATGCCTAAGCCCGGCGCGGCTTTACCGCAAGGCCGCAAAAATGGCGGGAAAATATGTGCTTTTGCCGCGCTCTTTTGCGAAGAGGCCCGTTGCTTTGGGAGCTCGATTCGATGCGCCTTGAAATTACTGGCGCAGCAATTTCACTGAAAATTCGCCGTTGCGGATGCGTGGGCCGATATTCTCCGCATAGCGCGCCGCCGCCTCTTCGCCATAAGTGGAGATGAGCTCGGCGAGCGCCAGGAACAGCGCGGTCTGCGCCAGGCAATCGCCGTCGACGCCTTCGTGGAAAGCCTCGGTCCAGGCGTCCTGAAGATAATTGAGCGCTAGGCGCTTTTGCTCGTTTTCGGCCGGATTGTCGCGCGGCGCGAAGTTCCGCGGTGCTGTCGTCATTCCGGTCCCGTCGTCGCCGCTGTCGGCTGGCGTCCCTTGTCCCGACATTTAATTAGCATGACGTTTGCGCGGTTTTCAGTTCGAACCTTGAGGCAGGGTTAATGTCGTGGGCTTGAGAATCGCCCGATGGAAATGCGGATGTCCCGCAGTGTAAATTTTCAGAGTTAATTCGCGTAGCGCGCGGTGATATCGCGAGCGATTTTTGCGCCTTCTTCCAGATAACGGCGAATGACAATATCAGCCGCCGGCGTGCAAGTGCGGTAGCTCTGCGCAAAACCGCGATAGCCGCGGTTGAAGCTCGCCACCATCTCATCGTGGCGGTTGCCGCTCGGCGCTTCGGCCTCGATCAAGGCTTGTGCCTCGTTCCGCCATTTCTGGCCTTCGTTGCTGTTGCAAATGCCACGCAGGAAATGCAGCGCGCCAAGAATTTCCGACAGCCTTTCCAAATCATGGTCGTAGGGCGCGGGCTGATCTTGCGTGGCCGGTTGCGGGGCCGTCGTCGCGGGCGGCGGGGCGGTTTGAGGCTTCGGCGCGGACGGCACGGGCCGCGCCGCCGGACGCTGATTCCACTGCTGGCCGAATGGCGAGCCCCAGAATTGCGCGCGCGCCGGCGCCGCGGCGAAAAACAGCGCCAGCACAACGGCGATCCGCAGGCGGGGGTTGAGCATCGGTTAAGAGGATAAAATGTCGGAGGTGGAGACCGCAAGCATTCCAGGGTAACGCGATCGAGACAGTCAGCGGAGCGCCGCCATGCGTTCGGCGGCGGCGGCGACGATCTGGCCGAGCCCTTCGGTCGTCTTCAAACCGGCGAGGCCGGCTGGGTTAAGCCAATGCGCTTCGGCGAGTTCCTCGTTGAGCGAAATCTCGCCTTGGATCCAGCGCGCGGCGAAGGGCAAAATGACGAAATGCCGCTCGACCCGCCCCTTGGCGTCGCGGGCGATGGCCTCACGAAATCCGACTAGTTCGAACGGCGCAATCTCAAGGCCGGTTTCCTCGCGGACCTCGCGAATAATCGCCTGTTCCAAGGTTTCGCCAAGTTCGACGCCGCCGCCGGGGAGCGTGTAGAGGC
>JBAPZR010000588.1:0-3061 GCA_049285335.1 Xanthobacteraceae bacterium | reverse complement strand
CTAGTCCACCAGCCGACGCGCCGATGCCAACGATGAGTGAGGAGGACGGCGTTCGGCCAATTGATTGCCCCAAGTGACTTCTTGCGTCGCGCGGCTTTTTGGGACGATTTTTGCCTAACTTTGGTTTCTTCGTCGGCGTCACTCGGTGCTCCTGCCAACACCAACGATGGGAGGTCGCGAGAGTTTCTTCGATTAAAGTCTATTCTGTCCCACCCCTGACCAAACGCAAAAATGCACGTCTTTTAGTGAGGCCGACCCTCGGGTGCCTTCGTGGGGGATTTCCAGAGTTCCCGATTAGATTTAAGATTTTCAAAATTGGCTGCCCTCGGAACTCGAAGGCAACAAATCGGGCGGTGGCTCGTTTATTTCAAACCAAGAGTGCGAGGTCGCTTAGCGGCACATCGCTGCCGAGCTGCTCGCGCACACAACGTAGCGTGATGCCAGCTATCGCGCCGCGTGCACTTTTCGAACAACGATCCCATTAGTCGAAATTGCGCCTCTGGGACGCACGTCATCCCTCAAGAAAGTGGGCAAACGCAGCGAGCGGTCGAAGATGGTCGCAAATGATTTTGGTAATCGCCAGCATAGGTACGGCAAGAATCGCCCCCGGATCCGCGCGACTGGACATGCAGTTTCATCTCGCGCGCCAACGTGGCCGATTTCCTCGTCAAGCAGATCGACAACGACTTCTTTCCGCATAAGGCGCCGGTGCTCACGAGCTGGGGTCAGCAAATCTACCTCAGGCACGTCCCCGACCGAACGCTAACGTTTGCTTGGCAAGACTGAAGCGACATTAGCGAATGAGGGCATATGGGGTGCCCAGTGACATTGCAGGTCCACCAATTGCGGGCCCACCGATTGAACAAATCACCTGATTGAACCGCTGGGTGAGATGCTAAGATAACGGGCGCGCGCTTGGCGGGTTCCGTTAACAATCCGTGACCGTTGCGATGAGGTCGTTGCAAAGTTTCATTTTTTCGCGAGCGGGAGCCTACTCGATGCAAGGTCCGTCATTGAAGAAGGTTACAGAGACATAACTGACAAGCCATTCAGACAAAGTGTTCGGATATCTCGCTGAACACGGATGTCGCGCCCGCACACGACCGGACAATACTGCGGAGCGCTGATCGCCCGCATCGGCGTAGTCATCACGGTTGGAACGAGCGAAGTGTTCCCGGTTTATCAGCGAAGGTTCAGACTCGCTTTTTTGAAGAAGAGGAATAACCGAGCGGCTCAAGGCGTCGCAATGATTAACCGGCGAGGTCCTTGTGGGCTGCCTCTTTGGCCAATCGAAGCGCCTTCAATCGTTCCGTCTTTTCACGAACCATTCGGCCGTTGGCCTGATATTCCATCATAGCCTTTGCGCCTTCCTTGGCACGCTCTTCTTTCTTGAAACTTGCTTCGGCACGGGTGCGGGCGTCATTCGATTTGGCTGTCAATATCGTCTCCCTTTCGGCGACCTGAAACATACGTTTGCGGCAAAGATACGTTTGCGGCGATGGACCAAATCCGATTGATCTCCCCCAATAGTAGCTAAATGAGGCCGGGGCCCTACTTTCAGTTCGGACCTCCGGCCAACGCGAGCAAACGGCCAACCGATCGCGCGAAACGAACCGCGCCATGAAGACTGGGCGTCTGCGGCGAGGGAACCTATCGCGATTGCCGCAAGCTTTTATTTGGTCAGCTGCTTTAAGAATGTAGTTCCGTCACGACAGTCATCGCGACGAAGATTATGAGCTGCACCTGCCAATAAGAATTACATCGCCTTCATTGCAACAGCGGTCACAACCTAGGGCTTATTAGCTGTCACCGTCGTTCACGCTGTACGTTTGACTGTGGCCGCATGCGGCGCACACGTAGGTGCGAAGCTCCAACGTGCCGTCGCTTGGGTCAGGCCTCACGAGCTTGAACACCATCGCCTCCGAGCATACGGCGCAACGGGAGGCCGCCATGGCCGCAAGTCGTTCTTTCGTTGCCACGTGAAGCCTTTCAGCCGAAAGCACCACCCTCGTCATCCCACCGTGCAATAGCAGCGGCATCGTGGCTCACATCAGTTTGATGGCTTTCTGTTGAGGTCATACATGACATATGGGGAGCGTGATCGAGGTTTACTAGGACACAGACTACTAGGACACAGACGGACCCACTTAAGCATTTTTGAACGAACACTAATCAAACGGCCGCAATCGAGCCGCCGTTTGATTGCGGAAGCCAGTCGGCGGAGGCCCGCGCGATCTGCGGTCCGTAAGTGATTGATACCGTCGTGCCGTGCGGCCTTTACGACTTCAACACGGGCGTTAAGCTGTTTGGCGAGCGGACGACGATGATCGTGCCCAGTCCAAAAGTTGGTTTATCCAATTTCAAATGGCCCTCTGATGTCCCAATGCCATTGTCGGAAACCGCAAGTCTCCAACTCGCTTCAGTTGCTCAGGCCAGCGGTCCGGTCGCCGACAAAGCCATGCTTAATCACGAGATTACGCGCATCCCCAAAGCAGGAATGATTGCTACTTTGCATGATGAGGTAGGATTTTCCGAATTATTCATGGCAGATTTATTGAATCGGAACAGTTGAATTGAAGAGGACCTCATCGATCAATTATTCAATTCAAGCGAGAAACGGCTGGCGCGGGTCCTTCGGCTTCTGGCGAATTTCGGCAAGAGGGGCACGACTGAGCCGACCACCGGAAAGTTTAGTCAGGAAACCTTTCGGAAATGATCGGCACGACGCGGTCGCGAGTGAGCTTTTTCATGAGCAAGTTTCGCAAATTGGGCTATATCGCATACAACGGAAAACTGGAAATCCGTAGGTCGCTGTTGAACGTCGTCTTGTACGACAAGCCTGAGACCAGAAAGTTCAGTGTGGGTCAAAACCGAGACGAATACTGAGCCAAACTGATCATTCGAGAAGTTATAATTATAAACGGGCCGCTCGCTTATTCTGACGCAGATCAGCGCGGGTGAAAAACCGGCTGACAACCTCGCGAGACTGCCCTCGCGTGCGCTAGCAAACTCATTGAAGCTCTGTCGGGTGGACTGTCTTGTCATAGTTGTCGGCGACCCA
>JBAPZR010000587.1:0-2585 GCA_049285335.1 Xanthobacteraceae bacterium | reverse complement strand
TTTCGGCGTAACATGATCAGCACGAAGGCCAATAGAATCCAAAGCAACAAGCTGACGTTTGTTCTTTCGTCTGCCCTAGTACGGGTGTAGCGGCCCGCACGTCAAACGCATCAGCGGCAGTTTAATCCTCGATTGTTTCTCGCGCCCGTACCAATGGCAATTGACACTATTTCAGGTCATCCGTGTCGGGGCATTCCAGGGGAAATTCTTCAATCCACCAACCTCGACGACCACTGCTTGCTGATCTCCAGCTGATCCGAGTGGACCCCGGCGGATTTGGACCTCGTAGACCCAATTGGTTGTGGGAGTTATCATTTCGAAAACCTAATTTCCATTAGGAGGGAGAACCGTGTGATGATGACAACTATGTTCGTGAGACATACTGTCGCTAGAGCGATGTTTGGATTGCTTCTCCGTCCGCGCTGCACGATATCAGCAACCGGCAGCGCCATTGACGCTTTTCGGGTAAGACGCGTTTGGGCATTTCCAGGGAAAAATTCTTCAATGATTTCTCGCGTGCGCGGGTGCGCGTGCGCGCTAGCAAGTGTCAATCCGTTATCATCCGCCACGCCCGAGAGGGACGACTGGAAATGGCCGTTCGGCACGTAGCCGAACCGCGTGCGCCGATGCCAAGCGAATGCCATCGAGTTATTTCTGGGTCGCCGCGCTGGCGTGTTGTGATGTCGCCTCGGCGACCGTGCTCGGAAGGTGGTCGTGAATCGCCATAGCCGCCGCCCAGACCAATACCGAGGCGGCGACCAGCACGACGAGCTGCTTTGCAGCCGATTTCGCTGATTTTGCCATTGCAACCCCCGACGTTGCGCCCGAAAAAATCATATTCCTGATTCGCCGTGCTGGGGTGCGGCATATTGCGGTCTAGGCGTGCCCGCTGTGCCCGTTGCCGTTCTTCGCGCGCCTTGCGGCGTTAACACGAGCTAAGTCGATCACATCTAGACCGCCATGGTTGTAGGCCACCCCAGTCGCCAAGATTCAAGAACCGCGCCCACCTTGGCGCGGGGCAGAACCTATGGCCTACACCAAGACCGCTCGTATCACCCCTACTGCAAAAAAATCAAAGACCATTGTCGGTCGTGACCGACTGAGTTGGCGTCGTGTCAACGGTCGGCTATTCCTCTTTTACGGGAACAACGATCATCACCTGGCTATAGCCGAGCCTGATTCAAAGTACCGGCCAGATGTGGCGCATCCGATTTCCGGATGGTCGTCTTTCCGACATGACGAACCTGACCCGCGCAAATGCGGCAGTCACGTGCGCACCGCGATCTCTAAATTCGCAGGCGCAAGAAACGCCATCCGAAGCAGCGTACGTTCGTAACAAGCGAAGAAAGGTGGAAAAGCCCCAGCCGACCGCCAATCGTCTCCATGAGGGTCCTAATGGCTTTCTTGCGGAGGGGCGGTCGTGAAGCGCTCCAGTGGGATCCAACGGGCAGTTCGCCGCCTGCCGGACCGAACTTCCTGATTCGCCGGCGTATCGCGCTCTCTCGCAATCTGGCCAAACCGCACATGCGGCCCGCGCAAACGAAGAGGCCGCGTCCGTGTGATGGTTGTGCGTTCTGAACTACAAGAATCGAAGGGAACAGCTTCTGAATCGTCCGAGATTTCTCAGGAGATTCGGGATAGGCTGCTGGGAGGAGTCCCGGGATTTGCGCGCATGCGCATCGCGCGGCGTAACAACAGCACTGCGGAATTTTCGTGGACAGCTCACGACTTCGAGCGAACCAAAAACCATTTGAGTTGGATCCGCTAAGCGCGCCACCCATTGATCCCATCGCCGCTGCTTGTCCGCTGAGGAAGAATGAATCGGACGATTAACACTTTTCGGGTAATCCGCGTTTGGGCATTTCCAGGGGAAATTCTTCAATGATTTCTCGCGCGCGTGCGGGGGCGCACACGCGCTAGGAAGTGTCGATCCGGACTCGCCACCAGCGATCTGTCGCTGTGCTGACATCAGCCGTTTGGCTTTCGATTGAGAGGATCGGCAAATGAGGTGCTCTGCGAGAACGCGAATTGCCGCGTCAGGATCCCCGCTCTTCTAGTCCTAGGCCATGCGCCGTGCATAGGCGTCGATGAAGTCCGCTGCGGCCTTGCTGCCGCGCGCGAACGATTTCATCGCCTCTTCGTGCAGCAGCCCGAGCGCCTTCATCTTTATCGCATTGGCCGCGTCGTTTTCGGTGATGTCCTCGACGTGACGGGGGCGCGGTAAATCGACATCGATTACCGCCCGGACCTGCGTCGGAATATTGGTCATGATCAGGATTCGATCGGCAAGATAGATTGCCTCATCGATATCGGTGGTGACGAAGAAGGTCGTGCGGCGGAACTCTTCATAGAGGTTAGCGTAATATTCCTGCATCAAGCGCTTGGTCATGGCATCGAGGCCGCGGAAGGGCTCATCCAGAATCATGACATTGGGCTTGTTGATCATGGCCCGCGCCAGTTCGGCGCGGCGCTGCATGCCGCCGGACAATTGCGACGGATATTTCTTGCGAAATCCGTCCAGTCCGACCTTTTGCAGAATTGCTTCGGCAAAGGCGCGTGTCTCCGGCGTGTCTTCGCCCCGGGCA
>JBAPZR010000586.1:0-20517 GCA_049285335.1 Xanthobacteraceae bacterium | reverse complement strand
TCATCGCGGTTCCTGAATAATTCTCCTTAAGATATTCCTCACACAAGCCGCCCACGGTCAGTTTTAACCCCGCTGCGGCCGCCGCCTGGGCAACAGTCAATTCCTTGTCCTCGATCCGCTTGACCAGTTCAGGGTGATTACGTTCCAGGCGCGTCATGAGCAGGCGGTTGCGCTTGCCGTGAAGTTCTTGCTTGTCGCCCTGCGGGTCCTGCTTGTTGCGGACCTGCTCCAGGGCGGCAAGCGCCGCCTTCTCGGCCTGCTTGAGCGTCGTGACCAGGGCATCGCCGATTGTCAGGGTCCGCTTCTGGTTGCGGCCGTCCTTGGTGCGGTAGCCGAGCAGCCAGACGCCCTTGCCGCTGGCGTATTGCCGTAACGCCAGGCCAGGAATGACTCCGTGATAGTGAAAGACTTCGGTCTTGCCTTCGGGCAATGGCGGCGGTCGTCCGTCTCCGATTGCGTGTTGGACCCCAGCCAGTTCGGCCAGGTGAGCGCGGTTCTGCTTTTGCAGTTCGGTTATGGCGGCGTTCATATTCGTTTCCCTTGGGCTCGGGTCCGTTGGCACACCGTTGGCAAGATGGGTGTTCCGTGCCGTATGGTGCCGGACCCTAATATGGTGAGTTTCCCTAGCAAAACACAGATGGCGTGGCGTGGTGGACCCCGGTCAAAGGGTGATCAACATCTTTTGCATATGCTGATGCAAAGCCATCCGCAAAAATTATTACATGTATGCAAGCGCTTATCGGCGGCCGTCAGCGGCACCCCCATTCCGAAGGCATACCGTTGGCATTTGCCACGGTGAGCCCGCCACCGGAGGACCAAGGAAGCGGTTCGGCGGTCACCCGGTCCCGGAGACCCGGACCCGGTTTCGACGCATGGCCGGTGCCTCTCGTTTTAGGCTCGCTCCTTTACGCGGCCTTCTTCTTCCGCGTCTTGGAAACGTGCTTGCCGGTGGTCTTGACGACCTTCTTCGCCGCCGGACGCGATGCCAACCAAGCCTTGACCTGATCGAGCGGCCAGCCGCGCGTATTGCGGCCAAGCATGACGCCTTGAGGAAAACCGTCCTCGGCGATCAACCGCGCCAGGATGCTCCAGTTGCCAACGATCTTCGCGTGGACGAGATCGCGGAAGCGCACGAAGCGCGGCAAACCGGCGGCATCGTCCGGGTGCCAAAGCTGTTCTTCGGAGGGGGACATGTTTTTACCCACAACACTGGTTTATGTGGGCTACGTATTTGGACGTGAGTCGCGGGGGTGTCTACAAGTTCTGGCGTTATCCCCACCTTCGCTCGCGCCAACGCCCAGGCCGAACCCGCTGCCGAGCGACGGAACGCGGCCGGAACCGCAGCCAGTCCCGGGCCGTCCGGCCTGACGGCGTGTAGTAGTCTGCGAATGCTGCTTCCGGCAGCTCCGGGAGCGGGCTGTAGGTTGCCTCAAATTCAGCGCGGCTCATGACCCCGGCGTGCCACATAACCTCGAATGCGCTGAACTCGCGCCAAGCGTCGCCGTACCAAAAGACCCATGCTTCAAACGTGTGAAAAATCGTCGGGCAACTCTCGAACGCGCCAAACTTTGGCCGAAGCTTTCTCACGACGCCGCCTTGAACCTTGGATCGCGGATGACGTTGTTGTCGCCCTCCGGGGGATTGATGATCAGTTCAACCAGGGCGGCCAGCCGGACGAGCGCGTCGGCCTTCTCGTGGAAATACGGATGCCGGTCGTAAGTTTGTTCGACGCCGCCGATAGCGTGACCGAGAACGCGTTCGGCATGATCCGAATTGACGCCAGCGCGGCTCATCAGACTGCGTGCGGTGCGGCGAAGATCGTGAATGACCCAGCCGGACACGCCGGACGCTTTATCGAGACGCGATTTTTCCGCGCTGAAATTCGCCATGACCCCGCCGCCAGCGCCAGCGAATACGTAAGGGTTGCTGACAAATTTCGGTTGGGCGGCGATGATATCCAGCGCAGCCTGCGGCAATTGCAGCTTTCCTGGATTTGACTTTTCGCGCTCAGCCGTTTCGATTGTCCAAACGCCGTTCGAGTCGATGGCGCTCCACTTCATAGTCACAACTTTTTCTCTGCGCTGCGCGGTGAGCAACAGCGTTCTGACCATGCGACCGTAGACACCGGCTTGCTCGGCAGCACGCCACACGCTTTTCAGTTCTGCGTCGTCCAAGATGCGTGCGCGAGCGCGTAGGTGCTTCGGGGTTCGCCGCATGCCGCGAATAAACGGCACGCTGTAGTCGTCGTTTCTGGCAGCGAAGAAGCTCGCCACGCTGCGCAACTGTGCCAAAACACTATCAGCCATCGACGCGCCGGACTCGTCTTCGATGGTGTCGAGCAGCGCGGCGATGTCGGACCTTTTGAGCGTCGCGAACGCCCTGTCTTTCCAAATTGGCAGAACGTAACGGCGCAGGACGCGCTCGACCTCGTCGGCGGTGCGGAGGTTGTTCTTCTGGACGTGCCGCTTCAAAAAGTTCTCGACCACATCGGCGACGCTATCGGGCTGAAGAGGCGGCGGCTCGACCGGCGGCAGTCCGGCCTCGACGCGCTTGATCATCGGCTTGGCCAGATCGCGAGCCGCCTCGATGGTCATATCGCCAACGCTGGCGACCTTGACCCACCTCTGCAGCTTCGACTGCTTATCGCGTGTGATGATGTAGTAGGCGGCGACACCGGACGGCCGGATGCGCACCCCGAATTTCGGCGTTTCTGGATCGGGGGTGAAGCCCACCTTGCGCTTGCGGACCAAGTCGGCGACCATGTGGTCAGTGAGCGTTTTTCTGCGCGGGCGACGTTGTGTCTGTTCCATGTGGAATTCCCTCCGGGCTAACGTGGGGGCTAACTCTAGGCCAGCTTGCTCGCGCACTAATGCCGGTTATGCACCGGCTTGTGTTATACCCTATAAATGGGCATTTCTCGCGCTGCCGCAAGCGAGATTGTGCGGCCATGTTAGCCCGTGCACTAGCCCCGCCAGTGGTATGAAATGAGGAGGTCGACATGAGGCATTTATTTGGTTCTTTAGGTAAAATTCGTGCGATTCTGGGCGTAATTGGCGTCGCACTGACCCTGTCGGGGTGCGGTTACAATACCATCCCGCAACTGCAAGAAACCGCCAAGGCGCGATGGTCGGACGTGCAGAACCAATATCAGCGCCGCGCCGATCTTATTCCCAATCTGGTGGCGACCGTGCAGGGGTACGCCGCGCAGGAGAAAAACGTGCTCACGGCTGTGGTCGAGGCACGCGCCAAGGCGACGCAAATCAAGCTCGACGCGTCCGATCTCACCGATCCCGCTAAGATGAAAGCATTCCAGGACGCCCAGAACCAGTTGACCGGTGTTCTCGGCCGGTTGTTGGCGGTAACGGAGAACTATCCTGATCTTAAATCCAACGCCAATTTCATGGCGCTGCAATCCCAGCTCGAAGGTAGCGAAAACCGCATCGCGGTGGCGCGCCGCGATTATATCGATGCGGTGCGCGCCTATAACACGGCGTTGCGCACTTTTCCGACGGTGATTTGGGCGAAGACGGCATTTGCCAGTGAAAAGCCGATGGCGGAATTCACGGCCAACGAAGGCGCCGCGACGCCGCCGCAAGTGAAGTTCTAAACGTGCCTTCGCTTTTACGGGCTCGCAGCGAAGTGCAAAGCGAGGCAATCCGGCAAAGCAAGCTGGATTGCTTCGGCGCTTTGCGCCTCGCAGCGATCGCCTTGCTTTTCTGCCTCGTTTCCGTCGCCGCTTTCGCGCTCAACTTTCCGCCGTTGACCGGTCGCGTGGTCGACCAGGCCAATATTATGAGTGCGCAGAGCCGTAGCGACCTTGAAACCAAGTTGAAGGATCTCGAGGACAAATCCGGCATTCAGCTCGTTGTCGCGACCGTCAGCTCATTGCAAGGCAGCGACGTCGAGACTTACGCCAATGAGCTGTTCCGCACCTGGAAGCTCGGCCAAGCGCAAAAGAACAACGGCGTTCTTCTTCTTGTTGCACCGAACGAACATAAGGTGCGTATCGAGGTCGGCTATGGCCTCGAGGGCACGCTGACGGACGCGCTGTCGTCGGTGATCATTTCGAGCGCCATCGTTCCGCGCTTCAAGGCCGGCGATTTTTCGGGCGGCATCCAGCGCGGCGTCGACGGTATTGTCAGCGTATTGAGTGGCGACACCGCCGACTGGCAGCCCAAAATCGAAGTTCGCAGGGATGATACCTCGTCGGGTTTCGACGGATTGTTTTGGCTTTTGTTTATGCTGCTGTTCATGTTCGTCATCTGGTATCTCGGCAACAATGCGGGCGGCAGCGGCGGACCGGGCGGCACGGGCCGCCGCGGCGTCGGCCCGGTTTTCATTCCTCTTGGCCTGCCGCGCAGGGGCGGAGGATTTGGCGGGGGCTTTGGCGGCGGATTTGGTGGCGGCTTTTCCGGCGGCGGCGGTTGGTCCGGCGGCGGCGGCGCTTCGGGGGGATGGTAATGCAATTTACCCCCGCAGATCACGAGGCCGTCGCGGCTGCGATCCGCGAGGCGGAGAAACATACAAGCGGCCAGATCGTCTGCGTGCTGGCGCATTCGTCGTCGGCCTATGCGCATGTGCCTGTTCTGTGGGCGAGCGCGCTGGCACTGTTCACGCCATGGCCGCTTATTCACTTCACGGAATGGAGCGTGCAACGCATTTTTTTGCTCCAGCTCGTCGTCTTTATCGTCGCCGGTTTGCTCTTCTCCTGGATGCCGCTGCGGATCTGGCTTGTTCCGCGTGCCCTGCAGCGGGTTCGGGCGCACCGGGCCGCGCTCGAACAGTTCGTGGTCCGCGGCATCAGCCGGACCAAGAACCGCACCGGAGTGCTGATTTTTGTCTCGCTGGCCGAGCACTATGCGCGGATTGTCGCCGATGAAGGCATCGCTGCAAAGGTGCAGCACGCGGATTGGCAGGATGCGGTCGATGCCTTGACCGCGCACATGCGCGACGGCCACATCACGGAGGGATTGATCGCAGCGGTCGAGCGCTGCGGGGCGGTGCTGGCGACGCGCGCACCGCCCGACGGCTCTCCGAACGAGCTACCGGATCGTCTCTACGTGATGTGAGCCAAATCGTTCTTTGCTCAACTCGCCGCTTGCGCCCGGTTTGGGAACAATTGCGGCCGCAGTTTCGGATGACAGCCCATCATCTTCGGCGCATAGGGGGTCTCGGCCCCGAGTTCCTCGGCGGCGTGCCATGCCCAGCGCGGATCCCACATCGCACCACGCGCCAGACAGATCATATCGGCCTTGCCCGAAGCGACGATGTCTTCGGCTTGCCGGTAACCGGCAATCAGCCCGACCGTCATGGTGGTGATGCCGCTTTCCTTCTTCACCTTCTCGGCGAACGGAACCTGATAGCCGGCCGCCAACGGGATTTTCTGACGTGGATCCAATCCGCCGGTGGAGACATCCATATAATCCATGCCGCGCTTCTTGAGCTCCTTGGCCAAGATCACGGCTTCGTCCGGCGTCCAGCCGGCGTCGACCCAATCGGTCGCGGAGACTCGCATGCCGATGGGTTTTTGCTCGGGGAAGACCTTTCGCACCGCCTCGAAAACCTCGATGGGAAAGCGGATTCGGTTTTCGGTTGAGCCGCCATATTCATCGGTGCGGTGATTGGAAATCGGCGACATGAATTGATGCAGCAAATAACCGTGACCGCCGTGCAGTTCGATGACGTCATAGCCGATCCGCTCGACGCGTCTGGCCGCGGCGGCGAATTCTTCGATGCAGCGCTTGATGTCGTCCTTGGTCATGGCGTGCGGCACCGGCCAGCCGGTATCGTAGGGGATCGCCGACGGCGCCTCGGGGGTCCAGCCGCCTTCCTCTTTGCTTAAGATCGGCTTGCCGCCGGCGGCGGGCGGCGTCGTCGGTCCTTTGCGTCCCGCATGCGCAAGCTGAACGCCGAGCTTGGCAATGCCATAGGTTCGGCAGAAGTCATGCACGCGTTTGAGCGCCGCCTCATTGTCGTCGGACCAAAGGCCCGCGCATTTCGGCGAGATTCGGCCCTGCGGATTGACATTGGTCATCTCGCACATCACGAGCCCAGCGCAGCCGAGAGAGAAGCTGCCAAGGTGCATCAGGTGCCAGTCATTTGCGGAACCGTTGTTGGAATTATATTGGCACATCGGTGACACCACGACGCGATTGGGCAAAGTAAGACCGCGCATCGTGATAGGAGAGAACAGGACGCTAGCCATTTTTGAGTGATCCTTCGTGTGCTGAGGCGACCATTGAATGAGGGCTGCAATATCATGAAACGCGGAGCGCGGGCACGCGCTATTTTTCAAGCCGCGCCACGATCTCGACATGCGCCGAATAGCGAAATTGATCGACCGGAGTGATGGCCGTCAAGCGATAACCGCCGTCGATCAATTGGCGCATATCGCGAGCGAATGTGCCGGGGTTGCACGACACCGCGACGATGATCGGAACGCTGCTCGCGGCAAGTTCGCGCGATTGCGCCTGCGCGCCCTGGCGCGGCGGATCGAACACGACGGCGTCGCAGCGCGCAAGCTCCGCACCCGATAGCGGAGATCTGAAGAGGTCGCGCCGTTGCGCCTCGGTTGGCTTTAGTCCGCGGGTCGTCTCGGCGGCGCGTTTGAGTGCTGCGACGGCCGCTTCGTCCGCATCGAAGGCGCGCACGCGCGCCGTCGCGGCAAGCCGAAGGGCAAATGGGCCGACGCCGGCGAACAGGTCCGCCACCTGCTTCGCGCCGCCGCATGCATCGAGAACGAGCCGCGACAGCACGGCTTCGCCTTCCACGGTCGCCTGCAAAAACGCGGCGGGAGGCAACAGCACGCGCGCGCTACCCATGCGCAGCGACGGCGTCCGCGTCTGGGCGATCAATTCGCTGTGGCGGGTCAGCCGCGCCAGATTTTGCCGGAGCGCCGCGCGCGCGAGCGACGCCATCGTCGCGGCCGTCAGCGGACCCGAGCCGCGCACATCGACATCGAGCCCTTCGTCGGTCGCGGTGATGTGGATGTCGAGGGGCTTTCGCGTCGGACCAAGCAATTCCGCAATCGCCCACGCCGCCTTGATCGCGCCGTCGAGGCTTTTTGCCAGGATCGGACAGCGGTCGATCGCGATCACGTGATGAGCGCGCGCGGCCGAGAAACCGACTTCGAGAACGTCGCGTTTGCTATGCCGCGCATGAAAGACGGCGCGGCGGCGTCCTTCGCCGTGAGAGTCGATCAGTTCGGCGACCCCGGCATCGATGCCAACCTGGCGCAGCGCGGTGACGACAAGATCCCGTTTCCAAGCGCGATACGACGCTGCATTCCAATGTTGCAAGGCGCAGCCGCCGCAAATGCCGAAATAGGGGCAAATCGGAGCGATACGCTCGGGACTTGGCTTATCGACATTGAGAAGATGCCTCCGATCCGGGTGGCCCGGAACGCCTTCGACCTCGACTGTCTCGCCCGGCAGCGTATCGGATACGTAGATCGGACCGGCAGACCTATCCGCAATCCCATCGCCGCGATGGCCCAAACGATCGATCACTAGCCACTCAACCACGCGCGGCCTCAATGAAGAATTCTCGGTTGCCATCGCCGCCGAGAATCGGCGACTCCATAAGCCGCCCCGTTCGCCAACCGAGCGTCGTCATGAATGCGGCGATATCGTTGCGGATTGTCGCGTGAACGGCCGCGTCGCGTACGATGCCTTTTTTGATGTCGCGACGCTCGGCCTCAAATTGCGGTTTTATCAGCGCAAGGATCGTCGCGCTGGGGCTAGTCAACCGGTCAAGGTGCGGCAATACGAGCTTGAGCGAAATAAAACTGACGTCGACGACGACGAAGCCGACGGGCACGGGCAAACGTGCGGAATCGAGCTTTCGAATATCGGTTTGCTCGATTGACAAAATGCGTTCATGGCCGCGCAACTGCGCATGCAGCTGGTCGCGGCCGACATCGACCGCATAGACGCACTGCGCGCCGCGCTCAAGCAGCACCTGCGTAAAGCCGCCCGTAGAGGCGCCGACATCCAGACAGATGCGGTCGGCAACATCGAGCGAAAATTGATCGAGCGCTGCCGCGAGCTTGACGCCACCGCGCGAGACGTAGGGATGCTCAGGTTCCGCCGCAATGATGGCCGTCGGAGAAATTTCTTCGGACGCCTTGCGGACGACCGTGCCGTCGGCGATCACGCGGCCGGCGGCGATTGCCGCCTGCGCGCGGGCGCGGCTTTTAAACAGGCCGCGCGTCACCAAAAGACGATCGGCACGGTCTCGGCTGGTCATGGTGGATTGATCATAGGCGGTCGCAGTCCGCCCGTCTTTAAGCAGGGATCGCCAGCGGGCAAATGCCACTGAGGCAGAAGCGAGGGATTTCGAAAATCGCTCGCCTTAGGCGAGCTTGACCACCTCACCGCGAACGTTCTGGCCGAGGGCCTGGAACGCCCTGGCGACGATGCTTTTAGCGTCGAGGCCAGCTTTGGCATACATCGCGTTTGGCGAATCCTGGTCGATGAAAATATCAGGCAACACCATCGAACGGATTTTGATCCCGCGATCGAGCACGCCGTGCTCCGCCAATGTCTGCATCACGTGCGCGCCGAAACCGCCGATCGAACCCTCCTCGATGGTGAGGAGAACTTCGTGCTCGCGCGCCAGCCGGAGCAACATGTCGACATCGAGCGGCTTGGCAAAGCGCGCATCGGCAACCGTGGTCGATAGGCCATAGGTCGCAAGCTCGTCGGACGCTTTGAGACATTCGGCAAGGCGCGCTCCATAAGAAAAGAGTGCGACCTTGGTGCCCTCGCGGATGATCCGGCCCTTGCCGATCTCGAGCGGCTTGCCCTCGGCCGGCATCGGCACGCCGAGGCCTTCACCGCGCGGATAACGCAGCGCGGAGGGACGGTCGTCGATCGCGACTGCGGTCGACACCATATTAACAAGCTCCGCTTCGTCGGCGGCCGCCATCAGCACGAAACCGGGTAGGCAGCCGAGATAGGCAACGTCAAACGCGCCAGCGTGAGTGGGTCCGTCGGCGCCGACCAAGCCGGCGCGGTCCATGGCGAAGCGCACCGGCAAGCGTTGGATGGCGACATCATGCACGATCTGATCGTAGGCGCGCTGCAGGAACGTCGAGTAGATGGTAGCAAACGGCTTGAATCCCTCGGTCGCGAGACCGGCGGCGAAGGTGACGCCATGCTGCTCGGCGATGCCGACATCGAAGGTCCGGTTCGGAAATTCCTTTTGGAACAGATCGAGCCCGGTGCCTGACGGCATCGCCGCCGTGATGGCGACGACCTTGTCGTCCTTGCGGGCTTCCTTGATGAGACTCTCGGCGAAGACTTTGGTGTATTGCGGCGCGGCGGTCTTCGATTTTTGCTGCGCACCGGTGGCGACGTCGAATTTCACGACGCCGTGGTATTTGTCCGCGGATTTCTCCGCCGGCTCGTAGCCCTTGCCCTTCTGCGTGACGACATGAACGAGGATCGGGCCGTTCTTCATGTCGCGGACATTTTCCAGCACCGGCAGAAGGTGATCGATATTGTGACCGTCGATCGGGCCGACATAGAAAAATCCGAGCTCGTCGAACAAGGTTCCGCCGGTGACGAGACCCCGCGCATATTCTTCCATCGCCAAGGCGCGCTGTTCGAGCATTTTCGTCGGCAGGCGTTTGGCGACCTGATGAAAAAGTTTGCGCATACGATGATAGCCGCGCCCGGAAACGCGACGGGCAAGATAGGCCGATAGCGCCCCGACCGGCGGCGCGATCGACATGTCATTGTCGTTAAGCACGACGATGAGGCGCGAATTCATCGCGCCGGCATTGTTCATGGCCTCGTAGGCCATGCCGGCCGACATCGCGCCGTCGCCGATAACAGCGATCACATTATTCTGTTTGCTTTGCAGATCGCGCGCGACCGCCATGCCGAGGCCGGCGGAAATCGAGGTCGAGGAGTGGGCGGCGCCAAATGGATCGTATTCGCTTTCGGCGCGCTTGGTGAAACCGGATAGGCCATCGCCTTGGCGCAGCGTGCGTATGCGATCGCGGCGCTCGGTGAGAATCTTATGCGGATAGGCTTGATGGCCGACGTCCCAGACCAGCCGGTCGGTCGGTGTATCAAAAACATAATGCAGCGCCACTGTCAGCTCGATGACGCCAAGACCGGCTCCCAGATGGCCGCCGGTGACGGCGACCGCGTCAACGGTCTCACGGCGCAATTCATCCGCAACCTGCCGCAACTGGCTAGGTTCGAGGCGCCTGAGGTCTTGAGGGGTTTTGATTTGGTCGAGCAATGGGGTTTTTGAAGAAACCGTCACGCTACGCTCCTTTTTCAGACCAATTTATTTTCGGCTTGAGCGCCGCTTATTGGGGAGTGTGGAAGCCCGGTGATGATAGTAGGCAGCCCGAAAGCTTCCCTACACTTTCCACGCCGGGGACGCAATTTGGAGCGGCCCTGTCGCCGATGGCCGCTTTTGAGGAACTCCTAAGCTTTTCAGGGTCTTATATCTACAACCCGGTGGTAGTCATATAACCGGGACGCATACGTTTGGTTTAGTTATGCAGCCAGCGGCCTTTTTCCAGGGCAGAGCTTAACGTTTTTTCGCGGCATTTTGGCTGCTCAATCGGCCGAGACCGCTTAAATTGAGGCATGGTGGCACTCGAAGTTTACCGAAAGAAACGAAAATTCGGCGTCACAGCCGAGCCGCGCGGCCGGAAAAGCCGCGGCGCCGGAAATCGCTACGTGATCCAAAAGCACGCAGCGCGCCGGTTGCACTATGACCTGCGGCTTGAACTCGATGGCGTCATGAAAAGCTGGGCGGTGACGCGCGGCCCGAGTCTCGATCCGAGTGAAAAGCGGCTTGCGGTACACGTCGAGGATCATCCGATCGAATATAACACGTTCGAGGGAACGATCCCGGCGGGTGAGTATGGCGGCGGCACCGTGATGATCTGGGATCGCGGACACTGGATTCCGCAAGGCGATCCGCACAAGGGCTACGCCAAGGGGCACCTCGATTTCGTGCTCGAAGGCGAAAAGCTGCACGGCCGCTGGCATTTGGTGCGGATGCGGTCGCGCGATCGCGATCGCCATGAGAATTGGCTGTTGATCAAAGGAAGGGACGAAGCGGCCCGCAGCGGCCGCAATGAGGACATTTTGGAGGAGGAGCCGCTCTCCGCGGTTAGCGGTCGCTCGATCGAAGAGATCGCGGCCGGCAAAGGTAAAAAGCGCGTTTGGCACAGCAACCGCGGCGCCAAAGAAACAGCGGCGGATTTGTCCGCAGGTTCTAAGCCCCAAACTCAGCGTGCATTCCGAGAGGAGTTGCGCGCGCACTCAAAGGCGGGAGGGAAGGCACCGGCGAAACCGAAGGCAAATGGAAAGTCCCGGGCGCGATCGAACGCCGGGGCCAACGCCAACGCCAACGGCAACGCCAATGCAAAGTCAGCGCAACAGCCTTCGCGCGGCCGTCCTCCGGACTTCGTACCTCCGAGTCTCGCGACCTTGCACGCCTCGCCGCCAAGCGGCGCCGAATGGATACATGAGATCAAATTCGACGGTTATCGCATCGAGGCGCGGCTCGATCACGGCAAAGTAAAGCTTCTGACCCGGAAGCAATTGGATTGGACCCACCGATTTACGCGCATCGCCAAAGCGGTTGCGGCGCTGCCGGCGAAGACCGCGCTTCTCGACGGCGAGCTCGTCGTCGAAAACGAAAAGGGAATTTCCAGTTTCTCGATGTTGCAAACCGACCTCAAGGACGACCGTGAAGACCGCTTCGTCTATTGGGTCTTCGACCTGTTGTTTGTGGACGGCCGCGATCTTCGCGATGAGCCGCTGTCGACACGCAAGGGAGCGCTGCGTCGTCTGCTTAAAGGCCAGCGCCGCAACGGGCCGATCCGTTATGCGGACCATTTCGACGAAGATGGCGCGGTGATATTCGAGCACGCCCGCGACTTGGGAGTGGAAGGCATCGTATCGAAGCGCCGCGACGCGCCGTACCGCTCCGGGCGTTCGGATAATTTCATCAAGACCAAGTACCACAATGCGCAGGAAGTCGTCGTTGCGGGTTTTACTCCTTCGACCGCCTTACCCAACGCGATCGGCGCGCTTACGGTCGCCTTTCACGAAGATGGCAAGCTCCGCTATGCCGGCCGCGTCGGCACCGGCTACACGCAAAAGACCGCGCGCGATTTGTGGACGCGGCTGAACGCGCTGCGGACGGATCGGGCTCCGATCACTGTGCCGAAGGATGAGCGGCGCAAGGACGTTATCTGGGTGAAGCCGGAATTGGTGGTCGAGACCGAGTTCCGGGGCGTCACGCATGACGGCTTGCTCCGGCAAGCCGCCTACAAGGGGCTGCGCGAGGACAAGCCGGCGCGCGAAGTGGTGCGCGAGACGTCCGTCACCTCAGATCCCGTGCCGATGGCGCGACGACAATCGGTACGCAAGTCGCCGGCGCAAAGCGAAGTCGCCGGCATCCGTCTCACGCATCCCGACCGCGTCTACTGGGCCGACGTTGGCGTCACCAAGCAAGACTTGGCCACCTATTACGTGAATGTGTGGAAGTTGATGGCGCCGCAACTGGTGGCGCGGCCGCTCGCCATCGTGCGCTGTCCGGACGGAACTTCGGGGGAATGTTTCTTCCAGAAGCACATCGCGTCAAACATCAAACAGTCGTCGCTTCGGCACACGGTCGATACCAAGGAGCATGACGTCATCGCGGTGGAGAAGCTCGGCGATCTCATCGAGCTCGTGCAATCCGGAGCCTTGGAAGTTCACGTTCGCGGCTCCCGGCTCGACCAGCTGGAGGCTTGCGATCGCATCGTATTCGATCTCGATCCGGGCGAGGATGTGCGTTGGAAGGACGTCGTTGCCGCAGCGCAAGAGACGCGCGATCGGCTCAAGTCCGAAAAACTCAAGAGCTTCGTCAAACTGTCGGGCGGCAAGGGGCTGCACATCGTCGTGCCGATTGCGCCTGTCGATTGGGACACCACCAAGGATTTTGCCGCGCGCATCGCCGCGGCGATGAGCGCCGACTCGCCCAGGCTTTATCTCGCCAAAATGACCAAGGCGCTGCGTAAGGGCAGAATCTTCATCGATTATTTCCGCAATTCGCGCGAGGCGACTTCGGTCGCGGTCTATTCGACGCGCGCGCGCGCCGGTGCACCCATTTCGATGCCAGTCACCTGGGACGCGCTGCCGCGCACGACAGGCGGCAATCAGGTCACGCTGCTTAATCTGGAGAAATATCTCAAAAGCAACGCTTGGGCCGACCCCTGGGCTGAAATCGGCAAGGTGCGACAGAAATTGCCGACGAGATAATCAGCCCGCGAGCTTGAAACGCTCGATCTTCGGCTCGAACCGGGCGCGGAAAATCTCGGCGTCGAGCGGATCCTCGAAGCAATAGCGCACGAAGGCGGCGTAATCGTCCTCGACATATATGTCGAAGGTGCCGGCATAGCGGATGAGAAAATTCAGAATTTCGCTGTCGTCGGCGAGCTGCTGGCGCGGCAGCACCACCTGATAGGGACATTCTTTGTCAAGCTTACGCAGCCAGGCGCTTCGTTTGTCCGTATTCATCGCTTTCACCCTCGATCCGAACCTAACATTGTTCACTATTTGTTCCTGGGGTCAAGCTAGAAATCTTCAAGCCGAAAGTCTCTCTCAGCTTCGATACTTACTCGATATCCAATGGCTCGGTTCCGGTGGGTTTTCCGGCCGCGTCAAGCGTGATCTTTTCGACTCGCGCCTCGGCCAGCCGCAACAGCTCCTCGCAGCGCCGCTTGAGCACTTCGCCGCGCTCATAGATGGCAACCGATTCTTCGAGCGGCACCTTGCCTTCTTCGAGCCGTTTGACGATCGATTCCAGTTCGTCGATCGCGCGCTCGAACGGCATTTGTCCGACGTCGCTATTGTCTTTCTGCGCCATTGTCCTTCCACGTCATGGCCGGCTCCAATCGTAGTGCCGAATGCGGCGAGCGCAATGCGGCGAGGCAGGTTTTCCGCTATGCCCGCATCAAAGCGCCGACATGGGCGGCAACCGAATTCCCCAAGGCTTGCAAATCGTAGCCGCCCTCGAGCAGCGAGACGACGCGGCCGCACGCATAGCGGTCGGCTAGATCCATGATCTTCTGTGTCGCCCACACGAAATCTGCCTCTTCGAGGTTGATATTGGCCAGAGGGTCGCGAATGTGCGCATCGAAGCCCGCGGAGATGATGACAAGCTCGGGCTTGAACTCAGCAAGCCGCGGTAAAATCCGACTTTCAAGGGCGGCACGAAACGCCGCCGGACCGTCACCCGGCCGCAACGGCGCGTTGACGACGGTATTGTGTTCACCGGTTTCGCCGGTCGCGCCGGTGCCGGGAAACAGCGGCATTTGGTGGGTCGAGCAATACATGACGGTCTTATCCGACCAGAAAATCTCCTGCGATCCGTTGCCGTGGTGGACGTCGAAATCGACGATCGCCACGTTGCCGATGCCGTGACGATCTTGCGCATGGCGCGCGGCGATTGCCGCATTATCGAACAGGCAAAAGCCCATCGGCCGCGCGGTCTCCGCATGATGGCCCGGAGGCCGGGTGGCGACGAAGGCGTTGACGGCCTTCTTGGTCACCACCTCGTCGACTGCGTGGACGGCTCCCCCGGCTGCCCGCAAAGCGGCCTCGAAAGTGCCGGGCGACATGGCGGTGTCGGCGTCGAGATGGATAATGCCTTCCCTGGGCGCTTCATCACGCACGGTCACGATGTAATCCATCGGGTGGCACAGCGCGACGACCTCAAGCGGCGCGAGCGGCGCCTGGACCCGCGCCAACGTCTGGAATTTTTCCGTCTCAAGCGCCTGTTCGACGGCACGCAGCCGATCGGGCCGCTCCGGATGGCCGCGCGGCGTCAGATGGTCAAGGCAAGCGGGATGGGTAATCAGAAGCGTGGACATTTAAGGCAATGTAGGGCGGGGCGCCGTTCGGCGAAACCCTTGAACGGCTCGCGACGATAAAAACAGTCAGTTTCGTTGCAGCGACGTTATGGCGATGCCAGCGCCGCATCGGCTCCGATCACGCCGGCGGCGGCGTCGACCACGGTGCGTTCCAGCGCGCCGGCGCCGACGGCGAGGTTCTCCGCAAAGAAACGCGTCAGGCCGACGCGGGCTCCGGCATCCTCGCCGAGCCGCATTGCTGTCAACGCCTGTTTTGCTAACAGGCAGCCGCCCGTCGAAAGCCCGAACAACCGCAGATAGGGGCTTGCTCCGGCAAGCGCCGCGTCCGGCTCCTTTGGCAGGCGCGCGAGCAGCCAATTCGTCGCGCGGGTAAGGCTCTCGACCGCCTCGCCGAGCCGCACCGCGGTCCAACCGAAGCCCGGATCGTTGCTTGCATCGAGCGCACGGACGACGCCGCGCAGTTCGTCAATATGCGAAGCGACAACGGTGCCGCCATCGAGCGGCAATTTGCGCGTTACGAGATCGACGGCTTGAATACCGTTGGTGCCCTCGTAGATGGCGGCGATCCGCGCATCGCGAAACAGCTGTGCGGCGCCGATCTCCTCGATGTAGCCCATGCCGCCATGTACTTGAATGCCAAGCGAAGCGACTTCGTTGCCGACGTCGGTCGAGAATGCCTTGGCCACCGGCGTCAACAGCGATGCCTGCCGGTTGGCCTCGCTTCGCGCCGCCGCGTCGTCGCCGCGTTCACTGCGATCAATCGCAAGCGCCGTCGCGTAGCAGATGGCGCGGGCGGCCTGGGTGAGGGCGCGCATCGTCAATAGCATGCGCCGCACGTCTGGATGCGCGATTATGGGCGCCGATTGCGAGGCGTTCATGCCGGCCGTGCGGCCCTGGCGTCGTTCGCGGGCGTAAGCGAGCGCTTGCTGAGTGGCGCATTCAGCGACGCCGACACCCTGCAGGCCGACCGCGAGCCGGGCGCGATTCATCATCGTGAACATGCACGCCATCCCGGCATTCTCTTCGCCGATCAGGAATCCGGTGGCGCCGTCGCCGTCACCGAAAATCATCGTGCAAGTCGGCGAGCCGTGAATGCCGAGCTTGTGCTCGACCGAATGCGCGCGTACGTCGTTACGCGCGCCATGCGAGCCGTCGGGTTTGAGCAGAAACTTCGGCACCAGGAACAACGAAATTCCGCGCGTGCCGGGCGGCGCGTCCGGCAAACGCGCGAGCACGAAATGGATGATGTTTTCGGTGAAGTCGTGCTCACCATAGGTGATAAAGATTTTTTGCCCTTTGATCCGATAGGAGCCGTCGTCCGCGCGTTCGGCGCGCGTTTGGAGGGCCCCGACGTCGGACCCCGCCTGGGGCTCGGTGAGCTGCATCGTGCCCATCCATTCGCCCGACACGAGCTTTTCGAGATACGTGCGCTTGAGCGCGTCGCTGCCATGCGCATGGAGCGCGTCAATCGCCGCCATAGTGAGCATCGGACCATTGGCGAAGCCCATCGAGGCCGCCTGCCACATTTCGGTGCAGGCGGCGTTGACGATTTGCGGCAGCGCTTGACCACCCCATTCGGTCGGCGCCGTCACCGCGTTCCATCCAGCCAAGCGCCACGCGCGGTACGCCTCTTTCCAGCCCGGCGCGGTGGTGACAATGCCGTCCTTGAATGACGTGCCATAGGTATCGCCGATACGATTAAGCGGCGCGATCACTTCTCCGGCGAAGCGGCCCGCTTCGGCGATAATCGCATCGATATCCTCCACGCCGAGGTCGCCGAACAGGCCTTGTTCGATTGCCGCCGCGAGCGGAGTGCCGTGTTTGAGGGCCGAAGCGATATCGGCGAGCGGGGCGCTGTAGGTCACTTTCGAACTCCAATGGAAACGCCGGAAGGCAGCGGTGAGTCGTCCGGCACGAAGAAATCAGGCGCCAGTTCCTGCTCCGGGTTGACGCGATAGCGGTCGAAATCGCGTACGCCGTTTTCCGCCAAGAAATTATCGTCGATGAGGAAGTGGCCGGTAAATTCGCGAGCCGGTTTGGCGAAAAGAGCGTAAGCCGCATCGGCCACGATCTCTGGCTTGCGCGCGCGCTGAATCACTGCGTCGCCGCCGAGCAGGTTCTGCACCGCCGCGGTCGCGATGACGGTGCGGGGCCACAGCGCGTTGACGGCGATGCCTTTTGATCGCAGCTCGCCGGCAAGCCCGAGGACGACGAGGCTCATCCCGAACTTTGCCATCGAATAAGCGGTGTGCGGCGCGAACCATTTCTCTTTCATGTCGAGGGGAGGCGAGATCATGAGAATGTGAGGGTTGGCCGCCTTCTCCAGATAACCGATCGCCCATTTCGACACGACGAACGTGCCGCGCGCATTGATCTGGTGCATCAGGTCGAAACGTTTCATATCGGTGTCGCCGACCGGCGTTAACGCAATCGCGCTGGCATTGTTGACGACGATATCGATGCCGCCGAACCGGTCGGCCGTTTGCACCAGCGCGGCTTTGACCGTCCCTTCGTCGCGAACATCCAAGACGAGCGGAAGCGCTTTGCCGCTGGCGCGTTCGACCTCGGCGGCGGCGGTAAAGATTGTGCCCGGAAGCTTGGGATGCGGTTTTTCGGTTTTCGCCGCTATTGCGATATTGGCCCCGTCGCGCGCAGCGCGCAACGCGATCGCGAGCCCGATGCCGCGCGATGCCCCGGTAATGAATAAGGTCTTGCCGGCGAGCGACACGGCGTTCTCACTTCTTGCGCGCCAGGAACGCGGCGAAGGCGGCGCGCGCCTCTTCGGATTGCAGGCGTTCCTTAAAACACGTGGCCTCGATATCGACGCGCTTGGCGATATCGTCAAGATCGCCGCGCATGAGCTTGCGCGCCAGCGCGATCGCGCCCGCCGGCAATGCCGCGATTTCGCGCGCCGCTTGCAAGGCGGTATCGTCAAGCGCCGCGGCGTCGACCACGGCGTTGACAAGTCCGGCCGCCTTCGCCTCTTCGACGGAAAACGGGCGCCCCATTACGAGGAGCTCGAAAGCGCGCGCGTGCCCCATGCGTAGCGGCCCGAGCAGGCTCGAACCGGCTTCTGGAATGAGACCGAGTTTCGTAAACGGCGTCGAAAATCGCGAGCCGGCCGACGCAACCACATAGTCGCAATGCAAGAGCATGGTCGTGCCGATGCCGACGGCGATACCGTCGACCGCGGCAACAAGCGGCTTGGGGTTGCGCACCAAGGCATGCAGGAAATCGACGGTGACGGGTTTTAACCCGCCTTCGGCTCGCCTTTGAAAATCGGAAATGTCGCTGCCGGCGCAGAATGCGCCCGGGCTGCTCGCGACCAGGATGCAACGAATGGCGTCGGTGTTCGCGGCCTCGTGGAGCGCCCGCGTCATCGCCGCATACATCGGTTGCGTCAGTGCGTTCTTCTTCTCCGGACGGTTCATCCGGACGGTGCGGATGCCGCCCTCGTCTGTCACCACGATTTGATCGGACATTTTTTCCTTGGCGGTTTTCCCTGGCAGCTATTTTCGTGCGTGGGCGCTTTAGCGATCTCGGCGGCCGTGTGTATTAGGGTCATTCCTGATCGCGGTGTCAAAATTGGGTGGGTGGACCCCGGCCGCGGCAGGAGAAGCCGCGCTCATTGATCGAAAAGGTGCTCGCCGCTATGGTCCGCCGGGCCCGGCCGATTCAGCCGGCGGGCATTCCCGCGGGTCGGTGGGGCGTAGCCAAGTGGTAAGGCAGCGGATTTTGATTCCGCCATTCGGAGGTTCGAATCCTCCCGCCCCAGCCAGACTTTTCGCCGCTGAAACAAGTGCTTATCGGTAATCACGCTTTAATGTCGCCGGGCCAAAAAGAGGCTATGTTGCGTTTATGTCGCGTGCATCGGCCCAGCAGCGCGCTAGCAGCTTCTGTCAAGCGCGCATGCGCGTCGGTGTTTTCCGCAAACAGATGACCATAAACGTCCATCGTCATCATGATCGAGGAATGCCCGAGCCGCTGCTGTACGACTTTCGGTGGCAAGCCTAAACCATTGCGATTCTCGGGATTGATGCACCACGACGCATAGAAGTGCCGCAGGGCATGCAAGCCGGTGTACTTCGGCGCACCATCTTTGGTGATGATGCCAGCGGCACGCACCGCCGCGGTGAACGCACGCACAGTGTTGTTGTGCAGAGCGACGCCGTCACCGCTCACAGCCGGGAACACCAAGCCGGTGCCTTTCGGAGACTGCAGCTTCCATTCCCGCAACGCCTGCACTACTTGCGATGGCAGTGGCACCGCGCGATGTCCGGCTTTCGATTTTGGGTTACCGATCGCGCCATAACGGTCGGCGCGGTGTCGGACATTGAGTTCGCCCTTCTTGAAGTCGACGTCAGACCAGCGCAATCCACGCAGCTCCGAAGACCGCAAGCCGGCAAAAATCGCGGTCAGCAGCAGCGGCCGAGATTTCCCCGCGGCGTCGATGATCGCCTTGATCTCCTCGCTGGTTGGAATGTCGACGCCGACTTCGAGCTTTTTCTTGTCGCGTAAGTTGGCGTTGATTTTGACTGCCAGCGCCACGTTCTGAGCGACGTTGCCACGGCCCTGCGCGTGCCGTAACAGCGACTTCAGCGATGACAGTATCTTGCGCGCCATCGCCCGCGACGCGCTTTGTAAAAGGTCGTCACGGAATTTGTTGATCCCCGGTGCGGTCAATTGGGCGAGCTTGACGTTACCGATACGCCTATTGATGTGGACGGCATGCTGCCGGTATTGCGCCAAGGTAGAGACTTCACGTCCTTCCAACGCTACGGATTTGATCCAGTCCTCCGCCGCTTCCTTGACGGTGATTGATTTTGACGGCGCGGTATAGGTCCCGGCGCGCACATCAACACCAACCTGAGCGTGAAACGCATCGGCCTCCTTCTTGCGCTTGAACGTCTCGATGTGACGATCACCGTCCTGGTCGACGTGATCGACGATCCACGCCTCTTTTTTCTCGCCCTTCGCCGTGGACCAGGTTCGCTTGCGGACACTCATGGTCTTAATTCCTTCTTGGCTGCTTGAGCCTTTCGCTTTCGTTGCAGCCAGCGCTCGTTTTCATCCAAAATCTTCAGGCGATTGAACAGCACTCCAGGCGGCGTGTCCTCGCGAGTATACGGAGGCATGTTGAACCTCTTCCTCCCGTCGTTGATCTCCCTGAAGGCGGTCTCCGCTTTCGGATGTTTCCATGGGTCGCTGGCACGCCTAACCTTGGCTCGTCTGGTCCGCGATCGCTTGCGCGCCTGCATCGTTTGCCCCTATTGCATCGGCGCCTTTTGTCAGTGCTTGGACACGTCTCGCTTCTGCATCACGGATGCCGACTCAGTGTGGCCTGGGGGTTCGGTGATCGACCTAGCCCGCACGAATCGTAATTTTTACACCATCCCGTCGATCAGCCGCTATCGGGGCGCATTTTCCACAGACGCGCCCCGCTAGTCGGCCCGCATCCGCAGCTCGGAGTTTGACGATCAATCAACCGGTTAGCTTAGAGGTGCCAGGAGTGGAGGGACTGCACCGACCAACCAAGTACAATGGGTTAGCCGAAAGTGGAGCAGTTTTGGACGCTCACATTATATGTAAAACCCCCTGTGGGACTGCCCCACCGATCATGC
>JBAPZR010000585.1:0-1695 GCA_049285335.1 Xanthobacteraceae bacterium | reverse complement strand
GTGTGGGGCTGCGTCAGCAACAGTGTCGCCACGACGCCGGCCAGTGCACCGAGGAAGATTAGGGAAGTTTTGCGCATCATCCGCGAACCTTTTCGCCTTCGTTAGTCGCCCACCACGGGCTGGGATCAATGGGAGCACCGTCCTTGCGGCGCGCCAGCGTTCAGGATCAAGAGTTGCCCATAGCTGCGAAATGGGCCGGCGTAAACCAGCCTGACACAGTAATTAGCTCGCCCTTTTATGCCACGTGCGAGAACGAGTCGCTTTTTTCGGCTCGGGTCGATGGCGGGCCCGCGCTAGCCCCGCAGAGCGCGCCAAATTGTAGCCTCGCCGCAATCGTATTCACGCGCCAGCGCGGCCATGGTCTCGCCAGCTGCGTACCGCTCGGCCAGCCGCTTGCGCTGACCGGCATCGAGTACCGGCTTGCGGCCGAATTTCGTGCCCTTTACCCTCGCTCGATCGATGCCGGCTTGGCAGCGCTTGCGAATGAGCTCACGCTCGAATTCGGCCAAGCCTCCCATGATTGCCAGCATAAAGCGCCCGACATCGGAGGTCGTGTCGCACCAGCTGTCGCCGAGCGAAACAAAACCGCAGCCACGGTCATGAAGCTCACCGACGATGTTGTGGAGGTCCCGACTAGACCGGGCGATGCGATCGAGCTTAGTGACCACGACAACATCGCCGGGCAAGAGCGCCTTTAACAGCTTCGCCAGCTCGGGACGACCGTTCGTCGACTTGCCCGACGCCTTTTCCGAATAGATGCGATTGCAGCCGGCGACCTTCAGGGCCTCGACCTGCGCTGCGTAGTCCTGCGTCTCGGAGGACACGCGCCCGTAGCCGCATTTTGCCATGTGAACCCCCATTTATGAAAGTCTGACTTTTGGAAAACTAAAGCTACGGAAAAAAGGCGTCAAGGAAGATCTTTCATAAAGTATACTTTTCGGAATGTACCGGAGGGTGCTGGAACCGCCGGGCGACCTCCGGGTTGTCTACTGAATGCACTCGGTGGGGACCCGTCATGATCAGCCATGTGCGAACTCCGGTCGGATTGAAGCCGACATGGAAGGGGAATCTTTTGCTGCTTTTGGTCGCTATGCTCGTTAGCGCCAGCATCACGCTCTGTTTTCATTTTGAAATGACAGCGCACACGCTCGACGGAACGCCACAGATGGCGGCGGTGGCTATATTGCCCGCTGGCTCTCAATGATAAGTCTCCACTGTGCGTGAAAGCGCGACGGGCTCTAGCGATTGCGTCTCAATTCAGTTCTGACCAAGCGCATTCAAATCAAATCATAAAGCTCCGTTACGAGTTGTGATTTCCCGGCAAGAAACCTCGCTCTTAGCCTTCTGGCTTCGACTCAATGTCACGGGGTCTTCGAAGCCTCAAACCTGAACGTACGAGGCATCGCCATGAGTTTAGCGACAGTGGCTTTGGCAACGTTGTTGGTTGGTGTTTGGACTTTCATCAGGATTTGAGTTGGGTCATTCGAGACAGATAGCATGAAATGTGAGTTCGCGTGAGTGTTCGATAGTCTTTTGGCTTCGCGCAATTTGCTCAATCAGCTTTTCACGCGATACGCTGCCAACGCAGCGCCTAGAAACGTAATGAACTGGCGCCGCCTTGTATGTCGGGAAAGCAGCATATTGAGGGGTGACGGGAGTCGGTTCACGACACCGCCCCCGTCGCAACTGGAAGCC
>JBAPZR010000584.1:0-4375 GCA_049285335.1 Xanthobacteraceae bacterium | reverse complement strand
GTTCGAAATAGGTGCCGACCACTCCCATGATCGCGGCGGTCGCGGCGTGACCGCCGGCGGCAAAGCGAAAATTTCGGCCGGTCCGCAGCGACATTGCGCGACGGCCGACAAGGCCAAGACTCACCGCCCCGATAGCGGGCGTGATGACGCCGCCGCTCGCTCCCTGGAGCAACGAAGCCGACAACACAGGAAAATAAGTGGGTGCGAAAGCAAGGATCAGTGCGGCGCTCCCGATCATGGCGACACCCACCGCAATCAAGCCGCGTTTCCAGCGCAACGCGTCGGCCAGCGCACCGCCCGGGATTTGACTCACAACGGCGGCGAGGCCGCCTAGGGTCAGCATGAAACCGACATCGCGGACCGACCAGCCGCGATGCGCCAAATAGAAAGCCACAAATGGGCCGAAGCCGGTTTGCACATCGGCCACGAAGAAATTCATCCAGTCGAAGCCCGCGCGGCTCTGACGAGAAGCCGGTGTGCGCAAGGCGCTCTTGGCGTCGCGGTAGCGCGCGACCGCCTGCCGCAACCGTGATGGAACTTTGGATTTTGCGACCATCGGACCGCGCGCACAAACATCCGGACCTTGCCGGGACCGGTTCCTCATCCCAATCACGTGGCGTGCGGTGCAGTTCCTAAAAGCAAACTCGATCGCGGCGGACGACCGTCCGCCTCCCGATAGCTCGTGATCAATCAGCTGACGTAATCGACCCGCCGCGGCGCGCAAAAGCCACGCGTGCCTGTGCCAAAATCGCGCACGGTGCCACTCCATTGCCGAGGCCGGCTCCGTATTCTTCCAAGGGGTCCACCTGCGAGCTCCGGGCACGACTTGACGGCCAATGCACCGCGCTTAAATTTCGCTTGGTCCGCACCGGGTCGCCCTAATGACGCGCCGCGCGGCAGGGAGCGTCTGCTGATTGGAACAACATCGATCGCGCGTTCGCGCGTTCGCGCGTTCGAGTCTGCGACACCATTACACCGAACATCCCGACGATCGCCGCGTTGCCCCAAGAAGACCTTTGGTGCCAAGCGCCACAAGGATTCTACGCCCATGGATACAACGACAAATACGACCAATCGCAACAAGGCCGGCGATAGAGCAAAGCGCCTCGTGACCAGCGGCCTCCATCCGCGGGTCTGGGCGGCTATGATTGCGCTTTCGTTATGGTTCGTGGTGTGGGTGTGGAGCTTCTTCAGTACTGGTGGTGGCGTGGTGGGCTATCTGCTCTTCGTCGTCAGCGGGTTCATTGGTGTCGTTATTGCGTTACAGCTCATCTTGTCCAGCGTCAGGCGACCAACCGAGATCCCAAACCCAATACCGAAAAAGATGACATCCCGTCATTCCACGACTGGATCCGCGGGGACTTCGATACCGAACGTGGCCGGCTGGGTTGGGCTGCGCTCAGGCAGCGACCATTATTCTTCTGTCGTTCGCAGCCGCAGCGATCGGCATGATGGTGTTCGGAATTGAATTCCAGATCATCGAACACGCCAGCGTCTAGCTAATGTTTGGCGTTTTTCCCTTAATTTTCGCCTGAGGGGTCGCTGTGTGCCACAGGCCGACCCCAGAGTTTTTCTTACTTAACCTTCTCACTTGCCTGCCTCAATGGTTTTCTGCCCTTCCAAAACTTGAACAGTGTGGTGGATGCGAAGTAGCGCTCTGGCACCTCCCATGTCGGCCAAGTGAGACCAGGTCGTTTTTCCAAGGGCAGAAAGATTAGCCCGATTAAGTCATTGTCGGTCCAATGAGCAGGAATCGTCGCAGCGAACAGCATCTGTCCTTTCAAGCCACCTTTTTCATAATGGGCTAAAAGATGAGGTTGGCCGGAGGCATGATCTTCATTGATGAGGAGCGTGGTATTGGTCTTGTATTCAGGGCAATAGAGATCAATTCGGCGCAAGTTTCTAAGCTGGTCAACGCGAGCCATGGTTACACCTCCATACCGATTAAACCTCTACATCGTGTGCGGATCACTTCAAGAGCCGATCATATTCAATAATTACGCGCCCGGCACTCGCCGGCACTAGCTACTCATCCGTGACTCAATGGACTCTTGATGTATCGCATCTACGTTACACTCAAGAACGGCAACCAAGCGACTGGCTTTAAACTTTACACGGGGGCCGCCGCCGGATCGCGGCACCGAGCTTAAAATACCACTGATGAGGGATGGCTCGGTTCAAGCGCGGATCGACTCGACAACAAATGCCGTGCCATGCGGCACAGCAAAATCAGGTGTCGGATGTCCGCTTTGGGTCATAAGCGGACATTAGAAGTAAGTCGAGAAGGTCTTTTTCTGCCCGACCCGCAAGACCCACACTTAGGTTAATCTCGGCGATCAGCGTGTCTCCCCGGCGAATGCGGGCCACAGCTCTGACAATCGATCGAGCGCAGCGGCTGGCAACGGACCTTTTTGAACCGCGGCCAGTGCATCCTCGAATTGTTGCGGCGTTGCCACGCCGACAAGGATGGTTCCCATCGCCGGATGCGAGATCGTAAACCGGGTGGCGGCTTCGGTGAGGCTCGTGGCAAATCCGTTCTTAACTAGCAGCAACAGACGGCGGGCGCGTGAGACATCGGTGCCATAGCTCATGGCCGAACCGATCGGCTCGGGCGGCGGACTTGCAATCGCGTGACGATCGGTCGATCCGGACAGTGCGCCGCCGGCGAGCACGCGGATTCCGATCACGCCGACGCCAGCCACCCTCGTGTGATCGAACAGGCGTCCATAGTCTTGCGCTGGATAATTCGGTGGCAGCTCAGTGGCCGCAGACGGATTGAGCATATTGTAGACCACCTGAGCGCTGTCGAAGGCGCGTGCGTCGATCACCTGATGCAGGGCCGTCGTGTCGCCGATTTGCGGTCAACCCGAGGAAACGTGCCTTGCCCTGCTGGCGCAGCCGCTCAAACGCCGGAACGACGTCATCAAGTACCTGTCGGACACTGAGCGCTTCTCCGCCGCCGGCTTCAGTAATCGCGTTGTGCAGATGGAAGAGATCAATCCGATCGCGGCCTAGTCGCACCAGGCTACCTTCAAGCGACTTCGCTACGGCATCGGCAATGTGATCGAAACTGGCGCTCGGTAGCCTTACCTTCGTACCTACGATTGCGTTAGGAGGCTTCAGCTTTTGTAGGATTCGGCCGAGATTCTTTTCAGATTCTCCACTACCGTACTGCACGGCGGTGTCGAAGTAGTTCACACCGACGGCGATGGCCCTCCCGATGGCGCGCTCCTGGTCGAGTGGGTCGCCTCGCACCATCAGGCCGCCAACTGCCCCGCAGCCGAAACCTAATATTGAGAGTTGCATTCCGGAGCGGCCGAATACTCGCACTTCCATGGTCCTGACTCCGTTACAATGACAATATATGTCATGTCTGCGGTGCGGGGCCATTTCCGATCGCGCTTCGCCTGGATGGTAAGCGGCACGTCCGCTTTACCCCCAAAAGCGGACATCGGTCAGCGCGATCGCCATGTCCGCTAAGTGCCAGAAGCGGACTCACGCAGTGCAGCAGGCTATGAGATGACCTTATCGGCGTTGGCGAGCAGTGACTCCGGCACCGTGATGCCGAGCGTTTTTGCGGTCTCGAGGTTGATGATCAGTTCGAACTTGCTCGGTTGTTCAACCGGAATATCACTCGGCTTCGTCCCACGCAGGATTTTGTCGACCATGTCGGCAGCCTGCCGGAATAAGTTGGCGTAGTTCGGTCCATAGGACATGAGGCCGCCGGCCGCGACGTAATCGCCGTAGCTTAGCATTGTCGGCAACTGTGCACCGAGCGCCAACGCGGTAATCAGCGTGCGGTTGGCCGCTACGAGAGCATCTGAAACAACGTAAAGCGCGTCGGCCTTGCCCCTGATCGACTCAAAGGCAGGCGCAATGTCTTCCGACGCCCAAATTTCTAGCCGCGCTGCTTCGAGGCCGCGCGCCTGAGCCGTGGCTTTTGCTTCTTGCGCCTCCAGCACGGGCATGGCGTAACCAGCGTTGGCCATGATTATCAGTCGGCGGAGATGCAGCATGACCTCGCGCAGCAGGTCGAGCCGCTTGGCAATAAGCTCGGACTGTTGGATTGAGATTCCAGTAACGTTGCCGCCCGACCGGGCCAAACCCGCAATCAGACCAGCACCAGGATCGGACGCCACAGCTAAGACTATAGGAATGGTCGTTGTCACCTGCTGTACCACAGCAGCGGGCCTCCATATGTGACAATTACGTCGACGTTTCGTCGCAGAAATTCGGCCGCGAAATCGCTCACAAGCCTGGAGCTTCCCCCCGCCCAGCGATAATCGACATCGATAGTCTCTCCCGTGCTCCAACCGATTTCTCGGAGGCGGGTGACAAAAGCAGCCGTCCACGAACTCCAGACCGTCGCGTCCGC
>JBAPZR010000583.1:0-2380 GCA_049285335.1 Xanthobacteraceae bacterium | reverse complement strand
CGTCTCGTTCGGAACGTCTTCCGCCAGCCAGTGGCCGGACGGCAATGCCTTGCCCGATACTTGGGTCGCTCGATCACGCCAGACCGCCAGGACATCATACTTTCGGCCGACGATGCCATTGGCACCCCAGAGCACCAGCGTGGGACACGTGATCTTTCTGTTCATGTCGGCTTCGTCGTGTACCAAGTCGATTGTCGCGGCCGCCCGGTAGTCTTCGCAGGTCGCGTGAATGGTGGCCGGATCGCTGAAACACCGACGATATTCCGCATAGGCTTCCGGCTCGATTGATTTTGGCATGACCGGGCCCATAAAAAGTTTCAAGAATGCGTCGACATTGTTTTCGATCAGTGTCTCGGGGAAGGGCGCGGCCTGGATCAAAAAAAACCAATGGAAGTACGCGGAAGCAAACTGTTGGTCGGCCGTCTTGTACATATAGTGCGTGGGGCAGATATCCATCATGACAAGCTTGGTGAGGCGATCTGGATGATCGAGCGCCAGACGATGGCCCACACGCGCTCCGCGATCGTGACTGACCATGACGAAGCGGCTGAACCCAAACTTTTCCATGACCTCGACCTGGTCTAAGGCCATCGCCCTTTTTGAATAATTAATGTGATTGTCTCCGTCAGCCGGCTTGTCGCTATCGCCGTAACCACGCAAATCGGGAATTACCAGCGTGTATTTCTTAGCGAGCTCAGGAGCGATCTTGCGCCACTCTACATGCGTTTGTGGATATCCATGCAGAAGCAGGACCGGCGGTCCGCCGCCGCCGATAACAACGTTGATGGTTGTGCCGCTAGTCTGGATCATCTCTCGCCGGAAGCCCGGAAAAAAGTCGATGGGGTTCGTCTCTACGGTTTGAGCGAGCACAGGCGCGTCCTGCAAGGTCATTCCTCCCGCGATTACGCCCAAACAGCTCTCGAGGAAAGAACGCCTAGCGAGAGCGCTTCCGCTCGCAATCCGCCGAACCAAGGCGTCTTGGCAAAATACTGTCATGGCGATCCTCCGTTGACGAGACGCTATGCCGTGCGAGGACATCTAGGCAGTCGAAAGATTGCGAGTTCGCTTCGCAAAGTTGCATACTGGCGGGATGCTGGAATGGGGTGACCTGAGGTACTTCCTGGCCTTCGCACGCGCGGGCAGCATGCAAGCAGCGGCGAAGACGCTGGGCGTCAATCAATCGACTGTGCAGCGTCGGATTTCAGAACTTGAAGAGCGGCTTGGCCGTCGTCTGGTTGAGCGTCACCTCACGACGTACCGACTTACCGAGCTTGGACAGGAATTGCGGCCCGCCGCCGAGGGAGTCGAGGCCGCGGTGGCGACTTTCGAGCGCCAACTCGCCGCATCGGATAAAGACCTTACCGGCACCATTCGTGTCACATGCGGATCGATCTTGGCGGATCGCTTGCGGCGAACGGACCTCATCGACGAGTTTCACGTGCGCCATCCTGGCCTCCAGGTCGAGCTCGTGATCAGCGATCGGTTTCTTGATCTGTCCAAAGCCGAGGCCGACGTGGCAATCCGCGCCGGAGAACCCCGCGACGAGGCGCTAGTTGGGCGCAAGATCGCTGAGGCACCGTGGGCGGTCTATGCGAGCCATAGTTACTTGGAGCGTCACGGCCGCCCTATACGCCCCGAGGATATTGATCGCCACATCGTTGTCGGCTGTGGCGGTTCCATTGCGCACTATCCCGGAGCGCGTTGGCTGCAGTCGGTGGCGCCGCATGCCACGATCGCTTCCCGCAGTGATAATTGGCCGGGGCTCGTCCTGGCCGTGAAATCCGGAGCGGGGGTTGCTGCGTTGCTCGCCTTTCAAGGTGATAACGAGCCCGACCTCGTGCGTGTCATCGACGACATCGGCCTAACGACGCCCTACTACCTGCTCATGCATCGCGACATGCAGCAAACCCCGAGGGTAAGAGCATTTGCAGATTTCGTGGGGTCGGAAATCAAATCGTTCCGTGCCTTGGTTGCCAAAGCGGCCGATGCTCCTTGCTAACGCTTCCATCCGCTCAAGGCATCCGGCCGTTACGATCGAACGGGGGCTGCGTTTCAATCGGCCGTGCTGCCCCAAGATCGGCCAGCCAGCGTTGCGACGAACGGCACCACAGCTGGATTTTCGGCACGAGCTGGTCGCGTTGCCGGGCTGTGCCCACACGGACGCCATAGACCTTTGGGCCATCTCCGATGGTGCTGGAATAAATAGGTGTCCCACATTCGGGGCAAAAGGATTGCACGCGCTTGGTGCCACCTTCGGCGGTCTTGACGTAAATCTTCGGGTCGCCTGACAAAAGCCTGAAGGCGTTTTCGCGCGTAAGAGCGACGGTGCGAAATGCGGAGCCTGATAGCGTCTGGCAATCGGTACAGTGACAGATCAAGA
>JBAPZR010000582.1:0-1528 GCA_049285335.1 Xanthobacteraceae bacterium | reverse complement strand
GCGTGCTTCCTTCCGTGTTACTGGGGACTCGGTTATTCTAATATAGTATTTAAATTGGTCGCCGCACCTAGATGGGAAACAGAGATTTAACTGAGAAGCTTTGGGCAAATTGCCCGTCGGTAGCGGGCTGCTTTCTTTAAACCGATAGCGCCTGTAGCGTAGAAAAGGTCAATAATCACGAAATCTTCGATGCCAGGCCGTGGTGGTATTGATGCAATCGAGCATATGGTGATCGCGGTGACCACACCGCAGGACTGCGATCGCGGCGGCGACGCCAGCCGGCAGACAGTGGACACGCCGGAGATAAAGGAACAACAGGACCCATGCCTTTTGTGTTAGGGCGCACGTTTCATTTACCGTACTCTTTTTGGCGATCACCGGACCCTGACGCATGAGCGTTGTTGTAATTGCCGAATTGGTTGCCACATCCTTATTTATAGCAATCGTGGTTCTGTTTGATATATGGCTCAACACTCGGCATAAATAGCTCTCGTGTTGATAAGCAGAACCCACTTCGATAAAAAGGGTGAATTCGTTCGCGCAAACCGAAATGACAAAGGCCGGGGATTGATTCCGGGCCTTTTTTGTCCCGTCGAACAATTTCTTTGGGCTGCTTCGACGTCGGTTAAATCTTAGAAATGAAACCGCGCGCGCGTGAGTGCGGCGCTCCAGTCCGCAACGGAGCTCGAATGCAGAGCTGCGAGGTTCAAAGAGTTATTATTGATCGCGCCTGGGCTTCCCTAGTTAATCGAAGCTCTTTCAAACGTGCGGTCTTTTCGCGAGTAGCGAGGGCTCGATATTCATATTCTATCATCGCCCTTCGAGCATCCTGGGCGCGCTCTTCCTTTTTGAAACTTCTTTCTGCCCGTTGTCGGGCCTGATCTGAATTCATGGTGAATATCTCCTGTGCGGCGATCATGTCACAGATACACTCCGCCTTTTGTTGCGTTGATCGATGCTAAATTTTAAATGGAGAGAACGACGAATAATACATAAGCACTGATTGGCCGGCTTGCGAGAAAGCGGATGAAGTTCCATCCGATGACCGCGCGGCGGCCCTAAACGATCTAACAAATAAAAACCCCCGGCCGAAACTGGGGGTTCCTCTTTCTCCGAAGAGGAGCATTACTTCTGCTGGCCACCTTGTTGGCCGCCCTGCCCGGGCTTCTGATTCGGCTGCTGGGTCTGCTGACCAGGCTTCTGCTGGCCTCCTTGTTGGCCACCACCCTGGCCGCCTTGCTGGTTCTGCTGAGCGTCCTGATTTTGATTATTCTCTGTCATAGCTATCTCCAATTTTTTGTGAAGTATTGCTTGAATATCATTATTCAACCAACTCACTTTAGCTAAGCCACAATGCAGCCAAAGCTAGGGCTCTTGAAAAAGAAACTTAGTCATGGATGTCGAAGAGTTCCATTTTACCAAGCGACTGCTGACGAAAGATTTGTCGCGTGTCGTCCACCGAAGAGCGTGATCGACTTGATCGCTGTTGGCGCCGATTCCGAAGAGAAGCACCAGGAGAGTCTGAAAG
>JBAPZR010000581.1:0-2264 GCA_049285335.1 Xanthobacteraceae bacterium | reverse complement strand
GATGACCCGGTCGGGCAGCGCGGCGCTCGGCTTACATCAAAGGCAACCTGCGGCCTCGCCGTAGTCTGGATAATCCCGTTAGGTTGCCGACCCGCGCGTGTCGGGAGATCGCAATCGCAAAATCAGCGAAATCACCGGTCGTGCCGCTTCTGGTGCTGATCGCTGCCTCAGTCATGACGTGGGCAGTGGCAATGGCAATCCACGGGCTGAAGTGAGCTTTCCGTCGTTGGGGGGTAGCATGGATACTTTGCTTTGGGTTCTTCTCGGCGTTGCGGCTTTGGTCTTAGCGATGTGGCTCATGATGCGCATCGGCCAGGGCATCTTGTGGTTAGTGCGCGTCGTCTTCGGGGTGGGCGCCGGCACAAGTGTCGCCTTCCGCCAAGCAATACGCGACTTGGAACGATAACTGCATCGCACCGCGTTGAAGTCACCGCTTGTCGCCTAAAAGCCAAGGATGTCGCGTCCATTAAATCCGGCAGCATCGCAAAGTTGACCCGCAATCCGCAGCGCCTCATCGCGGCTGAGTAGTTTCGCTGCTGATCGTCGCTCCGGATCGTCCTCGAAATGAACGTAAGCGATCTTTTGTCTGGTGCTATCCGTTACGACGAAACACGCATCTAGTTCCTGCACAGACCACGGCGGTGGAAACCGGCGCACCATACTCCCCCCTTGTTGCTTCCAACCTGCCGGAACTGACGAGGAGGGTCCGTGATATCCATCACATCTCGGGGTTCTTTCTAAGCACTTGCGACGACCGGTCGCGGAATCCAGCGCGGCGGTAACGGCGGGTGCGAGGGCCGGTCAGTCAGGGACTAACTGGGGCAGTCTATCCCTTGCCGGTAGCTCATCCACCAGCCTTAGCAGGTGACGCGACTTGGCAACAAGGTCTTGTGACCTCGCTTGTGCTTCAAAGCGCTCAGCGATGGCGCGATAGCCCATTTCTCGGACTTCCTTGCTGGTCAGCTCCAGCGGGGCACTTAACTGGTGATATCCGTTGTATGGCATCGGCGCTTGACTCAAGCCGGAACGAATCAGGCCTACAGTTTTCATATTAGGAAAAACGCGGCGCGCTGTCCCGTGGCGCGGCACGGCGGCGCGCGGCTCATTGTACAGCCCTTACGCGCTATTTGTTTTCTTCAGGATAATTTCGCGTTCCGTGTCGCGCGATCCGCCGCCGTGATATAGCTGGATTGGGGACGGCGCGCGCTTTTGGCGACAAGATCGGATCCGCTTGAGCGAGGCTTCTTAGGACACTGTTTTCGCAATTGCGTTTTGTCGTCGTGACTGCAGACAGTTCGCAGGCCTGTAACATGGATGGATTTGTAGCCACCGTCCGGCACCAGCGAATGGTCAGAGCACCTGCGGGTCAGGAATATGCTGAAGTATGCAAAGCGGAAAAAGGTCAGGGGATGAAGGGCTGCGTCGAGAAATGACCGCGCCAAATCTCTAGCGGTTTGGTATGTGTAGTGTGCACCGGAAGCCGAGTGCGCCGTCACAATTTCGGTCTTATAGGGGTACAGGTGTAGTCTTGCACGGCGGGTATGGCCCATGCGACATTTATCTGTATGGGTCGCGGAATTCATAAAGCTGCTAATTGGGCGGCGACTTCACCCTCTTCGCACACGGTGTCCGATCTGTCAGCAGACGGTTCACCTCCACATCAATAGAGCAGGCAGGCGACACGTGTTCGGGCACGCGCGCGGGCTATACGACGGTTGTCGGCTTTGCAAACACTACGTCGGCAAATTCAAATGTTTCGGCTCTGATGCGCTGATGACCTTCGATCCCCGCCCCAATGAACATCAACGCTTCAAGCTGCCCGATTCCCTGCTTGAAAGGTGAATTACTTGCCAGCGGCGCTCCGTCGCTTCTGGGGCGTTTTGCTAGATCTAGGTAATATTGCCACGCTGGTACGCGAGCTACTGGCCTCGCCCTGCCTTTTACATTTTGTCGTTAAGTGGCTTGTCGATCCTTTTCCTTGGCTTGGATCGGTCGGCGGGATAGTTGCTTCGGGAGCTCGCGAAGTATCAATCCGATACCGCAATGTCGGCCTCTAAAGAACAAGCGATCCTAGCGTGTGATACAACACAGAGCGCGGCAATATCGAAGTGGACTCAACGGGTCCCAAATTAATGCTTGTCGGTCTTTTCGCGACCGGCTTGAATGACGGGTACAGAACAACCTCGCCGCACAAGCCGACGCCCGGCCTCCAATATCCTCTCCGAAGGTGACTCTGATTGGTCTGCGGCTTCGGCCCTCTTCCG
>JBAPZR010000580.1:0-18470 GCA_049285335.1 Xanthobacteraceae bacterium | reverse complement strand
GCACTCGGCCGGTGCCGGGGTCCATCTTGATGACCTCATCGCCGATAAACGTCGCGAGCAGCTTGGGGTCGCGGATAAACGGTTTGTCGACCCGCAGCGTCATGCAGTCTGAGCCCTCGTTGCGCTGAGCGTGGAGCAGCGAGCGCGCGACGTTGCGCATCTCGGCCGAGCCGTTGTATGTCCCCGCGCGGTTCTCGTGAAAAATGCCGACGATCGTCGTGCCTGTCCGCTGCGCTACGCCCGCCAGTGGCCCGAGGACGTGCCGGGTGCGTTCGGCCATGTTCGTGCGGTCGTCAGCGGGAAAGTGGGTGTAGATCGAATCGAAATACAGGCACGCAGGCTTGGCCAGCATGAGCGCCTCTTCGAGCGCGTCGCAGTCGCGGGGAAATACAAGCCGGTGCGCTTCTTGCAGTTCGAACAGTCGGTCCTCGCGGGCGCCGCTCTGAACCGCGCGCTGCGCGAATCGCTCGAAGGGCTCCTCGATCCCGGCAAACAGAAAAACGCCGTGCTTATTCGTGACCTCGTCTGCCAGCCACGACCCCCACGAGCTTTTACCGCAGCCGCCCTCACCGTAAACCAGCGACAGTTCCGCCTTGGGAAGATAGTTGAGGATCAGCCATTCGAACGGTGGTCCGATCATTTCAACCTCCGTGGCGCAGCGCCAAGCGCTGGGTGTCAGTCGGCCGACCGGAACCTCGGCCGAGTACTTAATTGCCGAATGCGCGATTTTGGCGCAGGTGCTCTCTAAAATCTCATTGCCGATGGGCTGTTCGACGATGCCACTGCGCACGATGCCCCAGAGGGCCGCGCGGATTACGTCTTCGGTATAGCCGTGGCGCCGAAAAAAGCCCGCGATGCTCGTCAGTTCGTCGTCGCGCTCGCCCTCCGCGATGCGATCGCGGGTGTTGATCTCTTGGGCCGGTGCGGCAACGGCCTGTTCGCACGCGGCGAGTAACTCTGGCGGCGCCGGCACGGGATCTCGGTTGTCGAGCAGCGCGTAGATATGGCCGTCGACCATGCTGCCGGGGCCGACCTGATAGCCTTTGATTTTGAGTTGGCCAATCTTGACGCCCTTGTAGTACCAGTCGCAGTTCTTGCCGATGAATCCGGGCGGCTGGCGGTAGTCGAGGTGCCACCCGCGGCGGGTCGTCTGTCGCCAGGTCGTTGGAAACGCGAGCAGCGCTTCGGCCGCTTCGGGACAGTTCACGTCGCAATCGGCGAGCAGAAACTGGTTGTCGAGTCTGATCCCGTAGCTGGCGGCGGGCCCCGGAACGAGCAGCGCCTGTTGCCACGGGACGGCGTTGTGATGGGCGCCCATCGCGCCAAACGGCGGGCGCTTCGAGTTCTTCTCGAGTTGGAACACGCAGGCGTCGTGTGGAATGCCGGGGGGCGGCCAGGCCACGCCTGACCCTTGCGGTTCAGCCATAGAAACCCTCAATTTTGCTGATTTGGGCGGCACCCGGCCCGCCCAATCTCAGGCTACTTGCTCAGCTTGAGATTCCCTTGTGTCCTCAATGACTTTTTTTGCCACTCTGGTCGCCAACGGTCGCCGTCGTGCTGCGTAGGTCTTTTTGATGTTATCGCGTTGCTTTCGCTTCCACCACCGGTGCTGCTGACTGGCCCGTTTAGCGGGTTTGCGGTGCCGCCAGCGCCAGAGCTTGGCGTTGTTGTAGCACCGCAGTTCGCAGTACCGCGACCGCGGATCGTCGTCGAGCGGCAGCGGTTGGCCGCACAGGTGATAGGCACAGGTCTTAGCCTTCGCCATAGACGTCACGCAGTTCGGCGTCGATCTTGTCGCGCTCGGCGAGTCGCGGTCGACAGAATTCGTTGATCTCGTGCTGGATGCGACCCCGCGCGGCCTTGAGTTCGCCGTAGTGCCGGACCTGCTCGAGCGTGAAGGTCCGTGCCTGTTGCGCCGGTGCCTGTTGCTCGATCGCAGCTGGTGCTGCGATGAGCTCCGCCGGCGCAGCTGGTGTCTCGACAACAGGCACCTCGAGCGCCTGTGCTCGAACGTGTCGAAGTCCCGGTGGAGCCTTGCCGAGCTTGTTGACGATCCGCGCAAAGTAGATGGATTTGCGCGGCGCTTTGCGGTCAATGTCAAGCCAGCCGGTTTTTTCCAGACCCTGCAACGAGGCCGAGCAGTTGTTGCGGTCTTTGGTCACGTCGATTCCGAGTTCGGTGTAAATCTCTTTGGCGGTCAGCCCATTCGGGAGCCGCTCGCGTAAGAGACTGTAGACCAGGTCCGTCATCGCGCCGGTAAAACGTGGAACCACCTGGCCAGCCTCCTCGGGCGTGGCGGGCGCACTGGCGACCACCGGCGCCGATGGGCGCTCGGGCTTTTTATAGCGCCAACGGCCGTGACTGACCTTTTCGATCAGGTCTTTGGATTCTAAGAGATTGAGCGCCGCGTTTTGGCGATCGTTGGAGACTTTGCCATTGGCGCGAATCACTTTGTTGCGTATCCAGCCATAATCAAGTGTTGAGTTTTTGTTGTGGGCAAAAAGCTCCCAGACGATTTTGGCGTCGTAGTCAAGATCGGTGGGTTTTGATGCCGCTGGCATTGGCCGTGTGCCGACCATATCATTCCTTTCTTTCTCTACGCTCGTTTAGAGCGTCGTCACTGAGCGCGCGAAAAGCGCGCCGTTCTTCGATGAGGTTGCTGTTTTTTATCCAGGCCAGCCGGGCGGCCCACGGGCCGAAGTCTATTTCGGCCCGTTTGCGCGCCTGTTGCCTGTCGTAAATAGGCTGTGAGCTCATCTAGTGTGCTGGTCTTTTTCACATTCGACGCAGGTTCCTTGCCCGGCTGGCAGCTGCATGATGTCCCCCAGCAGCAGTTCGATCATCGCCTCATCGGCGACGAGCTTGTACTGCAGGATTTGCGGAACCGGATCGGCTGGTTTCAGCGCCAGTCCGAGGACCTCGCCGCCAGGATTGCAACCGGCTTTGTAGGCGGTATCGACTGCGTCTTGGATAGAATCGGCCTCTACGCAGCAGGCGCCAAGCCAGCCTTTGTGTGAGTCGACGAAGCTGAGATACCACCACGACAGTTCCTCCGGTGCGGGCATTTTGTGTTTGTACTGCTTGGGATAGCTGTGCTTACTCACTGCGGCCTCCTTCCCGTAGAAGTTCTGCCATGACCTCAAAGACGTTGCGCCGTCCGGCGATCTTGAGGGCTTTGAAATAAACGTCGCGCAGACGCTGCGCCTGTTCACTTAGTTCTGCCATTTACTCCTCCGTGTAGCCGTCGAACCAGTCGTCGCCGTGCGTGTCCTCGCGCTTGCAGTGCGCCTGCGCCTCGTCGAGCGTGAGGCCCGTTTTGATGGTGAATGAGGGCCCGTCTTTAAAGAAGCGCACGATTTTGTAGCGTTTTACTTTTTCCACGCGGCCTCCATTCCGGCGCGCAGGGCGTCTGGAAATCGGCCGGCGCTCTGCTTGGCGTCGGCGCTGTTATCCATAAACCACTGCAGCGTCGGGTGCAGCGTCGGATTGCGGTGCACGTAGGCCATGAGTTGGCGTTCGGCGCCGTCTTTGCCGACGATATGGATGCACAGGCACTCGGCTTTGCCGGGTCGATCCGCGATATTGCCCAGCGAATACTTCGCCTCGTCGCGCGCCTGTTCGGCCGCGCCTTCGAGCGTGCTGGGATCGTACTGTTTCATCCAGCCCATCGTGGTAAACGAGACAAAATCCGGCTTACCATCTGTGATGAGCTTGGGAATGATCTCGGTGGCGAATACGTCCTTGGAGTTGACGCTTTCGGCCAGGCCTGGCATGAGAATGATCGCCGGGTTTTTTCCGTAGAGACAGAGCACCGGCGCCCAGTCCTCGTCGTGGGCCAGTCCGCTGCCGATATTCTCGACCGTCTCTTTGATGTTGGCGACGATGCCATCCATCGTGGTTAGTTCCATTTTTTAATACCTCATTTTGACAGAGTGTGGCATTTGACGCACCGCTTTTGCGTGTTCCCACAGCACGGCGCGCAGTTGCTTGAGTTCTTTAATCATCTCTTTGATGAGTTCTTTAGATTCGTCATCCATTTTCATTCCTTCTGGAGCTTCGCTCCGGTGAGCGTTGTGGCCCAAGGAGAGTCAAGCACACAACGCTCACCGGAACGGGGGAGCCGTAGCTCCCCACGCTTCACCAAACAGGCACTTGGGGCGAAACCAATCCGCCCAGTTCGGGACTGGGCTCCGACCATTCTCCTGAAATCACCCGCCGCTCGAGATCCGCACAGGCACGCTCTGCCCATTCGACCGCGGCTTCTTTTGTGAAGATCGTCTGTGGCACGAGCAGCGTGTGCGCGTAGGGATCGACCACGCCGCGCACCGCCAATCGCTGCACCGAAATCGGCGTCGGCCCGCCGTAGTTCTGAATCGTTTCGGGGATTTGCACGCAGTGGCCGAAATCGGTCAGCCGCAGACTTGCCGTACAGGCGCCGATTGCCGCCAGTGCGGCTGGGTTGATCGGCGCGTTGTACTCTTTGATGCGCGTCACGGACAGAAACCCCGAACCGCTTTTAGTCAGTCCTTCGATGTTGATGACCTGTTCGATACAGACTTTGTGACCGACCGCGATTGCTGCTTCGGCAAAGGCACACGTTACGGCGCCCCGCCAGAACAGGCGACTGTCGTTGCAGTTCACCGAAATGTCGCTGAAGATATGCAACGGCGGAGGGCGGCGCACCACCCCCCGTTTGCTTTCCCGCCAGCAGCGATCCACGTCGCCGGAATACAGCCGGTCAATGCTGAGTTCGTCGCCGGAATCCGACCAGTTCGTCTTGCGGCGAATATCGGTGAGCGTGGGGATTTTGATCTGCCCGAGCTCGTCTTTGATCCGCTTGGCACCCTCTGGCCAGCCGCCTCGCAGCCAGTCCGTAATGCGCTGCACGGTGACCGGCGAACCAGCCAGTGCGTTAGCGCAATCCTTGCCGAGCATCGAATCGCCGGTGACCATTTCACCGCCTGGCCCGAAGTCTTTTTGCCAGCGTTCTCGGTTGTAGGGATTGACCGGCGGCGAGGCGATTTTTCGCAAGATCGCCCCATACGACTCGTAGCGGTAAACGTCGACCGCTTCTCTATGTCGTGCCATCGACGCCCACCCCGACCATCGCTTTCTCGTCCTCGGTCCAGCCAGCCAGAATCACGTTGCGCGTTTCAGCCTGTGTGAATCCAGCCGTCAGCAGCGCGCGAGCGCGCAGACTTGCGCGGTCCGTTACCAAACGGCGCATGGACTTTTGCCTGACGTTCTTTTTGACTTGCATCAGCCAGGTGTACGCAGTTTTGAGTTCGTCCCGCAGTTCGTCCTCAGTTCGCTGTTGCGGAAGCCAGGTTTCCAGCGGCGTGTAGGGTGCGCCCAGAATCGACGCCGAGACGCGCGGATCGGGCTCCATGTGCAGCATAATCCAGCGGTCATTGGCCGCTGCATCTTGCTGTTGCCGTCCGACGTACATGGCATCGTTGCCGTTGAGCGTATTCTGAGCCGCGCCAAAACAGGCGCCGGATGGAACCACGATTCGCGTTGCCTCGTCGGCAAAACTGCGCTCCTCGATATAGATCGCGCCCTGTGCCAGCATCGTATTGCTACCGACGCGAATATCGGCTGGCGCTGCGTCAAACTCGTCCCAGACGTAGAAAAACGGTTTGCCGGCCAGTAACAGGCGGACCAAATCCGAGGGAATATAGCGCCCGTTGCCGATTGGCAGAATCCGTCCGTTGGTTTTCCCTTCGGTCATCATGCCGGTGCACGAAACCGCGCCGTAGTCATCGGGAAAACGCCCAAACGCTGCGGCCACTTGCTCGAAGATGGTCGATTTTCCGCCACCTGCTTCGCCGTACAGGCAGACCGGTTGGCGAATGCCATCGGCCAGCGCGAACAGCGCCATCAGTTGCGGAAAGAGAATCGGATGCTTGCCCTCGATACCGACCGCCGGAATATTGGGAAACGTGATGACCAGATTCGGTGCCGCGATCAGTTTTTTGCGGCGCGATCCCTTGGCCAACTCGAGCGCCACGTCGGCTTTCTTATCCGCGCGTTCGGCCATGCGGCGGAGTTGCCGCGTGACGTTTTCGGCACGATGTAGCGCCTTGCCAACTTCCAAAAACGTCGGATCGTGCTCGTCGTGCGTCACCGCTTTAATGAGCGTGACCAAATCCATGCTCATATTCGGCTTTGGACGTTCTTGCCCGTTGTGATGCGCGTCGAGTTTCTGCTCCATCGGACACTTCTCGCCGTTGTCTTGATCCGCGTGATGCTTGGCGTTGGCATACTCCACGCCACACGACGGGCACTGCCCCTCATGCTCGAACGTCTTGCACACGTCGCCGTTTTCGTAGCCACAGTTCTCGTCAGAACAGGCAGGCTTTTGACTCGCGTCAAAACCAAAACCGCCAGGAAACTCACCACCCTGGCCGTTGTCGTCGCCCTCTTTCTTGTCGTCGCCTTCCATACTCGCTGCGGGCGCTTCGCACTCGCTTTGGTTGTCGGCGTCATCAAACTCGCTGCCGCCCTCGGCACGCGCTGCGATAATCCCTTTGGCCAGTTCAATGATCATTTTGCTCGAATCGTCTCCGTAGAGTCGAACCGCTTCGGCCATAATAAACGCCATTTTCTCGGGCTTTTTCATCGGCGCGTAATCGCAGCCAAACTTGCCGTCGTCGTGCAGGCGTTTGCCAAGCGTGTCGAGCTCGCGCGTGCTGAGCACGCTGAGATCGAAATCCATCTCTCTCCTTATCTCCCTGTTAGTTGTTCGGTTGTGAAGCTCAAGGCTTCGTACAGGATGCGGCGCCCTTGCGAGCGCCGTCCTGTGCGAAACGTCGTGCTTTTTATCCCTTGATAAACGCGACGCGAACGCCGCCGCCGAGTTCGAAGGTTTCTTTGATGCTGTTCTCGACCATTTCGTCGATTTTCGTTTTCCGATCCGCTATGTTTGCTGCCAGCTTGTCCAGGTCGCCGATGCCGGGTATGAAGCCGGTGGCGCGTTCCGCTTGACTGGCGATTTGCAGTGTGATGTCCTCGAATCCGCCGAGGATGTGATTCTTTTCCTTGGCGGTAAACTCGACGTCGTCTTCGATCATGCGAAATGCCATCAGGGCATCCTGAAGTTTGTCGACAAACTCTCCCAGGCCGCGCGCCGCTTTCTTGCCGACGCGCGCTTTGAATGCCGCACGCGCAGCGATGGCCTCTTCGATTTGTTCGTTGGTGAGGTTGTAGGGTTTCATGGTTTATTGACTCTCCTTTTCGTTGTCGTTGTTGCTCTCTTTAGGGCAGGTGCAATCGCCCGCGTCGACGTGCTGTTTGTGCATCCGTGTGATTGCCGCCCTGAAGCAATCTAGAAACACTTTATTGGCGGCGTCGAGCGCCTTGACTTCCTCTTCGGTGATGAAATCGGCTTGGGCCAGCGCTTCGAGGCCGCTTTCGGCCATCGACATTCCGGCCGGAATCGTGAGCAGCGCCTGTTGCGGATCTTTGCTGCTCAGATTTAACCGGATGGCCTGATCGCCGCTTTTCATCAGCGCTTTGATTTGCGGCGGCACCCCATCGTCGTTGTTGTCTTTCGCGACGCTGAGCTTTTGCACGGCCTTCATCATCCGTGCGCTGCCGCTGGCCTCTTTGGGACCGTCGGAATAAAACGCCCCAGAAATCAAATCCTTGGGCGTAATCCGATCGAAATCTTCCTGACTTGGCATAGAGATTTCTCCTTGGTTAGAATGTTCGGTCGCGCTCTGCGCTTGCAGAGAGCATAAAAGCTCTCGGCCGGAATCGCACCGACCGAGAGCGCAACCGTTTTATCGCTTGAGCGCCGCAAAAAAGATCTGGCTGAGTCCCGATTTGTCTTTGGCGACGTCAAGGACAAACTCTGTATCCTCACACGCTTCGACAAACGCGATCGCCGGATCGTACTGCGTTTCGCCGACTTTTAGCGCGCCGTGATAGCGCCGCTCGAACGCGTTGTCTGGATCAAACGGATAGACGCCGCCGACACTATCGCACGTCCCTTTGGATTTGAGATCCGCCAGTTGCTTTGAAAACTGCGCGATGGCATCGCCCACACGTTTGTCGTGTTCCTTTTTCTTTTTGGCAATCTCTGCCTGTTGGTTTTTGAGATCCTGCGCCTGTGACTTTTTGAGCGTTGCCAGCATTTTGCTGCGCGTGATCGTAACTTTCATGTTCTCTCCTTGTGAAAAGGTTGTTCGAAGCATAATGCTTCGAGCAGGATTCGCCCCGCAGATTCGCGCGGCGTCCTGCTCGAAGAATCACGATTCCTCTGTGTTGGCGATATTCAAAATCCACAGCCAGGCGCACAGGCCGCCGATGTACACGAGTCCGGGCCGAAGAAGTCCGGGCATACTTTGGGCCCACACACACGCCGCTGTCATAACGACGAACGACAGAAAAAAGAGCAGCAGGGATTTCGTCATATTCCCATCCCCCGAAACGCAGCGACCAGGGAAATAAACATGATGCCGATCAGCGTCACCACGCCCCAGAACAGCACCCATTTAATCCAGTAATCTATTTTCGCCATTAGTCGTGCTCCTCGTGCGCCTGGCAATGCGCCACCGTTTCGCCGGTTCGCTGATAGCATTTCGCACAGCCCGGCGTCTCCTCTTCGTTGGCGCGTTTGCACGCCTCGCAGAGTAGCCGCGCTTCTTGCGCGTTCAGGCGCGCTTCTCGTGTCATCAGCTGACCTATTACAGCCCCAGGATGCGACGATCCGACATCGAGGTGCCAAACCTCCCTCGCTGCCGGTGATTCGAGCGAAATCGCCACCGTCACGGCGGCTTTCACAAACAGCGCCGTTTCGCTGACGTTGAGCGATTCGTAGGCTGGCGCATTTTGTTCCAGCGGCGGAACCGCGGTCTCGATCCAGGCGTGGTACACGACCTGCGCGCTTGGAGCGATTCCAAACTCCTCTTTGTACGCTTTTCTAAAGCGTTCATAAAACGCCACGCGGATCTCGGTGCTTTTCTTGGTTCTCAAAAACGTCATCACGCCAGCACCGCCAATGCCGCACCAAGATACTCGAGCTCGGTTTGTTGGGCATACATCTGCGCCGCTTTCGGCGTGTTGAACCAAAACGATTCTATTCGTCCCTCATCGGAACGAAACGCATATTCCATTGTTCTCTCCTTGATTTTTGTTGTTCAGAAGTTTGTTTGTTCAGAAGTTTGTTGTCTTAGAGGTTTGTCGCGCAGAGATTTTTCCGCGCCGATCCGCATTCGAAGCCGTTTAGAGATTCGAACGCGAATCGCCGCGGGAAACAAAAAACCCCGCCGGTTTCCCAGCGGGGCATTTTTGCGGCGCCTGCGCGTTCTACTTTTGCGCTAACTCCTGCGCTTTGGCAATCGTGGCCGCGTCACTGCGCGCCTTCATCGCTTCAAGCGTATACCGCTGGTTGATGCTGTTCGTGGTAAACTCCGCGAGAATATCCTTGGCGACCTGCATATTCTTATCGCGCGCGAACACTGCCCAGTTCGCCTTGTAGACTCGGCACCGCAACGCTTCCTGTTCGGTTTCGACCGCCTGCGCTGCTTTGCGCGCCTTGGCCGCCCGATTGGCGATTGCTTCGGCGTCGCGTTGTGCGCGCTTGGCGCGCAGCATTTTCTGCAGGTTCTCAATTTCGGCATCCAGGTCGGCCGAAACATGGCCGCTCGTCGCGACCGGCGTATTGGGAAGTTGCGAATCCGCCTTCGCCGTGGCGCCGTTTTTTACTGAATCGTTCATTTTCTCTCCCTGATTTTTGTTGTTCGGATTGCGCGGTTTTGGAAAATCCGAAAACCGCCGCGCTGCGGATTTTCGGGAATCTAGTTTTCAAAGAATAGGCTTCGCACCGGGTCGCGCCCGTTGTACCGAAATCCTCACGGATGAGGTACGGCAAAATGCTGGGGTTATCCTGCCTACAGCCTTCCCTCTCATCAAACTTTAATCTTTGTTGTTGGTGTATACGCTAGTCACGCCTAACTCCTGCTGACTAAAGTTATCTTTCTGCAGTTCTAATCTCAATCTAATCTATGTTTAATGCCATTCTCATCGTATTCTCATCTAGTTTTAATAAAACAAAGAGGTGTGCCAATCTTTGGCACAGCGTTGGAGGGGGCGGGGGGGTGTAAAAGCGCCCGAGGCCCCCTTGGGGCCCACCTCACAGGGGTATCCGAACATATGTTCGCTTGACAAATCCAAAAAAAGACCCCCTGACTTTTTTTTCATCAGGGGGTCTCGGGTGTGGAACGGTTCACCGTTGTGAGCGCTGTCGGCGATGACCTGCGCTCGGTTCGATTCAGGCCGCAGTGGCCTGGCTATGACTCACCCTCAGAAGGTCGGCTCACCATTCCACCCTGGCCTCTGGCACGTGGCCACTGACCACACGTAACGGGTGCTTTCCTAACAGACCATTGTCGCCTCCCCACCATAGCTCGATCCCACCCGCAATGCAAGCGATTCTTCGCCGCCTGGGTTGACAATCGCGACGGAGTCCTGCTTACTGAGGACAGGGAGCGGCACTGCGGTTCGCCGCTCCCCACGACACCGAAGACCCAGCAGGGGAGACGTCACACAATCACATGGGATCGGGCGGGCGCTTTGGAATGGGAGGCCTCAAACTCCATGACATCACGAGTGGTGGCAACATGAGCGGCAGTCTGCAAGGCACCGGCGGCAGCATCAACCTGCCTGGCGCGCCTCCGCCCAACCCCACGCCCAACGCCCGGGTCAGCCCCCAGCTGCGCAGCGCGATCGACAGCCTCGTCTTCCGGCACGGCCGCGATGAGCCCAACGCCAGCCCCCTGATTGCGTATCGGGCCTGGAACGTAACCGGCGGACGACTCTGTTCGGTGGGCGTGGGGCCGGTCGCCTGGCCCGCGCGGCGGGTGTATGAGGCGGTCTGCCAAGCCGAGCGCAGCGGCAGCGGCCTGAGCATCCCGGCCCATAACGCCCCGCACCCGGAGTGTACGTGTGGACTGTATGGGTTCGCGACGGTCGCCAGCCTCGAGCAGGTGATGGACAGCGCGGTGCTGGGGCGCGTTTCGCTGGGTGGTGAGGTGGTCGTGTGCGCCGACCGGGAGCCCTCCCCGATTCCCGGCGAGGGGGGCGATGGCACCACGCCGATTCTGGGGTATCGGGCCCAAGCGGCGTACCCCTCACTCCTCTATCTGTGGGAGCAGGAGCGCAACCGCGACGGCAGCCCGAGCTGCGAGAACTGCGGGCACTGCGACGACTGCCAGACGGCCGACAACCGGGTCAACGTGCGGAGCAACAGCGATCGCAACGCCCGGATTCGGCAGCTGGCCGACGCGTATGGGATTGAGGTGGCACCGCTGCCCCAACCGCTGCTCGACGTGCTGCGTCGCCGGCGCGACGCCGCCATGCTCTCGACCCGCAACGCCTTCAACGCGCAGAGCGCGCTGCTGGCCCAGATGTATGCGCAGCAGCAGCAGAACGCCGGGTATGGCCTGTCGGCGATGGGCCAGAGCACCGCTCCACCCAGCCCGTACACCGCTGGTACATACACCGTGTCGGGACCCCCGCCGACCATGACGCCGTCGCCGCTGACCGGACTGCAACAGGCGTATCCGAATGCGACCGCGATGGGACTGCTGCTGCCCAACGGCGGCGGACCGGGCCTGCCGCCCGGCGCCGGCGTCAGCGGATCGTATCTGGACGCAATCACCAGACTCCTGAAAGGAGAATAGGAGAACAACGATGGCGCGCATTGGACACGGAATTGAGACGGTCGAAGTGGTGCGGCCCAGTGTGCCGACCCCCGTCACCCTGCCGAGCTTGGCTCCGGCTGAGTCGGAGCGGGGACGGGAGGTCGGCTTGCCGGAGCTGGTGCCCGAGCTGGTGCCGGTTGAAGCCTAAGCCGAAACCCACGGCCTCCTTCGCGCGTCACGCTGCGCTGTGCGGGAACGTCAGTGAGACGTTCTCCGACGTGCGCTGTGAGAACGCCGCGCCCTGCGACGGGATGCCGCACCGAGCCACGACGCACGGCAAGGTCAACAGCATGACGCTGACGTGGTGGGATCAGAGTGAAGAGGCGCGCGCGGAGTTCCAGCGGCGGGTTGGGAACGTGGTGGTCGATGGCATCCCGCTGCGCGAGTACTAGCGTGGCTGTGGCCTTTCCACCCAACAAGCGGCTGACACCGGAGGTGGTCAGAGCGATTCTCATGTCGCGCGCCCACCCCGCCGTCACCGCCCACACCCTGTCCACCCGCTACCGCATCCCGTGCTCGGCCAGCACGGTGCGGCGGATTCGGGATGGGAACCGCTGGCCGAGCATCTCGCGGGTCGGGACGATGTGGGACCCCGATCCCACCACTGCCCACCCGGAGTCCCCACTGCATCAACCCGGCTACAAACGCCGCGCCCCTAAGCGGTGGGCCCACCGCCCCCCGTATCTGAACCCCCGGACGGGGCGACTGCTGCGCCGCTACCGGCTGGTGAACCTGGCGGAGCTGGCGGCATGACCGACCCGGACGCAGCGTGAAGGTCGTCTGCTGGACCTGCCACGCCTGGTACGACAACGCCCGCGACAGCTGGAGCTGTCCGCATGACCCGATCTTTAGGGATGAACCGGTTGACCTGACCGACCCCCACACGGCCAAGCTGGCCGACGCACTGGACGAGCTGCCACAGGAGTTTTTTGAGGATGCCGATCACCCACCCAAACACTGACCGCGTCGCGGCCATCACCATCGACGTGATTCCCCACCACCTGCAGCGCTATGACACCTGCGGCGACTACACGTATGACGCCTACGAGAAGACGCTGGCGATCACGGTCAGCGCGACCGACGACTGGCGCGAGGCGATGACGGTCGCCGTGCACGAGCTGGTGGAAGCGCTGCTGGTCATCCAACGCGGGATTCCGGTCGCCGCGATCGACAGCTTTGACCGCGGCTTTTCCGGCGGCGACCAGGACGAACCCGGCGACGCACCCGACGCGCCGTATTACGACGAGCATCAGAGCGCCACGGTGGTCGAATACCTGATGGCCCACGAGCTGGGGCTGCACTGGCCCAGCTACGAAGAGCATATCTATGCACTCTCCGACACCTACACCACCAACCCCGCCTAGCCCCAAAGCGCCCGCGATCGTCGACCGCGACGGCACCATCGTGAGCGGGATTCGCAGCGCCGCCGGGGCCGGACGCTTCGTGGCCAAGGGCCAACACCCGGCCGACTGCAGCTGTGGGATGTGCGACGAGACGCCGCGTGACTGTCCCCACGCCGACTGTTGGGCCCAGGGCGCCGATGCACCACGGGGCATCCGGCGGCTGGGTCAGCACATCGCGTGGGTGCACCGCCGGCGGCGACGCGGGTTCGCCCGCGTCATTGTGCCCGATGGGACCGGCTGGCTGACCCATGTGCTGCGCGATCCCCATCGGGCCGCCGGCCTCCACCTCGAGGCGCTCCCGCGCTTCGCCCGCTGGCTGGTCGAACACTGGCACATCGAGAACCGCAAGCCCCGCACCCGCCGCCGAACGGCGCTGCGCAACGCGATTGCCGACGCCCACACGCTGGCCCAACGCGCACCCAACGAACCTTTTAGCCTGCCGACCTCCCCACCGCGGGTTCCGGCGGTGCTGGGCGAGGCGCTCTGCCTGGTGGCGCTGGAAGCCAACGTCCCGATCGGCTATGTGGTCAGCGCGATGCTGGCCTATGGGGTGGAAGCGTTCGCAAAAGAGCTGCGCAGCACGGGCTATGCGCCGTATCCGCGGCTGCCGACGGCGCCGCCCGGGAGCTGACCCATCGCTGACCACCAGGTTTGGGCGTTTCGACCGTTCGTTTCCCCACAATCCGGCCGGATTTGGTATCATCCACGCCTCCCGGCCGACTCGATCGCCCGAACCTACGCACTGCGACCGCTGCGGGTGCTGATTCGACCCTGGATTTTGCCCGATTCGCACCTGAAAGCCTCGGGATTGTGGTCGCCGACCCGCCGCGCCCGCCATCCGCACGTCTGGGGCTTCCTTTTAGCTGCCGTCGACGAGGACGTGGAGCGCGCGGGCCTGGACTTCAACGCGATCTACCATTATAAGCGGTATGCCGACGAGCAGCTCGACGACGACGACCCGCACGCCAGCCTTGGGAACTATATTGTGACCGAATCGCTGCCGATCTGCCTGATGCGGGTCGAAATGCTGCTCGGATTCGCCGGTCCGGTGACCGAACTGCCCATTGCTCCGGCTGCCTCTGAGATGCTACGCTCCCTCTAACGTACAGAGGGGGGACACCTATGAGTTCTGCACTCCTGGAACTGGCCGGCGACATCTTTGGCAGCCTGTCGACGCAGTCGCAACAGCTCATTGACGAGCTGGCCGCGCGTGACTATGCCGCCGCCACCAGTGAGGCCTACAATCTGCAGCGCAACCTCAACGCCGGTGCTGCAACGCTGCGCCACGAAGCCAACGTCGAGACGACCGCCGAGGAAGACGCCGGGCCGCCCGGACCGCCTGGCCCCGAAGGCCCCGCCGGGCCTCCCGGAGAGCCCGGCCCCGCTGGACCGCCCGGAGCAACCGGCCCGGCTGGTCCCGCTGGTCCGCCCGGAGAGACCGGGCCCGCCGGTCCGCAAGGTCCCGAAGGTCCGCCCGGAACACCGGCTGGGAGAAAATAGTCGTGGGGACACCGATCCCCTCGCCCGTTAGCGTTCAGAACTGGCCCCCCAACCCGCAGCCGGTGAAGATCACCGGACAAGCGGGCGGGCCGCTCGAGGTTACGGTGACCAACGGCGCGGGCGCAGCGCCACCGGCCAATCAAGACGTCACGGTGACCAACACGCCGCTCGAGGTCACCGGCAGTCTGACGGTGCAGGCGCCGGACAATCAGAAGGTGACGGTGACGAACACCGCAGCCGCTCCGGTCCCGATCACGGGCAGCATCACCGTGACCCCCCCGGCCAACCAGAACGTGACCGTGACCAACACGCCGTTGCCCATCAGCGGCAGCATCACGACGACGCCCTCGGGAACCCAGAACGTCAGCGTCACGAACGCCTCACTGGCGGTGACGGGGGCGTTCTTTCCCGCGACTCAGCCGGTCTCCGGGACGTTTTGGCCGGTGACGCAGCCGGTCAGCGGCAGCGTGTCGGTGGCGAACTTCCCCGCCACGCAGCCGGTATCGGGCACGTTTTGGCCCGTGACCCAACCAGTGAGTGGCAGCGTTTCGGTCGGCAACTTTCCGGCCACGCAGCCCGTCAGCGGGACGGTGGGGGTGAACAACTTCCCGGCGACGCAGCCCGTCTCGGGGACGGTGACGGTCGCCAACACGACGACCACTCCGGTGTTCGTCAACAATCCGACTGGAACGACGCTCCAGGTTGACCTGTCACAAACCGGTGCGAACACGACGCCGGTGCTCGTCAGCTCGGCGCCGCCGACGATGCCGCCGGCCGGCGGCACGCTGATTCAGACCGTCACGCTGGGCGGGCCCTGGACCAGCACCACGACCAGTGCCACCGGACGCACCCTGCTGATCACGGGGCTGGGCGTCGGTTCGGCCCAGAAGATGTATCTGAGCTTCATCTGCATCACCGGCTTTTCGCTGCAGAACTCGATTCAATGGATCTTCCAGGGCCGGGCCAATTCGGGCTCGTACGGCGGGTTGATCCGCGGGTTCGGTGACGTGTATCTCATCTTCCCCGTACCGTATTTCTTTCAGACGGCCAACAGCATCAGCCAGGGCGTCTTTCTCGACTGCGCTAACTACTCGGCAATCACCGCTTCGCTCAGTTGGAACGTCACCGTTTTGGGGTGGTTCATCCCGTAGGAGGCTCCCAATGTCAGTTGAAACGCGGCAGCTGCTCGTCGACCACCCGCGCCTGGTACTGGCCAACCACTCGCAAAAGGCCCAGCTGCTCGACTCTAAGATTACCAACACCTGGCTGATTCAGTTCATGCTGTCGCTGGTGCAGAGCTGTTCGACGCCGCTGTTGGTGACCGCCATCAACACCGATCACTCGGCCGGCACCTGGCACAACAATGCCGGTCGCGCGATCGACTGTTGGAACGCAAACTGGAGCAGCGCCGGTGACGACGACGTGCGCTATATCATGGAGTCGGCCAGCTACATCAGCTGCTCGGGGAAGCCGCAGCTGATCGAAGTCGGCGTCTCGGGCACCGCCGTCAAGTACAAAGACAGCTTCAAGTGGTGTTGCAACAACGTCTTCGTTGAAGACTACGGCTACTCCAACGAGCACGTTCACTTCGCGGTGGGAGTGCCGACCTAACACGCCGTGGCCGCGCGGCACGTCCTGTACGGTGCCGTCGCTGCAGCGGCAGCGTCGGCGATTGCGCTCGATGCGACACTGGGCAAGCCCAGCAACTGGCCGGTCTTCCACAAGATGTTCGACGGCGACTGGCAGGTCGCGCGCAATCTCAGCTACGCGCTGCTCTCGATTGTGGCGGCGTTCTTCGGCTACTTGGCGTTGAACCTCAAAAACGGTGTCAAACATGAGTGAGCGCCGCCTGTTGGAGCTAGTCGCGCCCTTGCAAGAACAGGCGCCGGACATACAGCGCCCAAAGGCGGCTCCACTGGGGCGCCTGTTCACGTTCTGCAAAAAGCAGCTCCACTGGCCGGTCGAAGAACGGCCGCACGCGCGGATCTGCGCCGACATCGACGATGCGCTGGGCCCGTGCACGTTCAACTACCCGGCCCACGAATACCACAACACGATGCTGGCGTATCCGCGCGGCACCTGGAAGACGTCCCTGTCGCGCGGCGGCGCGCTGATGATTATGGAGCGCAATCCCAACGCCCGCCAGCTGATTGCGACCTTCCGGCATGACCAGGCGCAGACGCGCGCGCGCGCATTGCGCAAGCTGGTCGAACAACACTTCCCGCTGTGGGTGCCGGACCGCAATCAAAAGCTGCCGTGGTCAGACACCGGCTTTACGATCGCGACGCGCGACAACTTCGATCTGCAAGAGCCGTCGATCGACACGACCGGGATCGAGCGCGACATTACCGGCTACCACTACGACGTCATCTGGATGGACGACATCGTCAACGCCAAGAACTATCAGACCCAGACGATGCGCGACAAAGCCTACGGCTTTTTGATCGACACGCTGGCGGTGCTTCAACCCGGCGGCGTGATCGTGATGCCGTGCACGTTCTGGCATCCCGACGACGCGTATGCGCGGATCATCGAGATCGACCGCGAGCGGCTGCGGGCCTGCAAGCCAAAGTACTGGAACCTGTGCATTCGACCGGCCATCGACCCGGTCACCGACGAACTGTTCTATCCGACGGTGCTGACGCGCGATTTCCTCGACGACCAGCGGGCCCGGATGGGCAGCCACAAGTTCTCAGCCCAGTACCTGCTGGAGTGCATCAGCTCCGAAGACCGAACCTTCGACCAGACCCACCTGCGGATCGTCGACTTCAACCACTTCCTGCTGGCCGCCGACCAGTCGGTGGTGGTGCCGACCCGCCAGCTGCTCGAGAGCGGACAGTGGCGCTTTATCACCCACACCCAGATCCCGGTCGCCGTCACGATGGCCTGGGACCCGGCCGGCGTCAAGGGCCGCGCCGCGCATGACTACCACGGCTTTACGGTGGTCGGCGACGACTCGACCGATCGCTGGTGGACGCTGGCCGCCGATCGCATCAAAGGCCCGCCGACTGAGGTCATCGACTACGCGGTCAACCTGATCGTGAAGTTCCGCCCGCACACGGTCTCCTGCGAAGACGTCGGACAGTCGGGCGCCTGGCTTGAACTGCTGGGCATGGAGCTGGACCGGCGCAACGTGATGCGGCCGGCCTTCGTCTACTACAACACCGAATCCGTGCCCAAGCCGATCCGAATCGCGCTGCTGCAACCGCGCTGGGAGCGCGACGGCGTGATCCTCAAACCCGACCAGTCGGCGCTGCGCAAACAGTACGAACACTTCACGCTCGGTGGGGAGCTGGCCCACGAAGACGAGCTCGACTCGATGGTCCAGCACATCGACATCGCGACCCCGGCCACCGACGAGTTCGTCGAGGTCGTCAATCCGCTCGACCCGGAGTGGCAAGCGCGCGAAGCCCGACTGGCCCGCGAGGCCCGCCTGTCGGCACAGGATCAAGAGCTCGAGTACAGCGGTGGGGGCATTCGCGGCCGCAATATGTGGGCGTAAATGAAGCCGCCCCCCGGGAATGAAGCGGGGGGCGGGGTTGTATCATGGAACCGGAACGCGTTTTAGTGTAGCATGACGACCAACGGAGGTCCATAATTATGCCGACCAAAAAGAACCGCGGAACCGAGAGCCGCAACTTTCCGATCCGCAGCTTAGCGGAGAACCTCGGCGGACAGCCGACCCACGCCGGCTTTGGAACGCCGGGCAACCCGCACAGCTACCTGTTCGACGCCATCCAAAACGGCAGTGAGGTCAAAGGCGGCGGCAGCTCGGCCGTCGGTCGACTGGCCCACGGGACCGGCGACGTCCCTAACAAAGTCAGCCTGCCCAAACACTCCGGCAAGAAGACGCGCGGCC
>JBAPZR010000579.1:0-8530 GCA_049285335.1 Xanthobacteraceae bacterium | reverse complement strand
GGCCAGCCTTTTCTAGGAATTTTCGAAGGCCGAGCTCGCCGGAGACGCTGCCCAGAAGCTCTCCGGGCTTGAAGTCGATCGCACTTGGAGTCGGCGTTGTCGTACCGTCGGGATAGCGCTCGATTTTTGGAATATCGTCGTGGGCGTAAGCTTTGGGATACCCATCCACAGGATCGGGGTAAAGAACGCAAACCACCTTGGCCATGAGCGTTGCCTCGCTTGTGCTTGCAACCCTCTCCGGTGGTCTTTTTCAGTGCCCGTGACGGCTGCTTGCTTAAAGTATGTTAAAATCTGTCACTTCTGGAACGACCGACGCGCTTAGGTTTTTGCGGCTGCCGGTCATCCCGTAATCCTCCATGTGTGGTCATGCTACTTGTTCGCTTGCGTTCGCGGCAAGGGCGATAAATGCCTGCGTATTCGAGTTCCGGCCGCGTCTACAAGGTGATCGGATAGTCGACCTTATGTCCGCTTTTGGCACAAAGCGGACATCACGATCGTGCTGAACAATGTCCCGCTTTTGGGGGTAAAGCAGACATTGGGAGAATGCCCCTCAATTTCCGCTAATGACGCAAAGCGGACATCGGCGAACGATCCAGTTTCTGCTTGTAAGCGTTCAAAAGGGAACTAGGCCGACCAAAGATTTGTTGATCCGCTAACCGCTAGCCCCAGCTAAGCGCGCACCGTGGAACCTTCGATGACAAGTCGGACTGCACTTGTTCTTGGCGCAACAGGCGGCGTCGGGGGAGAAGTGGCAAGGTTATTGGTCGCACGCGGATGGAGTGTTCGCGCCTTACACCGTGATCCAGACAAGTTGTCGGCTTTTTACAAGAAGTCCGGGGTGAGCTGGCATCGAGGCGACGCAATGTCTGCAACCGACGTGGCATCAGCGTCGACTGGCATTCGCGTCATCGTGCACGCCGTGAATCCGCCAGGCTACCGTAATTGGGGCGAACTGGTGCTCCCGATGCTGAACAACGCTATCGCGGCCGCAACCATCAACGGCGCACGAATTGTCCTGCCCGGTACTGTCTACAACTACGGACCGGTGCGTTTCCCGATTTGCATGAGACTTCGCCTCAGAACCCTGTCACCATCAAAGGTCGGATCCGCGTCGAGATGGAAAGTCTTCTGCGCGCGGCGTCGGCGAAGGGTGCAACCACACTGATTGTTCGCGCGGGAGATTTTTTTGGGCCCAGAGCAGGCAACAACTGGTTTTCCCAAGGTTTGGTCAAGCCACGCAAGCCTGTCACAACGATTACCTATCCCGGCCGTAGCGGAATTGGCCACCAATGGGCGTATCTTCCCGACGCAGCCGAAACAATAGTTCGTCGTTTGGAAAGGCCCGAGATCCTAGAACCTTTCGCGATGTTCCAGATGGAAGGTCATTGGGACGCCGACGGTACCCAAATGATAGATGCCATTCGCAAAGTCGTTGGCAATCCAAATATCAAGGTCGGCAAGTTGCGCTGGCCGTTGATACGGCTGTTATCGCCATTCGTGCCTCAGTTTCGGGAACTATTGGAAATGCGTTACCTTTGGACCGTGCCGATCCGAATGGACAATGCACGCCTGAAGGCCGCCCTCGGCATGGAACCACACACTCCCCTCGATAAAGCGGTACGCAATACTTTGATTGGACTTGGCTGCCTCGCCGCCAGTTGAGTATCAGCATGTCGCTCAGCGACACTTGTTGGACACCCCGACGCACTCAACCAATGTCCGCTTTCGGGGGTAAAGCGGACATGAGCCAGAGGTATTGGAATGTCCGCTTATGACCCAAAGCGGACATTCGGTCCCTGAGGATTGTTGCTACGAACGCGGCATTAGCTCGTCGTCCGCGATACATTAGATCGAGCAATTTCCACTTTCGCATAGAGCCCGTAGGCCCTCCGTATATTTTTGGTTATATGCATTTCCGCGTGGCAAATCGCCCGTGTGACGGATGTCACAAATAATACGAATGCGATACCAATTTGTTCGTTTGTTTGTTTACGTTAACAGCATCGGATGCGTGGACGTGCAGCGTTCTGGTCGACTATTTGATCTAACGCAAATATTTCGTCCGAGTCCAATTTAAGCTTCGCCCTGAGAGGATAGCCGTGCGCGACGGTTGGGTCATCTACGCGGTAGTTGGCGTTATCGGGTATCTCCTCCTGTGGCGGGTAGCAACGGAGTGGAAGGTTAGAAACGCAGAAGCTGAAAATCTGCGAGTCTCAGTCCTAATTCTAGGCTTCGTCGCGCTTGCTTTCGTCGTCGTTCAGGGCGTGCGGCTCTTCGGTGTTGGAGCAACAACCGCTCAAGACAAAATCATCACGGTGTTTGCCGCCGCCTCGCTTACGAACGCACTCGATGATGTTGATAGGGCTTTTACGAAGCAAAGTGGTATCAAGATCGTCGCGCGCTACGGAGCAAGTTCGGCGTTGGCTAAACAGATCGATCAAGGCGCGCCAATGGACGTATTTGCCTCCGCTGACTTGCAGTGGATGGACTACTGTGCGCGAAAGAAAGCCACGCGCGTCAATCTGCTGGGCAATAAGCTGGTATTGATCGCTGCCAAGGATGCCAAGATTGACCACGTCACAATCGGACCGGGCTTTGATCTTGTCAAACTTGCCGGAGATGGCCGTGTAGCAACAGGCGATGTACGCGCAGTCCCGGTCGGGCTTTATGCCAAGGCTGCGCTGGAACGGCTTGGCGCATGGGCAGCAGTCGAGCCAAAAATGGTCATGGCCGAAGATGTTCGCGCAGCCCTTCGTATGGTCGCACGCGGCCAAGCGCCGCTCGGCATCGTCTATGAGACAGACGCGAAGATAGAACCGGCTGTGAAAGTTATCGGCGTCTTTCCCGACAATACCCAAGATCCGATCATCTATCCGGCGGCGTTAAGAGCAAACGCCAAACCGGATGCGGTGCGATATTTTTCGTTCTTGCAGACCCAAACAGCGAAGTCGATCTTTGAAAAGTACGGCTTCAATTTCCTGGTAAAACCGACCTCGCTCTAAACACGCACGATGTCCGCTTTTGGGGGTAAAGCGGACATCAGCAGGACGTTGCGAAATGTCCGCTTATGACCCAAAGTGGACATTCCCGTGCTGACGATCTGGGGGCCTTATGTCACACACTAGAGCGGTCTCAGCGTGCTAGGCTTTAGCTGATTTTAGCGTGGTTTTTGCCGGGGGGCGGCATATGCGACGCCGGGAATTTATCGCTGCACTCGGCAGCGTGGCCGTGACACGGTCATCCGGAGCAAGCGCTGAGTGGGCCACGATGCCTGTAATCGGGTATCTCAGCGGGTGGTCGCCTGGTGACGCTCCCGAATATCTGAACTACTTTCGTCACGGTTTGACTGAAACTGGATTCACCGAAGGTCGGAATGTCGCAATTGAATACCGCTTCGCGTCGGGTCGCTTAGAAGAGGTGGCAAAACTCGCCGATGATTTGGTTCGTCGTCAGGTCAATGTCATTGCCATACCAAACACAACTCAGTCGGCAATCGCCGCGAAGGCGGCGACACAAACCATTCCGATAGTCTTTTCGATAGGATCCAATCCGGTCGAGGTCGGCCTTGTTCAGAGCCTCAATCATCCCGGAGGCAATGTCACAGGCCTCACCGCTCTGCAGACTGCGGTGACGGCCAAGCGCCTTGGACTCGTGCATGAGCTCATCCCCAGCATTACGAAGATTGCTTTCCTCGTAAACCCTGCCAACCGAGCCTTAGCCGAATCTGACGCCAAGGAAGCGCGGGATTCCGCCCATGCCCTCGGCATAAATCTCCTCAGTCTCGGCGCGAGCACCCAAAGCGAGATCGATACGAGCTTTGAGATCTTGATTCGTGAGCGAGCGGAGGCGTTGCTGACCAACAGTGAAAGCCTCTTTATGGTACACAGCGCTCAACTCGCAACGTTGACCGCTCGCCATCGCGTGCCCGCGCTCTATGCGTATCGCGAGAATGCATTGGCCGGTGGCCTTATGAGCTACGGAGCGAACTTTCTCAATGCCGCTCGCGAATTGGGCATTTACGTCGGCCGCGTTCTTAAAGGCGACAAGCCGGCAGACTTACCTGTACAACAAGCGACCAAAATCGAACTCGTTATAAACATGAAGGCTGCGAGAGCGCTCGGCCTCATAATTCCAACGCCGCTGCTCGTGGCCGCCGACGAGGTGATCGAATGAAGCGGCGTGAGCTCATCACTCTTCTCTGCAGCACTGTCGCAGCGTGGCCGCTCGCGGTGCACGCGCAACAACCTAAGCAGATACGTCGGGTCGGCGTGCTGATGGGCTATGCTGAAGACGATCCAGAGGCACAATTTTGGCTTGCGGCGTTCAAGCAGAGACTTATGGCACTGGGATGGACTGAAGGTCGTAACTTGCGCATCGACACCTTTTGGGCCGCGGGCGATATCAGTCGCGCGGCGGAGTTTGCAAAAGCGCTGGTGACGCTACAGCCCGAGGTAATTCTTTCGAACAGCACACCGGTAACCGAGGCTCTCCACCGCGAAACAAAGGAGGTTCCGCTCGTCTTCGTGAATGTTTCTGACCCAATCGGCAGTGGTTTCGTCGAAAGCTTGCCGCGCCCGGGCGGCAACGTCACCGGCTTCATCAATCTGGAATCATCGCTGGTCGAGAAGTGGCTGGAGTTGCTTAAGGAGATTGCGCCGCGCGTGACGCAAGTCGCCGTGATGTTCAATCCGCAGACAGCTCAATACGTCGAATACTATTTGAAACCATTGGAGACCGCCGCGTCAAAAATTGACGTAAAGACGTTTGCGGCGCCCGTCCGCGGCGACCCCGATATCGAAGCGGTCGTTGCAGGACTTGGGCGTGATCCAGGTAGCGGCCTTATCGCTATGACCGATAGTTTCATGGGTGTCCACCGGAAAACGGTCATCGAGCTAACAGGGAAGCACGAGATACCCTTGATGTACTATCTCAGGGACGTGCCTGCGAAAGGCGGTCTGATTTCCTACGGGATAGATTTTATCGACCAATTTGAACAGGCGGCGTCCTACGTCGACCTTATCCTGCGCGGCGCCAAACCGGTTGACCTTCCTGTGCAAGTGCCGACCAAGTACGAGCTGGTCGTCAATCTCAAGACTGCGAAGGCGCTCGGCCTCAGGGTTCCGCAATCAATCCTGATACGCGCCGACGAGATCATCGAATGAGGCGCGCGAGTTTATCACGCTGATTGGTGGCGGGCGCATTGACGGGAGAAGGGAATGAAAAGTCTTCAACGACGTCAATTTCTTCGGCTAGCGGCTGGAGCTGCGGCGCTGCCGGTGATGTCACTGGTGGCGAACGCGGAAGCGTACCCAGCACGCCCGGTGCGGCTCCTCGTCGGATTCGCGCCCGGCGGCGGCACCGACGTCATGACGCGCCTCCTGCAACCGGCGTTATCGCAGCGACTTGGCCAGCAAATCGTCATCGAGAACCGCCCGGGCGCAGGCACCAATATCGCAACCGAGGCGGTTTTGGATGCAGCGCCCGACGGCTACACGCTGCTGGCGGCTAGTCTTGCAAACGCCGGCAATGCGACGCTCTACGATAATCTCAAGTTCAACTTCCTCCGCGACAGCACACCGGTCGCAGGCATCGCGCTCGACCCGTTTGTACTGGAGGTGACTCCCTCTTTGCCGGTGAACACGATCCCGGAGCTTGTCACCTATGCCAAGGCCCATCCCGGCAAGGTCAACATGGGGTCGGGCGGGATTGGCTCCGGCAACCAGCTCACCGGCGAGATGTTCAAGATGATGGCCGGCATCGACCTCGTGCACGTGCCCTATCGCGGCGCCGGCCCCGCGATGGTCGATCTAATGGGTGGACAAGTGCAGGTCATGTTCAACACCATGTCGGCATCGCTCCAACACGTCCGGTCCGGTAAGCTGCGCGCGTTAGCGGTCGCGACGAAGACCCGCCAGGCGGCGTTGCCGGACATCCCGACGGTGTCCGAGTTCGTGCCGGGCTACGAAGCGAGCTTCTGGACTGGCATCGCGGGACCAAAAGGCATACCGTCCGAGATAGTCGACAAGCTCAACATGGCGGTCAATGCGGGCTTCGCGGATCCCCAGGTGAAGGCTCGCCTCGCCGAGTGGGGCGCCACCGCGCTTGCAGGCTCTCCTGCTGATTTCGCCAAGTTCGTCGCCGATGAAACGGAGAAATGGGGCAAAGTCATTCGTGCAGCCAATATCAAGGCAGAGTAATCGTGCCTGCACTTGGTATTGGATAAGGGTGTCGGCGTCCGCTGTTGGCACAACGCAGACATTCCCCGTTCTGATTAATTTGAGGGCCTTATGTCACACACTGGAGCGGTCTCAGCGTGGTAGCCTTTAATCCACTTAGCGTGGTCTTTTTGCCGGGGGCGGCATATGCGGCGGCGCAAGAAGGATGGTGGACCGGCCAAGAGGCGGGTCCATACAAAGAAGCGTAAGGCCCGAAGAGCACGGGCCGCGCCTGCCAGCACGAGCGATCTGAAGAGACAGCTCGATCAAGGTACGCGCGAGCGCGACGAAGCGCTAGAGCAGCAAGCCGCCACGGCCGAGGTGCTCAGGGTATTGAGCCGCTCTTTCGACCTTCATTCGGTCTTGGAAGTTCTCCTAGAGAAGGCCGTCCGCCTGTGCGATGCGGAGAAGGGTCTCATCTACAGACAGGACGGCGACGTTTATCGCGTTGCGGCCAGCTACGGCCATTCGGTTGGGTTTCTTGAAAATGTCGTGAAACGAAACCCCATTCCTCCGGATCGAAGCTCGGCAACAGGGCGTGCCGTTGTTGAGCGCCGTGTTGTGCATATTCACGATATCCTCAGGGACCCAGAGTACCACTGGGCCGGGGATCAACGTGACCGCGAGGGAATGCATCGAACCATCCTTGCGGTGCCGATGCTGAAGGAAGAGACGATCATCGGCGTGATCGTTATTCGGCGGACCCATGTCCAACCGTTCACAGACATGCAAATCAAACTGGTGCAGAACTTCGCCACCCAGGCCGTCATCGCCATCGAGAACACGCGGCTGCTTAGTGAATTGCGCGAGTCGTTACAGCAACAAACAGCGACCGCCGACGTGCTCAAGGTCATAAGCCGCTCGACATTCGATCTCCGAGCCGTGCTGGACACGCTGGTCGAAGCCGCAGCCCGGCTTTGCGAGGCGGACATGGCCCAGATTCTTCGCCCAAGAGACGCAGGTTATTATGTCGCGGCAAGTCACGGCTTCTCGCCCGAATACATCGAATCTCACAAGAACCTCACATTTGCGCCGGGGCGCGGTAGCGTTACAGGTCGGGTGCTACTTGAGCGCAAGCCCGTTCAAATCCCGGACGTTTTGGCCGACCCGGAATACAGCAACCTTGAGCCACAAAGGTTGGGCGGCTATCGCACCCATTTAGGCGTGCCGCTGCTGCGCGACGGGAGTCCGATCGGTGTCCTCCTTGTGAGCCGGCGCACGGTGCGACCGTTCGACAGCAAACAGATTGAGCTGGTCACAACCTTTGCCGACCAAGCAGTGATCGCCATCGAAAACACGCGGATGTTCGAGGACGTGCAGGCGCGCACGCGCGAGCTAAGCGAATCGCTTGAGCAGCAGACGGCCACTTCGGAGGTCCTCAAGGTCATCAGTAGTTCGCCAGGCGAGCTTGAGCCGGTTTTCCAGGCCATGCTCGAGAATGCAACACACATCTGTGATGCCAAGTTTGGCACCATGTATTTCCGCGAAGTAGATGCTTTCCGAGCCGTCGCCATGCACGGTGCGACGCCATCGTATAGGGCATCCCGGCTGCACGCGCTTGTCCGCCCCGGTCCGAACACCGGCCTTGGCCGCACCGTGCAAACGAGGGGCGCTGTCCAAATTGAGGATGCAACAGCCGATCGCGGCTATGCCGAGGGCGACCCAATGCGTGTCGCTGCCGTTGAACTCGGCGGCGTGCGGACGCTGCTCACCGTTCCGATGCTCAAAGAGCAAGAGATTATTGGCGCAATCGCAATTTATCGCGAAGTCGTGCTTCCATTCACCGAGAAGCAAATCAATCTGGTCAGAAACTTCGCTGCTCAGGCGGTCATCGCTATTGAGAACACGCGGCTGCTCAACGAGCTGCGGCAATCACTCGAGCAACAAACGGCGGCGGCGGATGTGCTGCACGTCATCAGCTCGTCGCCGGGGGACGTGAAGACCGTATTTGAGGCCATGTTGGCGAACGCCACACGCATTTGTGAGGCAAGTTTCGGGGTGCTGTTTCGTTTCGAGGCAGGCGAGTTTCATCCTGCGGCACTGCTGAATGCGCCTAAGCCTTACACCGATTTCTTTTGGGCGCGCGGACACTTTCTGCCGGAAAGCGGCAACGCCCTCGATCGCGTCCTACAGACACGACAGCTTGTTCACACTCCCGACCAAACGGTGGAGTCGGTCCCGACTGCTTCCGCCAGGCTTGCCGGAGCGCGAACGCAGTTGATCGTGCCCATGCTCAAGGACAACGACTTGGCAGGCGCCATTGCCATCTACCGCCAGGAGGTTCGCCCGTTCACCGACAAGCAGATCGCGCTCGT
>JBAPZR010000578.1:0-22872 GCA_049285335.1 Xanthobacteraceae bacterium | reverse complement strand
GGCCTGCACAACGCACAAAATGCCGCTTGCGCGACTGCCGCCGCGCTCGCGCTCGGCCTTTCGCCGGAAGCCATTCAAGCGGGGCTACGCTCGTTTCCCGGCCTGGCGCACCGGATGGAAGAGGTCGGACGGCGCGGCGACGTACTCTTCGTCAACGATTCCAAGGCGACAAATGCCGATTCGGCCGCGCAGGCGCTGGTCTGTTTCGATGATATTTTCTGGATCGCGGGCGGTAAGCCCAAGATCGGCGGCATTGAAAGCCTGCGGTCTTTTTTTCCGCGCATCCGCAAGGCCTATCTGATCGGCGAAGCGGCAGAACAATTCGCCGCCATGCTCGGCGCCGAGGTGCCGCACGAAATCACCGGCACGCTCGAGACGGCGGTCGCGGCCGCTGCGCGCGATGCTGCGGCGTCGAGCGCCGCCAAGCCGGTGGTGCTGCTCTCGCCGGCCTGCGCCTCGTTCGACCAGTACCGGAATTTCGAAGTCCGCGGCGACGCTTTCCGTACGCTGGTCCGGGCTCTCCCGGGGATAAGTGTGGAGAAAAGATAAAGACTGCGAGACGGGGTGATCTGTGACGTTCGCTCAACCTAACTGCCTTCGCGAGAGATCTATTTAATTCGCCGGGGAATTTCCCGGGAAGAATCAAAGTTGAGTTCCTGCCCTGGCCGGACAAAAATCGATGAGCAAAATCAAGTTCGACTATGGCCCGATCGAGTCTGCCAGCCGAGCCGGAAAGCCCGGCCTCGCTCGGTCCGAACTTCCTCGATACGCTCGACGCTTTGAGCCGTATCGATCCGGACATTTTTACAAACTGGACGATCCTGCCACCGTGTCGGAGCATTAGCGGCGAGCGCGGATGATCGCCGAAACCATGGTCACCCGCACCGGTAAGTCGTTTCACAAACCCGAGTGAGCGAGCGGTTTTCCAACGCCATTTAGGGTCAAAGCTCATGAAAGCGATCGATGGCGCGAAGCGACCACCACGGTTGTATTGCAGTCCCGATCTTAATCCCCTGGAAACCATAGCGGAGGCAGGAGTAACGCGGGGACCTTTGCGGGGAGGCCGATGGCTTCGCGGGCGCAGCCGACCTTGTTCAGCGAATGGTGGCGGACGGTCGACCGGCTGACGCTCGCCGCGCTCGGCGCGCTGATGCTCGGCGGCATCGTGCTGTGCCTTGCCGCAAGCCCGCCGGTTGCGGCGCGGATCGGGCTCGATCCGTTCCATTTCGTCGACCGTCAGGTCCTGTTCCTCATTCCCGCCGCCGTCGTTTTGATCGCGACGTCGTTTTTGTCGCCGCGCGAAATTCGCAAAGTTGCGCTCATCGTATTCGTGGTCAGCCTCGTGCTGACGGCGCTGACGCCTTATTTCGGTGCCGAGATCAAGGGCGCGCGGCGGTGGCTCGTCCTGCTCGGGGTCAACGTGCAGCCGTCGGAATTCCTCAAGCCCGCGTTCGTGATCCTGATCGCCTGGCTGTTCGGCGAGACGGCGCGGCGTCCGGAAATGCCGGCGAACTCTTTCGCTCTGGCGTTGCTCATCGTGGTCGTGACGCTGCTCGTCCTGCAACCGGATTTCGGCCAGACCATGCTGATCTCGCTCGTTTGGGGCTCGCTGTTCTATATGGCTGGCATGCGCTTGATCTGGGTGGTCGGGCTCGCCGCCACCGCGGGCGCGGGGCTCCTCGCCGCGTTCTTCACCGTTCCGCACGTCGCTCAGCGCATCAACCGGTTTCTCGATCCGGCCTCCGGCGACACGTTCAACATCGACATCGCCACCGAATCTTTCATCCGCGGCGGCTGGTTCGGCCGCGGTCCGGGCGAAGGCACGATCAAGCGCATCCTGCCCGAAGGCCATACCGACTTCGTCTTCGCGGTGGCCGCCGAGGAATTCGGCGTCGTGCCGTGCCTCATCCTGGTCGCTTTGTTTGCGTTTATCGTCATCCGCGCGCTGGTGAAGGCCATGCGCACCGACGATCCGTTCATCCGTTTCGCGACGGCGGGTCTGGCGATCCTGTTCGGCTTGCAATCGGCGATCAACATGGCGGTCAATCTGCATCTGATGCCGGCGAAGGGAATGACGCTGCCCTTTATCTCCTACGGCGGTTCGTCCTTGATCTCTCTGGCTTACGGCATGGGTATGCTCGTGGCGCTTACCCGCGACCGGCCGCAAGCAAAGCTCGTGGGCGATTTCCAGCTCGCCGCGAGTCCGGCGTGATGGCGAAGCCGAAGCCGGCGCCAGTCATGGTGGCGGCCGGCGGCACCGGCGGTCATCTGTTCCCGGCAGCCGCGCTTGCCGGCGTGCTCGCCGAGCGCGGCATTCCGGTTCATCTCGCAACGGATCGGCGCGCGGTGCAATTCGGCGATGCGTTTTCGAATGACGCGATCCACCTCATCGCCAGCGCCACGGTGCGATCGCGCAATCCGCTTGCGCTTGCCCAAACCACGGCGGTGCTCGGCTATGGTGTGGCGCAAGCGTGGACCTTGATTGGCCGGTTGCGGCCAGCCGCCGTCATCGGCTTCGGCGGCTACCCGACCGTTCCTCCGGTTCTCGCCGCGACGTGGCGCGGCGTGCCGAGTCTCATTCATGACGCGAATGCCGTTGTCGGGCGGGCCAACCGACTGCTTGCTCCGCGCGTGGACGCGATTGCCACGACCTTCCCCGATATCTTCGCCAACGCGCCGCAACTCGCCGCCAAGGCCACGCTGACGGGAAATCCAGTTCGATCGGCGGTCGTCGCGGCGGCGGCAAGGCCCTACGATCTGCCGGGCGAAGAGTTGCGTCTGGTGGTGTTCGGCGGCAGCCAAGGCGCGCGGATCATGGCCGATATTGTGCCGGCGGCGATCGCCAAGGTCGATCCCGGCTTGCGCGCGCGCCTTCGCATCGTCCAGCAGGCGCGCGAGGAAGATTTGCCGCGTGTGCAAGCGGCTTATGCGAGCCTCCCGGTTGCCGCCGAGGTCGCGCCGTTTTTTGCCGATCTGCCGGCGCGGATCGCGGCGGGTCATCTCGTCGTGTCGCGTTCGGGCGCGTCGACGGTCGCCGAATTGGCGGCGATCGGCCGCCCGTCCATCCTCGTGCCGCTGCCGCATGCGCTCGATCAGGATCAGTTCGCCAATGCGGGGGTCTTGGAGCGCGCCGGCGGCGCGTTACGCCTCATCCAAGACGCGTTCACGCCGGAACGCCTTGCCGACGAGATTGCGGCGCTGGCGGGGGCGCCGCAACGGCTTGCGGCCATGGCGGCAGCGGCCCGATCGGTCGGCCGGCTGGATGCCGCAAGCCGCCTGGCCGAACTCGTTCTGGAGGTGGCAGGGCTCGCCGCAAAGCATTAATTTGAGGGCGAGCCTTTCGTCACGCGGCTTTTGGCGTGCTTTTTGGCGGACTTGTTCCGGCCATCCCGCTCTTCGATGGGTAGGGCCGCGATGCATGGGAAGACCGGCATGACACCCGAAGACATGGGACCGGCGGATCAAAACCGGGGAGCTGCATGAAATTGCCGCGCGACATCGGCCCGATGCATTTCGTCGGCATCGGCGGGATCGGCATGAGCGGCATTGCCGAAGTGCTGGTCAATCTCGGCTACACGGTGCAGGGCTCGGATCAGACCGACAGCGCCAACGTCAAGCGGCTGCGCGATAAGGGCGTGAAGGTCGCGATCGGTCATGCCGCCGAAAATCTCGCCGGCGCGAGCGTCGTCGTCATCTCTTCGGCGATCAAACCCGACAATCCCGAACTCGTTGCCGCCCGCGCGCAGCGGCTGCCGGTGGTGCGCCGCGCCGAAATGCTGGCGGAGCTGATGCGGCTGAAAAGCTGCGTCGCGATTGCCGGCACCCATGGCAAGACGACGACCACGTCGATGGTCGCGGCCCTGCTCGATTGCGGCGGTTTTGATCCGACCGTGATCAATGGCGGCATCATCAACGCCTACGGCACCAATGCGCGGGTCGGAGCCGGCGACTGGATGGTGGTCGAGGCCGACGAGTCTGACGGCAGTTTCCTCAAGCTGCCGGCCGATATCGCCATCGTCACCAATATCGATCCCGAGCATCTCGACTACTTCGAAACCTTCGACGCCGTGCAGGACGCGTTTCGGGCCTTCGTCGAGAATGTGCCGTTCTACGGCTTCTCGGTGATGTGCACCGACCATCCGATCGTGCAAAACCTCGTCGGCCGCATCGAGGATCATCGTATCGTCACCTACGGCGAGAACCCGCAAGCCGATGTGCGGCTTGTCGACGTCTCCCATGCCGGCGGCACGTCGCTGTTCACGGTGCTGTTCCGCGAAGGCCGTGGCCGGCCGGCGCACGAAATCAAAAATATCGCGCTGCCGATGCCCGGCCGGCACAATGCGCTCAATGCCGCGGCCGCCATCGCCATCGCGCATGAGCTCGGTGTCGCCGACGACGCCATCCGCACCGCATTCGCGACGTTCGACGGCGTGCGGCGGCGCTTTACGCGCACCGGCATCTGGAACGGCGTCACCATCATCGACGACTACGGTCATCATCCGGTGGAGATCGCCGCGGTGCTGCGCGCGGCGCGCGAATCGACCAAGGGCCAGGTCATCGCGGTGGTGCAGCCGCATCGCTTCACGCGGCTTGCTTCTCTGTTCGAGCAATTTTGCACCTGCTTTAACGACGCCGACGTCGTGATCGTGGCAAACGTCTATGCAGCGGGCGAGGCGCCGATTGCCGGCGTCGACCGCGATGCGCTGGTACAGGGCTTGCGCACGCACGGCCATCGCAACGTCATCGCGCTCGACGGCCCGGAAAAGCTCGCGCCTCTCATTGCCGGCATTGCGCAGCCGGGCGACTACGTTCTTTGTCTCGGCGCCGGCTCGATCACGCAATGGGCCTATGCTCTGCCCGCCGAGCTCGCGGCCATCGGGGCGCCTTGATGGCCTTTCCCGATCTTGTTCCGCTCGTCAAAAAGACGATGCCCGAATTGCGCGGCCGCGTGCTGGCGAACCAATCGCTTGCCGAGCTCACCTGGTTTCGGGTCGGCGGCCCGGCGCAGCTTTTGTTCATGCCGGACGACGAGTCCGATCTTTCCTATTTTCTCGCCCATTTGCCGGCCGATGTGCCGGTGACGGTGATCGGGCTTGGCTCGAATTTGATCGTGCGCGACGGCGGCGTTCCCGGCGCGGTGATTCGGCTCGGCCGCGGCTTTAGCGAGATCGCAATTGACGGCACGCGCATCCGTGCCGGCGCTGCCGTGCCGGATGTCAAAGTCGCCCGCGCCGCGCAGGAGGCCAGCGTCGCCGGATTGTCCTTCATGCGCGGCATTCCCGGCGCCGTCGGCGGCGCCTTGCGCATGAACGGTGGTGCCTATGGGCGCGAGACCAAAGACGCGCTCGTCGAAGCGCGGGCGGTCGATCGGCGCGGCGGCGTCCACGTCCTTGGCAATGCCGACATGCACTACAGCTATCGGCATTGCGGCGCGCCGGACGATTTCATTTTCACGGCGGCCACGTTCGCCGGCGAACCCGGTGATCCGAGGGTCATCGCCGCGCAGATGGAAGAAATCACCGCGTCCCGCGAGCAGACTCAGCCGGTGAAAAGCCGCACCGGCGGCTCGACCTTCAAAAATCCGCCCGCCGGCAAGGCCTGGCAATTGATCGACGGCGCCGGGTGTCGCGGCCTCAAAAGGGGTGACGCGCAGGTTTCCGAAATGCACTGCAATTTCCTGATCAATCTCGGCGGCGCGACTGCGGCCGATATCGAGGCACTGGGCGAGACGGTGCGGCGTAAGGTCGAGGAGCGATCGGGCGTTGCGCTCGAATGGGAGATCAAGCGAATCGGTCTGCCCAGCGGACCGGCGTGACTGTTGCCGTTAATGTCCGCTGCGCTCCGCGGAAATGCACGCGTCTTCGTTGGAGACACTCGATTTTTCGCCAATTGTCGATTCTATTGGTGTCGCTTGCGAATCAGCGGCTGAACCATGGCCAAGCACGTCGCCGTTCTCATGGGGGGTTGGTCGGCCGAGCGCGAGGTCTCGCTACGCTCCGGCCATGCTTGCACCGAAGCGCTGGTCCGGCGCGGCTATCGCGTCACCCAGATTGACGTCACACGCGAGGTCGCAGCAGCGTTGACCGCCGCCAAGCCCGATGTTGCGCTCAACGTGCTTCACGGCCGCCCGGGCGAGGACGGCACGCTGCAAGGCCTACTTGAGATTCTCGGTATCCCTTACACCCATTCCGGCGTGCTGGCGTCGGCACTTGCCATGCAGAAGGACACTGCCAAGGCGATGTTTCGGGCCTGCGGCGTGCCGGTTGCCGAGGATCGCGTGGTTTCGCGGTTCGAAGCCGCCAAGGCGCATGTCATGCCGCCACCCTATGTCGTCAAACCTATCGCCGAGGGGTCGAGCGTTGGCGTTTTTATCGTAACCGAAGAACAGTCGCATCCGCCGCAGGAGCTCTATCGCGACGACTGGGCTTTCGGCGATTTGGTCATGGTCGAGCGCTACGTGCCCGGCAAGGAGCTGACCTGCGCGGTGCTGGGCGACCGGGCGCTCGATGTTATCGAAATCGTTCCGACCACCCGGTTCTACGATTACGAGGCGAAATATGCCGCCGGCGGTTCCCGGCATCTATTGCCGGCGCCGGTTTTACCAAATGTTTACCAGGAGGTCCGAAGACTGGCTGTGGCTGCCCATGATGCGCTTGGCTGCCGCGGCGTGAGCCGCGCGGACTTTCGTTATGACGATCGGGGGACGGGAAATCTGGTCTGCCTTGAGGTCAATACACAACCTGGAATGACCGCGACTTCGCTCGTTCCCGAGCTTGCCGCATATGCGGGCATCACGTTCGATGAGCTGGTGCAATGGATGGTGGAGGACGCCTCGACCAACCGCTGATGCGGTCGGGGCCATCAGGGGGAAGGCGGATCGGCGCGCCGGTTGACGAGCCGGCTTCGGCGCGCGCCCAATCCGACGATCCGGGTCAATCTGCAAACGGCATTCTTGATTTCTTCGTCAACCGCCGGCGCGCCCGGCGCTGGGCGGCGAAGATCGCGAATGCACCGCCCGGCTTCGGTGTCGCCGGATCGATGTGCCTGATTGGAGCGACGCTCGCCTACGGCGCGGTGGCGGGCGGCCATGTCGGCGCCATCTCCGATTGGCTCAAAGAGACCCGCGACGCGGCCGCAAACGCGGCCGGTTTTCGCATCGCGCAGATTTCGCTCAGCGGCGAGAAGGAAGTCAGCCGTGAGCAAGTGCTCCGCACCGCCGGCGTGACCGGCCGGACCTCGCTCTTGTTTCTCGATGCCGACGCCGCCCGTGCGCGGCTCCTTGCGAATCCATGGATCGCCGACGCCGCGGTGCTCAAGCTCTATCCGGATCGTTTGCAGATCACGATCACCGAGCGTCAGGCTTTCGCGCTGTGGCAGGAGAACGGCAACGTCAACGTGATCGCCGCCGACGGCACCGTCCTTGAGCCGGTCGTGGAGGACCGTTACCTCGGCCTGCCTTTGGTGGTCGGCCGTGGCGCCGAACGCGCGGCGAGGGATTTCATCGGTCTCATCGACCGGCACCCCGATATGCGCTCGGCTCTGCGCGCCTCTATTCTGGTGGCGGAACGGCGCTGGAATCTGCGGCTGGCGAACGGCATCGATGTCCGCTTGCCGGAAACCAACGTTGAAGGTGCGCTCAACCGGCTGGCCGAGCTCGATCGCGACAAAAAGATTCTGTCACGCGACATCACGGCGATCGATCTGCGGCTGCCGGATCGGGTGACGGTGCGTTTGTCCGATGCCGCTGCTCAAGCCCGGGACGAAGCGCTCAAGGCCAATGCGAAAAAGAAAAAAGGGGGCGACGCATGAGCGCCCTCGGCTACGGCCTGACGCCGAAAATGAAGCCGATCCCGCCGCGCCGCAGCGCTCTCGTAGCCACACTCGATGTCGGATCGAGCAAGGTCGTTTGCCTTATCGCCCGGCTTCGTCCGCACGGGCCGCAGCAGGTCTTGACCCGCCGCAGTCACGCCATCGAAGTCATCGGCTTCGGTCACACCGTCGCGCGCGGCACCAAGGCGGGCACTGTCGTCAATCTGGCGCAGGCCGAGGAGGCGATCCGTCAGGCGGTCGACAGCGCCGAGCGCATGGCGTCGGTCGAGATCGAGTCGGTCGTTCTGTCGATATCTTCCGGGCGGTTCGGCAGCGAATTGTTCGCAGCCGAGGTTGAAGTCGCGGGCTCGCCGGTTTCCGAAGGCGATATCGCGCGGGTGTTATCGGCCGGCAGCCGGTATTCGCTGCGCGATGGCCGCGCTATCCTGCACTCGCTTCCGGTGCGTTACGCGATCGACGGCGTGAGCGGCATTCGCGACCCGCGCGGCATGCTCGGCTCGCGGTTCGGCGTCGAAATGCACGTCGCCACGATCGACATCACTGCCACCCGCAATTTGATGCTTGCGGTCGAACGCACCCATCTCGACGTCGAGGCCATGGTGGCCGCTTCTTATGTCGCCGGGCTTGCGGTGCTTGCCGATGACGAGGCGGACCTCGGGGCCGCTGTCGTCGATATGGGCGCCGGTACCACCACCATCGCCGCCTTCCTGGGTGGGCGCCTCGTTCACCTCGATGGTTTCGCGCTGGGTGGGCAGCACGTCACGATGGATCTGGCTCGCGGGCTTAACGCCCGCGTCGCCGATGCCGAGCGAATCAAAACGCTTTATGGCACTGTGCTCGGCGGGGGATCGGATGAACGTGACATGATCACGGTACCGCCGTTGAACGAGCATGAGCGCGACCAGGCGCAGGTCGTGTCGCGCGCCACGCTCGTGGGCATCATCAAGCCGCGCGTCGAGGAAATCCTCGAAATGGTGCGCGACCGGCTTGCTGCATGCCCGATTGCGGCCGACCGGCGCGGCAACGTGATCTTAACCGGCGGCGCGAGTCAGCTTAATGGCCTGCCGGAAGTGGCCGCCCGAATCCTCGGCCGGCCGGTGCGTATCGGCCGCCCACTCGGCATTACGGGTGCGCCGGATGCAGCAAAAGGACCGGCCTTCGCCGTGGCGGCTGGTCTGCTCGTGTACCCCCAAGCGGCGCATCTCGAACATTTCGAAATGCGGCGGAAGCGGCAACTGATGACCGGCACGGGTTATTTCACCCGGGTCGGGCAATGGCTTCGCGAGAGTTTCTGATGGCCCAGGCAAGCGAAGCTGGAAAATCTCAGCGGCCGGTGGCGGACTGGACGGGCCGGGGTGTTAACAACGCCCGCGCGAGGAAAAAGAGGCAATCATGACTATCAATCTCAATATTCCGGACATCCGCGAGCTCAAGCCGCGGATTACCGTGTTCGGAGTCGGCGGCGCTGGCGGGAACGCCGTCAATAATATGATCACCGCCGGGTTGCAGGGCGTCGATTTCGTGGTGGCCAACACGGACGCCCAGGCGCTCACGATGTCGAAGGCCGAGCGCGTCATCCAGATGGGCGTGCAAGTCACCGAGGGCCTGGGCGCAGGTTCTCAGCCCGATGTCGGGCGCGCCGCAGCCGAAGAAGTGATCGATGAAATTCGCGATCATCTGTCCGGCTCGCACATGGTCTTCGTCACCGCCGGCATGGGCGGCGGCACCGGGACCGGCGCCGCTCCCGTTATCGCCAAAACGGCGCGCGAGCTTGGCATCCTGACGGTCGGGGTCGTCACCAAGCCGTTCCATTTCGAGGGTCAGCGGCGGATGCGGCTCGCCGACGGCGGCATCAGCGAACTGCAAAAATGCGTCGATACGCTGCTCATCATTCCCAATCAAAATCTATTCCGCGTGGCGAACGAGAAGACGACCTTCGCCGACGCTTTCGCGCTCGCCGACCAAGTCCTTTATTCCGGCGTCGCCTGCATCACGGACCTGATGGTCAAGGAAGGCCTGATCAATCTCGACTTCGCCGATGTCCGCGCCGTCATGCGCGAGATGGGTAAGGCGATGATGGGGACGGGCGAGGCCGAAGGCGACAAGCGCGCGCTGACCGCGGCCGAAGCGGCGATTTCCAATCCGCTCATCGACGACGCGTCGATGAAGGGCGCCAGGGGCCTGTTGATTTCCATCACCGGCGGCCGCGATCTGACGCTCTACGAAGTCGACGAAGCAGCGACACGCATCCGCGAGGAGGTCGACCAGGATGCCAATATCATCGTCGGCGCCACGTTCGACGAAAGCCTTGACGGCATGATCCGCGTTTCGGTGGTCGCGACCGGCATCGATCAGGCATTGGCGCAACGTTCGGCGCCTGCGCAAATGAGCGAGTCTCGGTTTCCCGATGTCGCACAGCGTTTGCGCGCCGAGAACCAGCGCTCCGTAGAGCGCGCCGAACGCCACGAGTCGGCGAAGCCTGCCGCGTTCGGGGCATCGGGCACGAATGGAACGGCACCCGCTACGCTGAATTCTTCGATCGAAACGGCGGCCAAAGCGGCGATCGCGGCGGCGATCGAGGATGTCACGATTCGTCCGCTGGCGCCGAAACCTTCATTGTTCATCGATCCCGCAGCGAACGAACGCGAAGCCGAACCGCCGGCATCATTTGTTCCGCCGCAGCCCGAGCGGATGCCGGCACGTGCGCCTCGCATGCCGCGAATCGATGAATTGCCTTTGCCGGCTCAGAACGAAATTCGCGCCCGACGCGGCGAACTCCACCAGGATCACCATCCTGAGAAACGGCAAAAGTCGCTGCTTCAGCGCTTGGCGTCGGTCGGCCTCGGACGCCGCGAGGAGCCTCCGCAAACCCCGCCGCGATCGGCCGCGCCTATGCCGGCGCTTCCGCCCGCCGAACGGCTGCCGGGACGCCCGATGCAGCGCCCGCCCGAATCACGTCAGGAGCCGGTGTCCGAATACGCCAAGCGGCCCGGTCCCCAGAGTCTCGATCATCACGGCCGGCAAAGCGCTGTGCATAACTCGGCGGAGCAGGATCAGCTCGACATCCCGGCCTTCCTGCGCCGACAGGCGAATTAAAGGCGAATCACGAGACTGCGGCTCACATGCAAACCGCAGTCCTTGATTCTCCACCAAAGCCAGCGGTTACGATTTATCTAAGGTATTGATATCTTTTATTTTTAGTGCGGCCTTGGATTGTCTTCGTTCAGACGAAAATCTGAACCGCTCGACGGCGCACTCCTCTTCCAGATTGAATTGGGGCAGCGCTCCGACCGGAGTGCGGCTGGAAAAAGGTAACAGTCAGTAAGAAACCGTGAGTTGGCCTGTCACCGCCGCATCGTTAAGAATTACGGCCGAGGGGACTGCTTCGGGGACTGTTTCGGGGGATGAGTGCCGTTCGGCCGTTTTGGCCCTCCCCACTTCAGTAAACTGAATTGCGTTCCCCTCCGATCGGGGTGGCCGATTTCGCGATGTTTCTGTTCGCGTGGTTTGGCCGTGAGGTGGGACAAAAACATGACGTGGGGCGGGTTGGCCAGCAGGCAGACGACGCTGCAGGACCATGTGACTGTAGCCGGCGTCGGCGTTCATTCCGGACGACCCGCCACCGTTACATTGCATCCAGCCGAGCCCGATACCGGCATCGTATTCCTTCGCTCTGGGACCGAGGGCAAGTCGGATCGCGAACTCAACGCGCACTTCCACTCGGTCACAGCAACCGAATTCGCCACCGTACTCGGCGATAAAAGCGGCCCCGCGGTATCTACGACTGAGCATATTCTCGCGGCCGTTCGCGGTCTCTGCGTCGATAACGCGGTGATTGAAGTCGATGGGCCGGAAATCCCCATCATGGATGGCAGTGCGGCGGCGTTCGTGTCCGCCATCGATCAAGCCGGCGTTGTCACGCTGCCCACGTCGCGACGCTACATCCAGGTGCTCAAGCCGGTGCGCGTCGTGAAAGGCGACAGCTACGGCGAACTGCGGCCCTATCTGCGGGGATTGCGGGTCGAGACGGAAATCGAATTCGACCATCCGCTCATCGGCCGGCAGTCCATCGCGCTTGATGTCGAACCTGGTTTATTCCGCCGCGAACTGGCTCGGGCGCGCACTTTCGGCTTTATGCGCGATGTCGAAAAGCTGTGGAGCGCCGGCTACGCGCTCGGCGCCTCGTTGGAGAACACGGTCGTTGTCGCCGAAGACCGGGTGCTCAATCCGGAGGGCGTACGCTTTTCGGACGAGTTCGTCCGGCATAAGGCGGTCGATGCAGTCGGGGACCTCGCCCTATCGGGAGCACCCCTGATCGGCGCCTACCGTTCGGTCCGTGGCGGCCATAAGCTCAATCACGCGGTGTTGACGGCTTTAATGGCGGACCGGAGCGCCTGGGCCTATGTCGAAATGCCCGAAAGCCGCCGTCGGCGCAGCTATGCCGATATCGCCGCCGCCTTTGCCATACCCGCTTTCGGCTCCGAAGCCTCTTGAACGGACGTATTTTTACGCCTTAATCCGGGCCGATTGTCTGCCATAATTGCTGTATTATCCCAGGGTTGCGACGTATCGCTTTCGCGAGGCGCTGTTGGGGATGGGGTCTCAAATCACGCTCATGGTAGCGCGCTTAGGCACGCCGGGGGAAACCGGACCAAGAACCGCGCGGTTACTGCGCACGCTGGCCGGTTGGTTGGCGGTGACCGCTATCGCGCTGCCGCTCATGGCCTGCAGCGCGTTCAAGAAAGACGACGATTACGTCCCGGAAAATCCCGCCGACCTGCTCTACAACGAGGGCCTCTACCTCTTGAACACCAAGCAGGACTACAAAGAGGCGGCCAAGAAATTCGACGAGGTTGACCGCGAAAATCCCTATTCGGAATGGGCGCGAAAGGCGCTGCTGATGTCGGCCTATGCCAACTATCAGGCCGAGCAGTATGACGACTGCATCACTTCGGCGAAGCGCTACGTGACGCTGCATCCGGGCAGCCCAGACGCGGCCTATGCGCAATTCTTGATCGGCTCGTCGTATTACGATCAGATTCTCGACGTTTCGCGCGATCAAGCCCGCGCCGACAAGGCGATCGATGCGCTCCAGGAAGTGGTTCGCAAATATCCGAACAGTGAATATGCCATCAGCGCCCAGAAGAAAATCGCCATGGCGCGCGACCAGCTGGCCGGCAAGGAGATGGATGTCGGGCGCTTTTACATGAACAAGCGCGACTTCATCGGCGCCATCAACCGGTTCAAGGTCGTTGTGACCCAATATCAAACCACGCGTCACGTCGAGGAAGCCTTGATGCGGTTGACCGAAGCGTATGTCGCATTGGGTATCATGGACGAGGCGCAGACCGCCGCCGCCGTGCTCGGTCACAACTTCCCGGACAGTTCCTGGTACAAGGACGCCTACAAGCTGGTGAAGACTGCGGGCGGTGAGCCGACCGCCGAGAACAAGGGCTCTTGGATCAGCCGCGCTTTCCAGAAAATCGGGTTGGCGAGCGCGCCGCAGTCCGGCTGATCGGCGACAGGCCTGAGAATCACGACTATCATCTAGTGTCCGGATTCCGAAGCTCGCCACACCTTGCGACACGTTCTTAGCGAACTTCGGAATCGAGGGGACACTGGCAAGTTTATAGTTCTAGACACTAGCGTCGATTCCGCCTCGTCTGAACACCATGCTCGCTCGACTGTCTATCCGCGACATCGTCCTGATCGATCGGCTGGATATCGATTTCGGCTCCGGCCTCGCGGTCATGACCGGCGAGACCGGCGCCGGCAAATCGATTCTGCTCGACGCATTTGCGCTCGCGCTCGGCGCGCGCGGGGAGGCGGGGCTGGTGCGTGAGGGCGCCGAACAGGGCCAAGTGACCGCCGCCTTCGAGATTTCCCACGATCATCCGGCGCGGCGGCTTCTTGCCGAGAACGACCTCGGCGGCGAAGACGAATTGATCGTACGCCGCGTTCAATTCGCCGACGGGCGCACGCGTGCCTTCGTCAACGATCAGCCGGTCAGCGTTCAAGTCTTGCGCGCGCTCGGCGGCGCCTTGGTCGAGATCCACGGCCAGCACGACGAGCGCGCCTTCGTCGATGCCGCGACGCACCGGACGCTCCTTGATGCCTATGCCGGCATCGAAAGTAACGCCGTCGAAGTCGCGCGGCTTTGGGCCGATCGTCGCGCGCGTGAGAGCGCTGTCGAGACCCATCGCGCTGACGTCGAGCGCGCCAACCGCGAGGCCGAGTGGCTACGCCACGCCGTCGACGAGCTCGGCCGGCTCGCGCCGCAAACCGGCGAGGAAACGGTATTGGCCGAACGACGCACCGTGATGATGCAGGCGGAGAAAGTCGCGGACGATTTGCGCTCCACCCATGAAAGCGTCGCCGGCCCCAATTCGCCGGTGCCGGCGCTGGCCACCGCCGTGCGGCGCTTGGAACGGCGCGCCGCGCACGCGCCGACGCTGGTCGAACCGGCCGTCAAAACCATCGACGCCGCGCTCACGGCCCTGGAGGAGGCGCGCCTGCAGATCGAAGCGGCGTTGCAGATTGCCGAATATGATCCAGTGGAGCTGGAGCGGATCGAGGAGCGCTTGTTTGCGCTTCGCGCTGCGGGGCGAAAGTACAATGTGCCGGTCGACGAGCTCGCGGCGATGGCCGGCCGTTATGCAAACGATTTGGCATTGATCGATGCCGGCGCCGAACGGCTGGCCGCGCTCGAGCGCGAGGCGCGCGAGGCGTCGGAGCGCTATCGGGCCGCGGCGCAAAAGCTGTCGGCGGCGCGCCGCCGGACTGCGCAAACGCTCGACAAGGCGGTGAACACCGAACTCAAACCGCTGAAACTCGAACGGGCGGAGTTCTCGACCGAAATCGCGAGCGAAAGCGAAGGGCCCAATGGTCTCGATCGCGTCGAGTTTTGGGTCCGCACCAATCCGGGAACTCGGCCTGGACCGCTGATGAAAGTCGCTTCCGGCGGTGAGCTTGCGCGGTTTTTGCTCGCGCTCAAAGTGGTGCTGTCCGATCGCGGCTCGGCGCCGACCTTGGTGTTTGACGAGATCGACACCGGGGTCGGCGGTGCGGTCGCCGATTCCATCGGCGTGCGGCTGGGGCGACTCGCGTCCGGGGTGCAGGTGATCGCGGTGACGCACGCACCGCAGGTGGCGGCCCGCGCCGAGCGCCACTACCTCATCAGCAAGGATGCCTTCGCCAATGGTAAGCGGGTTGCCACGCGCGTGGCCGAGCTGCAAGGCGAACGCCGCCGGGAGGAGATTGCGCGCATGCTTGCCGGCGCCGAAATCACCGCCGAGGCGCGTGCCGCCGCGGAACGCTTGATACGCGCCGCGGCGGTTGGTTAGTTCGATTTCTGGTTCGCTCGCTGGTTCGGTTTCATGGCCCGTCGCGTCAAGTCCACGTCAGATCAGTCCGAGATGTCGGTCGATGCTCTCACCGAGCGTCAAGGCAAAACCGAGCACGCCCGGCTTGAGGCCGAAATCGCCGAGCATGATCAGCGCTATTACCAAGAAGACGCGCCCACCGTCAGCGATGCCGACTACGACAAGCTGCGCCAGCGCTACGGCGCGATCGAAGCGCGGTTCCCGCAATTTCGCACGCTGCAGAGCCTGACCCAGCGCGTCGGCGCAGCTCCGTCGGCGCGTTTCGCCAAAGTGCGCCATGCGGTGCCGATGCTCTCGCTCGACAATGCCTTCGCCGAGGAGGACGTGCGCGATTTCGTCGCCCGCATCCGCCGGTTCTTGCGTCTCACCGACGACGAAGAGATTGCATTTTCGGCCGAACCGAAGATCGACGGCCTGTCGATGTCGCTGCGTTATGAGGGCGGCGTGCTGGTCACGGGCGCGACTCGCGGCGACGGCAGCGAGGGCGAGGACGTCACCGCCAACGTGAAGACGTTGGCCGATATTCCGCAACGGCTGAAGGGCAAGAACATTCCCGCGATCTGCGAAATCCGCGGCGAAGTCTATATGACCAAACATGCCTTCCTGGCGCTCAACAAGCGCCAGGCGGAAAACGGCGGTCAGGTCTTCGCCAATCCGCGCAATTCCGCCGCCGGTTCGCTGCGCCAGAAAGACCCCTCGATCACCGCATCGCGGCCGCTCGGCTTCTTCGCTTATGCTTGGGGCCAAATGAGCGAGATGCCCGCCGAAACGCAATCCGGCATGATCAAATGGTTCGAGAGTTGCGGCTTTAAGACCAATCCGTTGACGAAACTATGCCGCGGCCTCGACGCCTTGCTGCAGTTTCACCGCGAAATCGAAGCGCAACGAGGAACGCTGGACTACGATATCGACGGCGTCGTTTATAAGATCGACCGTCTCGACTGGCAGGAGCGGCTCGGCTTCGTGTCGCGGTCGCCGCGCTGGGCCATCGCGCACAAATTTCCCGCCGAGCGCGCGATCACGGTGCTCAGGGATATCGAGATTCAGATCGGCCGCACCGGCGCACTCACGCCGGTCGCCAAGCTCGAGCCGGTGACGGTCGGCGGCGTCGTGGTGCAGAATGCGACGCTGCATAATGCCGATGAGATCGCCCGGCTCGACGTGCGCATCGGCGACACCGTGCAAATCCAACGCGCCGGCGACGTCATCCCGCAGGTGCTCGGCGTCATCAAGGAAAAGCGTCTGCGCGGCGCCAAGCCCTACGAATTTCCGAAAGTCTGTCCGTGCCACCTGCACACCGACGTGGTGCGCGAAGCAACGGCAAGCGGCGAACAAGGCGCGGTCGCGCGCTGCACCGGCGAGTTCGCTTGCCCCTATCAGGCGGTCGAGCATCTCAAGCACTTCGTATCGCGGCGCGCCTTCGATATCGACGGGCTCGGCGAGAAGCAGATCGAGTTGTTCTACGAACAGGGATGGGTCAAGGAACCGGCCGACATTTTCACGCTCGAAAAACGCAACAACAAAATCCGTCTCCAAGAAGTCGAAGGCTTCGGCGGAACGTCGGTGCGCAATCTATTCGCGGCGATTGAGGCGCGCCGGGAGATATCGCTGGAGCGCTTTGTCTATGCGCTCGGCGTCCGGCATGTCGGGGAGACAACGGCGGTCGCGCTGGCGCGCGGCTACGGCAGCTGGGACGCCTTTCACAATGCCTGTCTCAAGCTCGCCAAGGCCGATGCGGACACCGAGCAGGAAATGGATGCGCTCGATCAGATCGGCGACACGGTGATCGAGAGCCTGCGCGATTATTTCGGCGAAGCCCACAATCGGCAGCGGATCGAGCGGTTAGCCGCGCAGGTGAAAATCCGCGAGGCGGAAAAGCCCCAGAGCGATTCCGCCATCGCCGGCAAGACCGTGGTGTTCACCGGCACGCTGGAAAAGATGACCCGCGACGAAGCCAAGGCGTCGGCAGAGCGCCTCGGCGCCAAAGTGTCCGGCTCGGTGTCGCGGAAAACCGACTACGTCGTCGTCGGTCCGGGCGCCGGGTCGAAGCTCGCCGAGGCCAAGAAGCTCGGTGTCGCCGTTTTGACCGAGGAGGAGTGGGCGAAGCTCATCCGCTGAGCCCAGCTTGAGGCATCCTCCGATAAAGCATACCCCGGACGTGATCCGGGGATCATGCCTCGTCTAGGGTCGCGATTGCTTCGGTTTGAAACGATCGCGCTCTAGTCGAAACTATAACCGCCCCGCCAAGGCTAAAATGATCACGATGATCAACAAAAGACCAAGGCCGCCGCCCGGGTAATAGCCCCAGCCGGAGCTGTACGGCCAGGTCGGCAACGCGCCGATCAACAACAAAATGAGAATGACGATTAGGATAGTCCCTAACATGGTGTTGCCTCGCATGTAGCCCGCGTCGGCAAAAGGAACGTTGGCGCGCAACGAAAGTTCCAGTTGGATCTTCCAAATAAAAATTAATATCAGGGAACTATCAGGCTTTTGCCAGCGGCGCGCATGCGCCGATCAGCCACTCGCGCGTCTGCGCGTCGACGATCGGCGCGAGCGTATCGCGCACCCGCTCGTGATAAGCGTCAAGCCATGCCGCTTCGTCGTGCGTCAGCAAGGCCGGTTCGATCAGCCGTCTATCGATCGGCGCTAAGGTTAATGTCTCGAAAGCATTGAGCGGCTTTTCGGCCTTCGCGACCGGCCTGGCTTCGATGACGAGAAGGAGGTTCTCGGTGCGGATGCCATAGGCGCCGGGACGATAATATCCCGGTTCGTTGGACAAGATCATGCCGCGCTTGAGCGGGGCCACGCCGAGTTTCGAAATGCGCGCGGGTCCCTCGTGCACGGATAGATAGCTCCCGACGCCGTGGCCGGTGCCGTGATCGTAGTCTAGCCCATCACGCCAGAGGAATTGTCGGGCCAAAGGATCGAGCTGGGCGCCGGTGGTGCCGTCGGGAAAGACCGCACGCGCGATCGCGATATGACCTTTAAGAACGAGCGTGAAGTTTCGGCGCATGTCGGGGCTTGGCGTGCCGACGACGAGCGTCCGGGTGATGTCGGTCGTGCCGTCCGCGTACTGGCCGCCGGAATCGATCAGGAAGAGTTCATTCGGCGCGATCGGCCGGTTGGTTTTACGCGTCACGCGATAATGCACGATCGCTCCGTCCGGACCCGCGCCCGCGATCGTCGGAAAGGAGACGTCTTTAAGAAGCCCAGTGTCGCGACGAAAGCTCTCCAGCGCTTCGACGGCGTCGATCTCGGTGAGCTTGCCAAGCGGCGCCTCGCGGTCGAACCAGGCAAGAAAGCGTGCGACGGCCGCGCCGTCGCGCACGTGCGCCGCGCGCGCTCCGGCAATTTCCGCGGCGTTCTTGACGGCCTTCATCGGCGCGATCGGGTCAGCGCCGCGCAAAATCTCGCCGCCGTTCTCGGCGATCAGGCGGGCAATGGCGTCCGGACACAGCCCGGGATCAAGCCATGCCGTGCGCTGCGCCTTGCCAAGTGCAACGAGATCGGCCTCGAAATCGCCCGGCGCGCGCGGCTCGCCAATTTCGGCGAGCCGATCGCGCACCTCGCCGTCGAGCTTGCGGTCGTCGATGTAGATTGCCGGCCGGTCGGTTGAGGGCACGATCGCGAAAGCGAGCGCGACGGGCGTATGCGGTACGTCGCTGCCGCGAATATTGAACAGCCAGGACACCGATTGCGGTTCCGAGACGATCAACACGTCGGCGCGACGTTTGCTCATCTCGGCGCGGACGCGCGCGAGTTTGGCGCTCGCGTCCTCGCCGGCGTAGCGCAAATCGTGCAGCATCACGGCGCCGCGCGGGGGCGGCGGCCGGTCGTTCCAACAAGCGTCGAGCGGATTGTCGTGCACCGCGATCAGGCTGCCGCCCGCCGCTGCGCAAGCTTTGGCGAGGCGCTCGGCGCCGTCCACCGTGTGCAGCCACGGCGAGTACCCGAGTTTGGCTCCGGGGCGCAGATTTTCCTCGATCCACGCGGTAGGCGGATGCTCGCCCAGGTGCTCGATGCTATAGGCCGCGCCATCCACTTCCTCGCGCACTTGAACCTGGTAACGGCCGTCGACGAAGATCGCGGCGCGATCGTCAAGCACGATGGCGACGCCCGCCGAGCCGGTGAAACCGGTGAGCCAGGCGAGGCGCTCGGCACAGGGCGGCAGATATTCGTTCTGATAACGGTCGGCGCGCGGCACGATCAATCCATCGAGGCCGCGGCGTTTAAGCTCCGCACGCAGCGCCGCAAGCCGGCGCGCGCCGGCAGCGGGCTCGTTACGATCCTCGAAGGATTGAAAATGCGCCTCGAACATGCCGAGCAATCTAGGGGCGCCGCTTGCGGCGGGCAACCGCGGGCCGCTTAAGCACAAGCGTCGTCCAGCCGTCGAGCACGATTCGCCGTTCCAGCGTCAGTTCATGATAAGCGGCCAAAGCGACCTTGGCCTGCGACTGAAGCACGCCCGAGAGAACAACGCGGCCGCCCGGAGCGATCAATCGGGAGAGCGGTGCGGCGAGCCTTTGCAACGGTCCGAGCAGGATATTGGCGAAGGCGAGATCGAATGGCGCGCGCTGGCGAATCACGGGCGCGGCAACGCCGTTCGCGCGGCACACGCGAATTGTGCCACCGGAACGATTGAGCCGGACGTTGTCTCGCGCGATGCGCACCGCATTGGCATCGATATCTGTTGCGAGGATCGGCCGGCGTAGCGCGCGCCCCGCCGCGATCGCGAGCACGCCGCTACCGGTGCCGAGATCGACGATACGCCGCGGTGGGCAGGGTGGAATTCGGCCCCGTCGTCTGCTCGAAGATTTGCACAGGGCGTCGAGCGCCAGCAGGCAACCGCGCGTCGTGGCGTGATGCCCGGTACCGAAAGCAAGCCCCGCTTCGATCTCGATGCCAACTTTGTTGTGCGGCACGAGCGCGCGATCGTGCGCGCCATGAACGACGAAGCGGCCCGCCGCAATCGGTCTTAATCCGCGAAGACTCTCGCGGACCCAATCCTTGGCGGCGATCTGCTCGAACTGCAGCGCTCGGCCCGTGTCGGCTCCGCCTGCTTGTGCCACCAAGGCCCTGACGACGTCCTCGTCCGGCGCGCCGCGGAAATCCAGCGATAAGCGCCAGCCGTCGCCGCCGATATCCACAAAACTCACCGCAACCTCGTCGGCAAGAAAGCCTTCGGCAAAGACGGCGGCGATGCGCCGCGCCAATTGTTCATCGGTTATGAGCGTCGCCAACGTGGTTTCTGATGCGGTCATGGCCTTCGTGGTATTTCGGATTTGATTGAAAGATCGATGGTTCTCGGAACTTTACACGCAGTTCACAACCCTATAGTCACATTCGGCCATTAGCGCTCGGCGCGGACTGATCCCCGCCTCGATCCACAGCTTCAGCTCAGCTTATTCACCGCCATTTCACGACTTCTGCACAACATTTACACCCTTCGATTGACGCCGACGCCGTCATAAACGGCGAATAAATCCTCGGCTATGATGTTGTATTCAATGCAGGGGGCTACCGAGAAACAATGCCGAGGAGAATGCAATGAACCAACGATGGACGCAGATCGCCGCTGCAACGCTCGCAGCCGCGGTCTGCCTCGCCCCCGCCGGTCTCGCCGTCCGCGGCGCGCAGGCCCAATCGGTGCCCGATTATGCCGCGCTGCTCGCAGCGCCCGACCGCAGCGAGGCCGATCGGCAGGCTGACAAGCGCCGCGATCCGCTGCCGTTTCTGCAATTTGCGGCTCCGCACCCCGGCATGAAAGTGCTCGATATAGGCGCTGGCGCCGGTTACAGCAGCGAATTGATGGCGCGCGCGGTGGCGCCGGACGGGGTCGTCTTTGCACAAAACCCGGCGGACCTGAACGACAAGGCAAAGGCCGTGTTCGCGGCGCGCTTGGCGACGCCGGCGGGGAAGAACATCGTTGCCGACGCCGCGCCGTTCGACGATCCGATACCGCCCGGCGTGCGAGACCTCGATCTGATCACCTTCCTCTTCTACTACCACGACACGAGCTACATGAACGTCGATCGCGCGCAGATGGACCGCAAATTATTCGCGGTGCTCAAGCCGGGCGGCTATCTCATCATCGCCGATCATTCGGCGCTGCCCGGCCAAGGAATCTCGGTCGCGCATACGCTCCATCGCATCGAGGAATCCACATTGCGGCAGGAAGTCGAGGCTGCCGGCTTTAAGGTCGCCGGCGAAGGCAATTTCTGGCGCAACGCGGCAGATACGCACGATTTCCCGAGCTACAAGCGGGACATGCCGGTCGACAATTTCGTGCTCAAGTTTCAAAAGCCGCGGTAAAGAGAGTTTGATCGTTCCGGGTCGGGCGTGTTTTGCGCGACCCGGAACGATCTTAAGGCGTCACTTCAGCTGGTCTTTCACTTTGTCGAGGGCGGCATTGACGCAGTCGTCATCAACGCCGGGAGAACCCGAAGCGCCGACACCGCCGACCACCTGATTGTCGATCTTGATCGGCTGGCCGCCCGGAATGGCAATGACATTCGGAAGCGTGACCTGCTGGTGCGCCACCGAATTCGGGTCCTGTAACTTTTTGGCATATTCCGCGGTCGGCTGCTTGAACGTCATGGCCGTGTAGGCCTTGCGCCGCGCATTTTCCATGGTGTGCGGCGCGGCATCGTCGCCGCGCATCTCGACGATCGTCTCGCCGTCACGATCGACGACCACCGCGGACACGGCATAGCCCTTCTCCGCGCAGGCGGCGACGGCGCCTTCGGCAATAGCTACGGCGGTGCGCAACGACATGTCTCTGTGCATGATGATCGCCGCGCGCGCAGGCGCAGCGAAGGCGAAAGCCGCGGCGAGCGCGGCGAAACCGAGGCAACGAACATACGGCATAGGATGATCCTTCCCAACGAGAATGACGTCATAATGACGTCATAAGGACAACGCCTCACGAAGAGGTCAAAATAGCGACCTCCAAGGATGCAGTCCGCTGTCTAAAAACAACGGGCGCGCTAACCTATTCGATTTTCGATTGCCGCAATGCACCGCTTGCTCAACAAGGTGTGAACGAAAGCGGCCTCACCACTGCCGGTACACCGGCTGGCCGTAGCCCGGCTGCACATAGGTCGGCTGGCCGTAACCCGGTGGCGCATAATAAGACTGGCCGTAGGCCGGCGGCGCATAAGAGCGCTGCGCGTAGACTGGCTGTCCATAAGTCTGCTGCCCATAAGTTGGCTGCCCGTAAACCGGCTGTCCATAAGCGGGTTGCCCATAAGCAGGTTGGCCGTAAGCCTGTTGGCCATAGCCCTGCTGCTGCCCTGACGAAACCGTCTGGTTGATCGGCAGGTGCGCGCGCGCCACCGGCCCATTGTCGCCGCCGGGCGTGCGTCCCGCGATGACTACTTTCGTTTCGCCCATGCCTTCGGCTTTGACGAGATCGAAAAGCGTTGCAGCGTGCTCAGGCGACAGCCGCACGCAGCCATGCGACACCGCGCTGCCGAGATGCTTCGCGTCGAAAAAGCCATGGATCGCGTGGCCCTCCATGTCGAAAAAGATCGCATGGGGCATCGGCGCATTGTCCCATTCCTGGGAGAAATGATCAGGGTCCATGCGGTTCGGCTTAAACGAGCCGCTGGGCGTATCGTAGCCGGGACGTCCGGTCGATACCGGCCAAGTGTAGCGG
>JBAPZR010000577.1:0-2261 GCA_049285335.1 Xanthobacteraceae bacterium | reverse complement strand
AGCAACAGCAACAGCAACAGCAACAGCAACAGCAACAGCAACAGCAACAGCAACAGCAACAGCAACAGCAGACGCCGCCGGGCGAGCGCATCCGTGTTGGAGATGCTGATTACTCGGCAGAGGAATTGCAAAGCGCGCTATCTGCGAAGGCCGAGGCGAACATTCGCAAAAACACTTTGCCCAAGACCGAAGCCGAGTACCTCGCAAAAAACAGTTTGGATTTCAAACTTCCTGAAAACGTCAATTTTGCTTTTGACGAGCGCAGCCCGGAACTGGCCGCGGCACGCCAATGGGCCCTAAAGAACAATTTGACACAGGAACAATTTTCTTCACTCCTCGATCTGCATGTGGCTGGTAAGACCGGCGAGCTGATGAACCAACAAACCATGAGAACCCGCAACCTCGACGCTCTCGGCGCCGCGGGCCCGGCTCGCATCACCGCAATTTCGACCTGGTTGAAAAGCGTTGCCGGAAAGGACGGCGCCGAAGTCGCCAACTTCATCACGCAATATCCAAGCGCGCCGATCGTGCGCTCACTTGAAACGGTAATCCGACGCTTTTCCAGCCAGGGCGACACCGGATTTTCCCAAAGCCACCGCGAAACGACCACGCAAGAGACCGGGAAAATCGCCGGTTACGACAACATGACGTTTGCTCAAAAGCGTGCCGCGCAGATGCAACAACAGTTTGGCGGCCAGGGCGCGCGCTTTCGCGGCGGCAGGGACGAGCGGTAAGGCATGACCGAAAGCGACAAAGACTTAGCGCGCGCTACGAACCGGCCAGTGCCGTCGCCGGCGTTGCCGACGCAGCCACAAACGAAAATGCGGAAACTGCCGCCGAAGATTAGGGCGGCGATCGAGGCGCTCGTTAGCGGCCAGGTTCGGACCATCACGGCCGCCGCGAAGAAAGTCGGCTTGTCGCGCGAGCGATTGTCACGAGCTCTCGGCGAGCCGCATAACGCCGAAGCATTGCGGACGCGCGCCGCCCGAGAAGTCGCGATGAGCGCCGGCCGTGCGAGCGCGCGGCTTACTAAGTTGTTGGACAGCACGAGCGAGCGCGTCGCACTCGAGGCGACCAAGTTTTCGCTCGGCGTCGCCGGCATCAAGCCCGCGAATGATGCAGTAAACGTGAACGTCGGCGTGTCGGTCGCAAGCTGGTGCATTGATCTCCGCGGCCGCAATTACGACGGGCCGGCGACAATGACGGTGACGGGCGCGGGCGCGGTGATCTTGCCCAAGCCGAAGCCGCTCGATGGCGGCCCGGTGATCGACGCTCCGCCGGCCGGCGAGTGAAGCGACCGCTCCCTACATGCGCGACGCCGAATTGAGGAAATCCCCCAAACCGGACAAAAGTTTTTGAGTCAGATCATGGGCTTATCGCTCATGGTCTTTTGCGGCGGCGTGCCTAGCAATTTTCCACCAGTGCAAAATCCGTGGAAAATCCGTGGACCGCTCATCTAACTATTTGATCTTATTTGATACGTACGCCCTCCCGTAGGGAGCAACGTTTGACAGATCTAAAAGTCCGCCCATGATCGACGAAACGTCAGCGATGCGAAAACCAAACAAATCGCCGGCGAAGAAGGTTGTTGCATTCGTCGACAAGCGCCTCACGCCGGAGGAAATTGTCCGAGAGCAGATGAAAGAGCTAGCGCGAAGGTATCTCAAACAGCCGAGCCGATCGGCAAAGGGACGAAAGCGATCATGACGACAGATCGAGAAAACATCGTTGGCAAGGTCAAGGCGTTGCTGGCCAAAACCGTCGTGGCTGGTTGCACTGAGCAAGAAGCATTGGCCGCGTTGACCAAGGCGCAGGCGATGATTGATGCTTACGAGGTCAGCGACGCCGAGCTGGCGTTGACCAAGGAAGAAAAGGCGACCATGCGGACGGTCGAAACGCGCGATCCGCTTTTCATCCGGCGCGGGCTGATGGCCGGCGTGCAGAAATTCACCGGCACGAAAATTTGGTACAGTAGCATTTCGCGCGGCCACTACAATCGGACCTTCTGCGGACTTCCGACAGATGTCGATTTTGCCGAATGGCTGATTGAATCGCTGACGCAGTTTGTCCAGGCCGAGCTCGCCGAGTTTCTGATGCAGTTCGTCGGCGACGGCCGCGAGCGCAACGCGGCGAAGCGCAGTTTTGTCATGGGCTGCACCGGACGCATCAGCGATCGCCTTTGCGAACTGGCGATGCCGCGGCCGAGCCAATCGAGCAACAGTCGCGCGCTCGTCGTCACTAAGCAGGCGGCGATCGAGGAG
>JBAPZR010000576.1:0-2203 GCA_049285335.1 Xanthobacteraceae bacterium | reverse complement strand
TCTGGTTCTTCGGCAGTTGTTTTCGCGCCTAGAGGAGAACAATTGGACTGAACTGGTAACACTCCCGCCCGACGCAACGCATCAATGATTTCCGCCGAGGCGCGAATTGATTGCTTCAACATTTCCGCAACTCGTTCAGATACGGTCATGCTCATCGTCTCCTATATCGTTTCGGCCATTGTGGCCGTCGCGGTGGCGAAAGGCGCGAAAGGTTGAGGCGGCATAAAGGCAAACGTCACCGAATGCATAGAAAAGTTGGTTGTTTCAACGCAACTACGCAGCGCCGGTGAAAGCTGAAAGTCCCCTTCTGCTTTCGTCCATGCTGTTCCTGAGATCGCGCGGGGAAGGGGCCCGAGCCTCCCGAGGTGAAAAAACGCCCCGTCGGCGCGATTGGCGCCGACATGTCATGCGGGTCGCGACGGTGGAGATTACTGAGAGACGTATTTGAGTTATCGAAGACACAGAGTCGATAATTAGCGCTCGGCAGGTTCCAAGAGGCGGTGGCAGGCGACATCAAACCGCGCACTGTGATGATCCTAGTCGAGAATGAAAGTCAAAGGCGACTTTCGACGGCTACTGCAACGATCCGCCCTGCATCCGCACCGGGAAAAGGGCGCCTGCGACTACGTCCGGCACCTCTTCGACAAGCTCGAGAACCTGCCGATACTCCTAATTTTCATAGCGCCAAATGGGCCTGTGGTAGCAGGCGCGCGAGACGGGCCGCCCAATTTCGCTGCCCGTTCTCACCGGCGATCAAATCCTGGCGGATCTCGATCAACACGTGATGCAGGCCGCGGCGCTCGGCATGTACCGGGATGGTGTAGTCCGACACGTCGCTCACGATGTACGGCGCGTTGTCGCCGACGAAAAGACACTCTTCCGCATTGAGGAGCGCCATCAGGTAATGGGCGAAACGCGGATCGCGATTGTAGAGCACGCCGGCATGCCAGGGCCGCGTTGCGCCTTCGAAGGCAGGCGTGAAGCTGTGAAGCGAGATCAGCGCCGCCGGACAGCCGGTTTGCCGCCGACGGTCCAGCTCGGCTTCGATCCGTTGGTGATACGGCCAGAAGATTTCGCGGGCGCGCGCGGCCCTGGCGCCTTGGCTCCAGGCTCCGGTCCGGACACTCAATCTCGGGCGCGGCAGTTGTCGTGACCTCGCAGTGCTATTGATAGCCGCGCTGCGCTTGCGCGGAATTGCCGCGCGGTTCGTATCCGGATATGTGCATTTGACCGATGATGACGACTGCGCTACTGGCGGCAACACCCACGCCTGGGTCCAGGTCTACGTGCCCGGTCCGGGCTGGGTCGACTTCGACCCGTCGGGAGGCATCGTGGGAAATCAAAACCTCATCTGCGTCGCGGTCGCGCATCACCCGCGCGAGGCGATCCCTCTGCAAGGCATATGGTTCGGGACCGCGTCGGATCATTTGGCCATGAAAGTTGCGGTAAAGGTCGCTGCGGCAGGGGCTACCGGCGCTTGAGATTGCAAGATACATCGGGATGATGAAGTCGGCTTGCGGGCGTTGCACCGGCACCAAGATCGGTCGGCGCTGGGCGAAACACCGGAACCCTTCTGCCGTCTCTGATTAATCGTGATGATGGTTTGTTGGAAGGTAGAGCGTTCATTCTGGCGGCACTTCATCTGCCCAGACACGGAACCCCAACAAGGTTCCTGGGCCAAAGTTATGGGTCAGAGGCACGTCCGCGGCGTCGCGGCCCTGCGCGATGAGGACGCGGCCGATCCGGGGGGCATTGTTGCGTGGATCAAAGGGGTACCAACGGTCGCCCAGATAAACTTCAATCCATGCGGCAAAATCCATCGGCGCGTAAGGCGGCGGGAGGCCGATGTCAGTGATGTAACCAGTGCAATAGCGCGCCGGGATGTTCAGGCAACGGCAGAAGGCGACTGCAAGATGCGCGTAGTCGCGACAAACGCCGCGGTGTTCTTGGTATGCTTCGAACGCCGTTCTGGTGGCGCGGGAGTGCTCATAGCCGAAGACGATGTGATTGTGCACAAAGTCGCAGATAGCCTGCACCCGCGGCCAACCGAGTGGGGTGTTTCCGAAGAGCCGCCAAGCCTCGTCGGATAGACGATCGGTGTCACAGTAGCGACTGCCAAGCAAAAACAGCATGACTTCCGCCGGCAAGTGCTGAACTTGGTGCTGCAGAGCGTTCAGATCGATCGGGTCCGACAGGCCCGAGT
>JBAPZR010000575.1:0-1546 GCA_049285335.1 Xanthobacteraceae bacterium | reverse complement strand
AATCTCGCGTTCGTCGGCGTTGTTCCAAGCATCCAATTGTTTCCTGGTCAGCATCCGGTGATTCTCTTCCCTCGCCTTGGCGCTTTTCGGCGGCCTCAGATTTCATCCGCGTGGACCGCAGTGATGGCCTTGACCGCGTAGCCTCCTATGCGCTTGGTGGTAGTTGCCGAGCCGATCCGCGCTTGGGCCGAACCGCCTCTCATGAGTGGCACTTCAAGCTCAGTGCCGGAAGCCGGGGGCGAACCTTCGTGCAGTTCACGGCCAATCGCTTGGTTGCCGTTCTTGAGCGTTACGTAGATGCGGTAGTACATGGTCAGTGCAGCGGTGTCGGGTCATTTGACAGACTATCCGGTACCGGTTCACCCATCTGGACGGTCAGCATCACGCCCGGCCCGTAGAGGACGAATACCTCCCCCCATGCGACCGCGAGCGCCAGCGCGAAAATCAGAGCCTCCCGAGCGGACATGACGTACCTCATGCAACGGAATATAGAATCGTCTTTGGTAGTAGGCGACAGGGATGGGTGTTTGGAGGCATGAAACACCTTGAGTACTTGGCAGTGCCATCAGTCCACCTTGGCCATTTCGGCTGCTGTGGTGCGCTCGGTCCGCGAGCGCCTATAGATGTAGGGCGCGTCGTTGCGCTGTTCGGCGAGTTCGGCCACGAGGATATGGTGGGGCGATAGATGGCAGACTGGATCTGTTGCCCGTGCGTCGCCTGTGAGCGCCAAAGCTTGGCAGCGGCAGCCGCCGAAATCTTTCACCCGCCGCGGACAGCTGGCACACGGCGCTTTCATCCAGTCCGTGCCGCGGAAGGCATTGAAAGCCGGTGAGGACTGCCAGATGTCGGCAAGCGAATGCTCGCGCACGGACCAGAACTCAAGACCTGGAATGGTCTCGGCTGCATGACAGGGCAGAACCTTGCCGGACGGCGAGACGTTTAGCGACCGGCGCCCCCATCCGCCCATGCAAGGTTTGGGGTAGCGTGCGAAATAGTCCGGCAGAACGGCGTCGATCACGATGATGCTTTGGTAGCGTTGCCGCAGAACCTCGACACAGCTAACCGCGCGCTCGACTTGCTGTCTGGTCGGCATCAACTTCGCGCGGTTCGCGAGAGCCCAGCCGTAATACTGAACATGGGCAATCTCGACTCGGCTGGCGCCGAGCGCGACCGCTTGTTCCACCATGGCGGCGATGCGGTCGATATTGGCACGATGGATGACAGCGTTGACGGTGAGCAGCCGCTGTGATCTCGACAATGTCGCGTCGCGCCGTCGGCTCTCCGCCCGAAAGATGAACCTGGAGAACTTCGAGATCTGCGGCCTCCACAAATACCCGAGCCCAGGTCGCAGTGTCGATCTCGACGGCGCGCGACTCTAGCGCGATCGGGTTCGAGCAATACGGACAGCCGAGTGGACAGCGATGGGTGAGCTCGGCGAGGAGTCCCAATGGACGCAGGAGCGGTTCACCCATGATGTTTTAAAACTCCATATATAACCTGTATTCAACAAGCGAGCGCAGGATCGTCTCGCCGCCCCGCTGAGCCA
>JBAPZR010000574.1:0-7495 GCA_049285335.1 Xanthobacteraceae bacterium | reverse complement strand
GTTGACGGGAACAGGCTGAAGATTTCGCCCCAGGTGAGGAAGATCAAGGCAGCGAAGAGAACGAATGCCCAGGGAGCATGTCCGAGGGTCCCCAGCAGCCAATAGGCTATTCCGCCCAGACCGAAGGCGATCGCCATGGTGTATTCGCGGCCGATCCGATCTGAAATCCAGCCGAACAGAGGACGCGCCCCACCGTTGCAGACGTTGTCGACGATCAGTGCCACGGTCAGCGCCGTGGCACCGAACAAGATCACTACATCCCCGACATTAAAGTCCTTTGCAATAGGTGCAATCTGGGCCGTCGCCATCAATCCGCTCGCCGACACCATGACAAACATGACGTAAAGTACCCAGAAAACCGGAGTGCCCAATACTTCCCAAAACGTGTAGCTACGCGCCGTCTGCGCTACTTTTGGCGAGGGAAGGCCGACCGTCTCGCCGGGCTCGGGTGCCCGCAAAACCCATGCCAGGATAAAAACGAGCCCACCCTGGACCAGCCCGAACCAGAAAAAAGCTGCCTCGTAGCCGGCGGCGTCAATAACCGCCCGAATTGGAACGACAGTCAGCGCCGCGCCCGCACCGTAACCCGCCGCGGTAAGACCGACGGCTAAACCGCGCCGATCGGGAAACCACTTGACGGCCTGACCGACACAGGTCGCATACACCGCCCCACCTCCAGTGCCGCCCACCACAGCACCGAGATACAACATTTCGAGGGACTGCGCATACGCATTGATAATCCAACCGAGGGCAACCAGGATTCCACCCACAGCGACCACCAGCTTGGGCCCGCGTCGCTCGCCGAGGCTATCAGCGATCCACCCATGGATCGGCGTGAGCCAGGTCTCAAGCGCGATGAAGATGCTGAACGCGAGCTGGATCGATGCGATCGACCAGCCATGCGCCTTGTTGATGGGATTAACGAAAAGCGTCCAACCGTACTGCAGGTTGGCGATCAATATCATGCACAAGATGCCGACAATGAGCTGAGTCCAGCGCGTTGCCGCAATTGCGCTTGAGCGGGAGTCAACAGTTGCTGTGGTCATGTTTCCGTCCCCCTTGTTGTTCGATCCTTATTTTTTGCTCAGACACCGCGTTTGCGATCCCATTCGGTCACGCACGGAGTCGCGTGTGTGCCCGTTAGTGTTTGGGAACTTCGGCCTCTAGCCTCTTCCAAATCCCTGAAGCATTCGGCCAGATCGCCGCCGCTCCGAGGCGCTCCGACCGTGCCAAGCCGCTCGATGGAAAGTTCCATGGGGCCTTCCGACGGTGGCGAGAGCGCCTAATTTGAGGGAAAGTAGTGTGACCTGAATTCATCACGTTGTCACTGAAATGTTTTGAGGCTCAGCGGGTTTTGTGTGCGCCGCATCATCGATTAGAACTGCATGCAGCGCGCAAATTGTTCCATCAAAAAAACCGATATTTACTCGCGGGTAGCGCTACTGTTCCACTCGATTGGCTGTCGCGCTCGTTTTCCAAAGGAGGTGCGAATTGCCGTTAACTGGGCCGGTTCCCGAAGGAGTAAGTTTCTTTTGCCCCACGTGCGGTGCGCTTTATTCCGCCACCCGCATGCAAGCCGGCAAAAAAGAAACCAATACCGCTAAATGTGTCGTGTGCTTGCGATTTATGGATCAATCGGATTCAAGCGCGATGCCTGAATACAAACCAGTTCTCAGACCAGAAATGCTTGAAAAGTCAAAGCCCAAGTTGCGGGTCGGCATGCGGTGCAAAAAGCGCAACGCTTTTATTAATGACCTTAGATGCGGTGAAACTGCGATATGCGGTGAACAAATAATCACTTCCAACGTTTTGAAGTGTTTAGCAGTAGTCGACGCGTCATTGGTGATCATTGATGTGATCCAATACAGGAATAGATTTTGGCTCGTGCCGGAGTGGCTTGACTTACCAGACGGGCTGTGGTCCAGGCCACGACGAATGATTCACGCTGAAAAATTGCGACATTACAATTTCAGAGCTATCGGAGCGGAAGCCGCCGACTTTGCATTGGATGAGACACTGAGTGAGGATGTCTTGAATGGCAGGAGCAGCATCCGGAAAGCCTCGGAACATCAGATTATAGAATTACCAGCGCTACGCGTTCGCAAACCTCAGCCGCGTTAGTTCCGTGGATCGGTGTGGACCGCAACAGGATCATGAACTGAGGTAGGAAAGCACCCCTGGCAGAAGACGACCTGAACTCGATGTAAGCTTTTAGCTCAATTTGGACCACAGTGGGCAATCGGACTTTGATTCGAATCAAACCGAATGCGCTGATTGTGATTAGCATAGCCCAAACGATCACAACACCATCGCCCGTGGTTGCGACATCAAGAACGCGCCATAGCAATGAAATGTTGACCGCTAGTTCGCCCCGGAGAAAGAAATGAATCTGTGCACGAAATGTTTAGTTGCCACTTTGCTGTTGGTTCCTGCCGCTTCTACTGCGTCGGCGCAAACGTATTGGACCTACGGCGGTTGTTATAGCTTGAAAGAAAGGGGCTACTTCGGAACGCCATATGGTGGCGGTCCGCAATATGGCAGCGGTGGCGGAGACCAGTACGGATACGGCCCCGCCTATAGCTACGCTCGTCAAGCACCAGAACCATGTACTTTCCAAGGAGTAAGTCGATTCAGCACACACCCCAGCAAAACTGCTCATAAAAGATAAGGTCCGGCGGATCACGGCGGCGCCGGCTGCGTTCCGGCGCTGACCACATTCGACCGCATTCGTTTCGACGAGAAGCAGTTCGATGCCGCCTTCGGGGGCAGATTCTCGCCATTCAGTGATGTCCGCAGAAAATCTATTTTCCCTCTATATCGGACGTTGCTCAGGTTTCGTGCTTACACCTCCACTTTACCACCCTCATCGCATTCCTTAACCTTCTCTAGGACGCAACCCGTCAAGGACCGGGCCGTGAACTATGATTACTAATCTGCCGCCGGCAAAATATGGGGCGTGGAATCCGGGTTTGGAATCGCAATTGCCACGCGAGTATTTGCCGCTCTCGACAATATTTCGCAACGAAAATGTCTCGACGAGCGCCGCAAAGGCGTACGAACTGAGTGAATTCTGCGGTTTGCCGGCCGAGGAACTTGTCGCGTTTCGCGTAGAGCGACTGATTGTTCATGAGTTACTGATTCACGTCATGGCCGGCATTGCTGTTCCTGACGGCCGTGACGATGAGGATCTTGGCAGAAACTTCCGTAAGATCGTCGCAACCATTCTCAATCGATATATCGCTTCCCATCGCGACGGCCTGGCACTGCTCTTTGGAGAGCTAAGACACAAATCTTCCATGATCATCGTGCCAGAGCTCGAACGTGCGTTAACCCGATCTAAGGCGGCAGACGATATCAATCAACCAGGCCGTTCCCGCTTTCTATCTATCTTTTACTCAAGAAAGTCATCGCCGCAGCCTGAGACGATCGCTGAGCGCGATCAACGAATCGTTTCCGAATGGCGAAAAAAGTCGAAACAAAGCGACGACCGCTTGACGACGCGCTGCTTTGCCGCCCTGCATAGAGTTGCAACAGCAATCATTAGCAAGCACGGTCGCCTATTGGGCGATAACGCGTTGCTGACAGACCTCGCCCTCACACTCGTCTGTAATGATTTTGGCAGCGAAGTTATCGGTCAGGCTATCCTGCCGTTCATTCAAAAAGCCGTTGCTTGTGAAGGTTACCGATTTTTGTCGCGACAGGAAAAGCCGGTCGTGATGAACGTCAAGGGCGCGGCGGCGTCGGGGAAAAGCACGATGCGTCCACTGCAGAAACTCCTGGCCGGAAAGCTCAATTTTCCTTGGGAAGAATTCGCGCTGATCAGTCCCGACATTTGGCGAAAATTCCTCTTAGACTATGCAGCGCTGGGCACCGCCTACAAATATGCCGGTATGCTGACAGGGCACGAAGTTGAAATCATCGATCGAAAACTGGACGTCCGGATGGCCGAGCGGGCTATTAGAGGAGAGATGCCACACCTCCTAATCGACCGCTTTCGCTTCGATAGCTTTGTACCCAACCTAGAAGAGGGTTCAAGCCGGTTGCTGACCCGCTTTGGTAATCTTGTCTATATGTTCTTTATGATCACGCCGCCGGAAACGACTGTTGAGCGCGCCTGGGCGCGCGGACTGAAGCTTGGCAGGTACAAAGCAGTCGAGGATGTTCTGGCTCACAATGTCGAAGCCTATGCCGGCATGCCTGAGTTGTTCTTCACATGGGCACTGATAGCCGGGAAGCGAGTTCACTATGAGTTTCTCGATAACAGCGTGGCGCAAGGCTGCCCACCGCGCACAGTGGCATTCGGGTGGAATAAAGAGATGACCATTCTCGACGTTAAAGCCATGATCGACATCGAGCGATTTAGGAAAATCAATATTCGGGCCCAGCGAACTGCCGACGTCTATGCCAGCGTGGACCTGTCTCCGCAAAGCAACGTTGACTTTCTGAAGCGCTGCGTACGTTGGATTCCAGTCATTAATTTTGCTGATTATGAAACTGGGCAGCTCTATGCGCGGTTACAGGGCGGGAAGTGGGTATGGCGCGACAAGCCGCGTTTCGACAAGGCGCGCGACAATCCTGAGACAAAAGCTGGTTTGCTGGCGATCGCCCGTAACGTCGACGAGGCAACTTGCGGCGCTGAGCAAAAGCACACTGATGTGGCGATCGAAAAAATCCACACCTTGGGCGCTTGGGGCGAAGCAGCGCCTGCGAGCGCCTATCCATCGTGATCACGCTCGACTGAACCAGCGGCCAGGTTAAGGGGCGAAACCGTCCGCATTCCCATTGCTTTATTTCCGCGGACGAACGATGATATTGACCTAGTGCTATTGGTTGCCTTGTCAGCCAAAGTCCTTTTTGGAATATTAATCCTGGCCGCGACGGTCGTAAGCGAATTGGAAAGGATCAATGCCATGATCACCTTGAAGACTGCAGAGGAAGAGAACCTAACCTTTGAGGTCTCCGATGAAGCGTTGGAGATCGCGGGTATGGTAAGTGGGACGGCCAACTTCACCTTTGGGGTTTGCACTTTTGAGCAGCCTGGGTGCCCTCCCTCGATTGATCCGGAGCCTTTACGCTGACGCGACGACGCATAGCTTGGCACCATTTTTCGTACGAACTACTTGAACGCTTGCGTTCGATCGGGATCGCAACTTATCAGGTCGATGGCAACTAGCGGGGTACCGGCCTGAGCAATTTGTCTTATTGAGCGAGCCCCGCCGTAGAATGGGCAGGCACTGCACCCGCTCAAGCATTGCCGATCTCCCATCCACATAATGGACAATCGTAGCGTATGTGGATTCTGAAGTCTTCACCGCAAAGCGTTTGCCAGGATCGTAATGCCGATGCCCAGTGCGACAGCGAGTACTGGGAACGCAACAATACCAAAAATCAACACAAGGGGTTCGGTTGCGAGCCGCTCCATGAACGGCGCAGCGCGCGGTTTGTCCAGATTCTCAGCCATGAGTCGATCCCAAATCGGATCGCCCCCGAACCCTCAACGCCCCTCAACGCTGACGTTATACTAACAATGTTCGCGATTGTCCGGAGGGTCCAGCTCGTATGAGCGCCGCTTCCCGCCCCCCTGGTCTTTCGAAGTGATGGGCGATGAGGGCGTGGCCGTCGAACGCGCTCTTGGGTCGCGATAAGGCGACAACTCGCCACTTCTCGCCGCCCTGGTCAATCGAGGACATCGGCGCCTCCTACGTCGTCAAGGACGGCAGCGGTCAAAAGCTCGGCTATTTCTATCTTTTGCGTAAGGCCGGATAGCAGTATCATCCAAGCCGAGTGGTGTTGGGCATGGACACACCACGATGCAACAGATGCAACTTGTGAGCTTTGGTTTGGCTTTGGCTGCACTTGTAGTCTGCGACTGTATCTTCACATGGAAAAGAAAAAAGCTGCCAACGGAAGTCTCGTGGCCAGCGGTGCCGGACGAACATCAGCCCGGCTGTTTCGGCCTCGAAGAAGAAAGGGGCGGTGATTGGAAGGGCAGCGGGGGGACCGCACCATCTGCTAAAGAAGCTAGACCAAGTCTCTGACCCAAGGGGCCAGTCTCAGGCTATGAACTGGAGCGGAAATAAGCGGGTGGTCGGTAGTTCAGAGCAGGAGGGCCGACATGCCACATGTGGGACCCGTTTTGGAAGGCCACACCTTTTTCTGCCCGCATTGCGGAGCCCTTTATTCGGCGACACCTTCGCTGGTTCCCAAGACTGAAGGCGATGCGGCAAGATGTGTCGTGTGCCTCAAAATCATAGACAGTTTGGATACAACCAAGGTTAGGAGCTTTAAGCTCATCCACCGACCGGAAGATGCCTGATTGTCTAGCCGCGGCAACAGCTGCTGGCGGACGGTTGACTGCGAAGCTTCTCACTAAAGACAAGGCGCGCCGGATTGCGACGAACTGCGAAGCTGTCTGTAAGAAGTTTTTGCGTAAAAGCCCGAAGGTTTACTAGGCCGACCCAGGTAGATTCTCGGAACTACCAAATATGTCTAGCCGCGATTTCGACGAGAACGCCGACTACGATAGCTAGTGCCGCCGTTTGTACCCAGAAGTTATCGGGAAGATCACGTTGGTGATTGGTTTGCGTATCCATTGCTAACTCGCTGGATTTCAATAGAAGAACAGCATCATCAAAGTCCACATCAGCATAGTGAGCATCACTCCTCCTACAGAGAGCGCTAAGGCTTTCCCCGCTTCGTGGTTACCTTCAATCACGCTCTTCATGGCGGACTTCCAGGAATTTCCACAAAAAGTTGGTGGCGGCCGTCACCTCGACTATGGAGCGGGTGAGGGTGAGTTGGAGATTACGGCACCAAGTCTTAAACGCGCAGGGATGAGTGTGGTTCCTAACTTAGCTAGGTCTACACTCTCACAAATGATTTGTGCGCGCACTCCGACAAATGATTTTTTGTGCACTGCGCAACAGACGCGCGGCTGGCGTGCCGTTTATGTTATCTTCACGACCACCGAAATAAACTCACCGCCTGCAAAACGGCGCGCCATTGTTCCGCCTTAAGCACAGAGATTCAGGAAAGTAGCCACTCAAAGCCACCGGCGTTTAGTTAGTGGTCGTCATTGCGGCTCCGGGCAGCGAAAAGACGCGCCATCGACGCCCAAAAATCGCAGAGATTCGGAAAGGTAGTGTCAGTTGTTGTTAGGGCTGCAGCGTAATCGGCAAAGCGATCAGGAATTAAACCTCTTCGACGTAAACATGGATTACGCGATCGCCTTGAGGTGTGGATTGAGGAACACTGACTACGCCGACGCGACCTTTCAGCGTTTCGCCACGAACCACAAGTTGGATTATCTCACCCGCTCTTGGCATGTCGCCTTGGTAAAAATCCAATCCCTCGTCGCAATCTCCGTCTTTATGCTGAACATGAAAGACATAAGTGAGCATTGTAGTGCCTTAGAAATGGTCCAACGCCACGCCAGTGCATAAGCGAATGAACATGAAAAACACTCAAACCCAGAAGGTGTTGTCTGGGAGAAGAT
>JBAPZR010000573.1:0-1548 GCA_049285335.1 Xanthobacteraceae bacterium | reverse complement strand
TGGTCACCATCTCAACCGCAGAAGCACTGCCAGATTCCGCCGGCACGAAGATCATGGTGGCCACGCGGCGATAAACAGGAAATGATAATTCTTCGATGAGTTCTTCGTCCGTTACGACCCGATAGTCTCCAGCCGCCAATATTCGATCGACGCCTTTGAGCGAGAACGGATGAGCGAAGTTCACCGTTTTCCTGCTTGTCCGGACTGTCATGAAAGCGGCGCTTGACTACGGGTGTACAGCCGTCAGCACCAGCATGCTAACAAAGATGAGGACAAGCGCGCCGACAAAAAAATAGCCTGCCTTGATTGCGAAGTCGGCGGTGACGTAGCCCGGTGGCATGATTGGTTTCCCTACCATTTTTGGCGACGATCCCTATTCGCAGACCTGGGCGAGTTCTCGTGCCAGAGCCAGAATCTAGTTTTTGGCCGCTTGCTCCTGGTCTGCGATCGACCAGAGCCGAACACGGCTCTATTTTTTGGAGTGTGTATCGTGCCTACCGACGGCGAGTGAGTCTGTCCAAAATTGACCACTCTCAAAACTGGTCAGCACCGGACATCGCGTGATTTCCGCGGTATGTCGGGATTGCCCCCGAAACTAGCGGCTGGCCGGAATTGAAAGAAGCGAGATAGCGGCCGTACAATTGGCCGCCGATCAAGATGCCGAGACACATGATGACGAAGCAACGGCGACTGACCAGGGCGGAGGAAAGCGGCGATCAGTCATCGGCCGGATTAATTACGCGGCCTCTTCGGCCTTGTGGCGCCGTTTCTGGCGGCGGCGGATCTTACCGGCCGATTTGTGTTTCTCCTCGTATTCGGCCCGCTCGATCTCGCCGCTGGCAAGGCGCCGATTGAGATCGGCAAGCGCTGCGTAGCGTCGTGCGCCGGACGTCCAATCTGCCACCCAGACAATAATGGCTGCAAACCCCACGAAGATAATTACCGGGATGATCAGGCCCATGTGAACCTCCGAAGTGAATGTTCCAGGATCAAATTGCTACCGAACAGAATAGCACCTCCCCGGATCGGGCGATATTCTGCCGGTAAATGAGGTTCGACGAGCTCGCGCACGTCTCGTTGCTCGACCAATCAGCGACCTTGATTGACCGAACCTCCCACCGTCACCGAGCCCCCGACTTTGACGCGACGGGAATGTCCGCTTTGGGTCATTAGCGGACATTGAGGTAGTAGCCGTCGTCTTTCACGACGAAGCAAGCGCCAATGTCCTCAATCAACCAAGGCGGCGGGAAGCGGCGATCCGTCATGGTAGCCATTAATCCAGATTAAGGTCGGGCATTCGATTGCGTGCTTTGAGTTGTGCGCCGCATTCGGGCTCTTGGAATGCGGCAGCATACCCAGGTGAAATACTGTGCCATCGGATGGTGTGGACCCCCGGTGGCCTTTTTCTTTGCGGCGGTTCTTTGGCATGGCCTCAAAATGTCCCAGAAAGGACCGCTGGGAGTCGAAATGCAGTCGGAGATGATCTCGGCCCTTGCTCATTCTCGTAATAAACGTGGATCAGCGGCCGCCCGCTAGGTCCCGCACGAC
>JBAPZR010000572.1:0-6503 GCA_049285335.1 Xanthobacteraceae bacterium | reverse complement strand
GACGTTGTGCCGCCGGTGTGCGAAGAGCGGCTCACGCTCAATCAGGCCGAGGAACTTCTACAAACTTGGAAATTGCGCGGTCGCGGTTAGGACCGTGAACGATGGGCTCGCCTCGGTTTGTCAACAGTTAATGCCGCGCCGGGAGGATCAGAAAATGGACTCAGAGATTGAGAGAACAATTCTAGCGTCGGAGAGAAAAAGCGGGCGATTGGAAGATCGTCTTGCGGCTCTCGAAAGAACCGTCAATTCTCTTGTGACCCAAATGAGCGAAGGTCGTGGGCCGATCAAATCAGAACTGCAACTATTTAAGCAATCTGATCCCCCCGGGCCGTATGACAGTTGGCCGCATGATCCGATGGAGTGGTAAGGGTTCAGCCTTTCTGCGATTTCGGTGGTGATAGGCTAATATCGGTCATTGCATCTGTCCTTTCCCGATGGCGCGCGACGGCGAGTCGTGCCGGCGCACCGATGCGGAGTTTAGAAAAAACCGGCCGGTGAGTCAGGCGCGAGGGAACCTCAGGAGTTCCTGATAAGCGCACGCGTTGCCGCGATCAATGCACTGGATGGGTTTGCAAGCTCGTTGACTCGTTCAAGAGCACTTGAGCACGGTGGTGGCGAAGCTGGAGCGCGGCAAGCTATGAGAGTGCTAGTCTGCGGCGGCCGCTATTTTCAAAATGTAGTGCGCCTGTGGCGCGTGCTCGATGCTTTCCACGCCAAGAATACTATCGCCGGAGTGATCGAAGGCGGTTCTGATGCCGTGGCTGGGGAATATTACGGTGCCGACTATTGGGCGCGGATGTGGGCAAAGGCGCACGGCATCCCATCAATGACGGAGTTCGCGGACTGGGACCAATTCGGCCGCTGGGCTGGGCCAAAACGCAACAAGGAAATGATCGACAAATACGACCCGGAAGCGGTGATCGCGTTTCCAGGCGGCGCTGGCACAGCCAACATGATCAAGCAGGCGCGTGGGGCCGGCATCGACGTGCACGAGGTGGCTGATGAAGATTGAAAACGAGCGCAACGGGAAACCATCCTGCGCCGACAATCTCCAGCCCGGCCGGGTTGGCACGCTGGCGGATCGCGGCGAACGCCGCGAAGTTGCCGGAGTTGTTGCGTCGGAGCTGATAGCGGCGCCGGTTTCGACGTCCGCTTTCGGGGGTAAAGCGGACATCAAATCGAAGAGCATCGATGTCCGCTTATGACCCAAAGCGGACATCAAGAAGGGCAAGGTGTGCCGCGCGGCAAAGATAGGGATTACGCGACCTTCACGCTCAGATGCGGGAACATGGCCAGCATCGCCTCGGCGTCCATGTCCGTCTTGAATTTGTGTCGATCTTTGAGGGCCATTGCTCGCTGCGCGGCCGGCCGCGCGCTGATCTCATCGACCAACCGTTTCAGATTGGGAAGCTTTTCCCAAGCGCTATCGCCGAGCACGGTTGGAATGAGACGCGCCCAGCCCCAGACATTCATGTCGACGATCGTGTAGGTGTCGCCGAGCATGTACTTCTGCCTGGCAAGCCGTGCATCGAGAATGCCGGCATGGCGCTGCGCTTCATAAACATAGCGATTGGTGGCGTAAGATATCTTCTCCGGCGCATAAACACGGAAATGCACCGATTGACCAAAATATGGGCCTACACCTGACGAGACAAAGAACATCCACGACAATAGTTCGCCGCGCGCTTTATCGGTTTTGGCAGGGAGGAACTTACCTGTCTTGTCGGCGAGATAGAGCAGGATGGCACTCGAATCGAACGCCTTTACGTCGCCGTCGACGATTGCCGGCAGCTTCGCGTTGGGGTTGATGGCGAGAAATTCTGGCTTGTGCTGCTCCCCTTTGCGGGTGTCGACCGGAATGGGGTCGTAGGGCGTGCCCGTCTCTTCCAAGAACAGTGCGACTTTGGTCGGATTAGGCGCGCCGCTGTAATAGAATCTCAGCATTGGTCATCTCCTTGCACTCAACAAACCGCAACTCGGCCCAGAGGTCGGTCGCATTCGCGACGGGTAGCTTAGGCCGCCGCCTTAGCGGCTTCCTAATTTCCGTTATCGGCGTCCTTGTCAACCGAGGAACATAATAGCGGAGTGTGTCGGCGGGCGTTTCAATGGCCTTTCCGCTAAGGTTGCTGAACAGTTTGGGGTACCATTTCAAATGATTGCGCGGTGCGTTGTAGCCTACCCCACGAATTCACATGACGGGTCAGAATCACAAACCCATGCGTCTTTGACAAACCACTCATGCCTCGCCCGGCAGTGTGGACAGTAGGTGCTGCCGAAAAATACAGGAGTGCTGCTGAATAACCGGGACTCGATGTATCGGCCCGTGGAGATAGCCCGTCCTGTCTTCGGGCACCGGACCATAAGCATGCCCATAGAGGAAACTCCTGTTGTTGAGCTCTGAGAACGTCGTAGCGCTCTTGTAGGAAGGAAAGATCAAGGCGCGGTGACAATTCGTTGGCTTTGTTGAGGCGTAACGGTTGAAGCATTCAAGTTTGCGTCATGAATCACAGGGCGAAATAAATCCGTCGTGAGGTCGGATGATGGCGATGCAGAAAATCGGAAAAGAAACTGATGCGCTCGTTCACAAACAATCTGGCGCGCAGACCGCGCTTGGGGTGGATGTTGCCGGAACTATGCCGCTGTTACCGGCTATCCAGACCACGCGGTCGAAAGTGACGGGCGGCCAGTGGTCCTGCCCGACTTACAGAGGGATAGCCAGCGCACCTTTCGCTGGTTGAATATTGGCCGGTGGAGGCGCACTCGTTGTCGGTGCGCCGTTAGTTGGAGGAGGAGCGCCCGAGTCGACTGCGCCGTTAGCGACCGGGGGCGTTGAGGTTGGGCCGTTGGCTGCTGGAGGAGCGCCCGAGTCGACCGCGCCGTTAGCGACCGGGGGCGTTGAGGTTGGACCGTTAGCTGCAGGAGAAGCGCCAGAGTCGGCTGCGCCGTTAGAGGGTGGGGGCGTTGCGGTTGAGCCATTAGCTGTAGGAGGCGCACCTGTGCCGGCTGTGCCGTTAGTCATTGCGGACGTTGCGGCTGGGCCGTGAGCCGTGGGAGGCTTGGCTTTCGGCGTACCCTTTTGGGCGGCGCGCTGCATCGGCATTTCATTGAAAAACGCAGCGCACGTTGGAGACAATTCCATGCGGTGAGTGCTCAAGCATTTAATGACGCCACTGTTTTCCCTCGAGATCCCACCGCAAAGCTTTTGTGCATCCGGACCACAGGAGGCTCGCAGCGCGCTTTCTGTTACTGCACGGCCTGGAGGCCGGCTGTCGGATGGAGGGCCTGGACTTTGCGTATTTTCCGAAGTTGGAGCCTCTTCAAGAGCAGGTCGCGCCGCTGCCACGCGGCCTATGCATGCCGACGATAACTCGCTGCGGTGGGACGAGAGACATCGGATCAGACGGCCTTCGCCGGGTTGCACTCCATTACAAAACCGCTGCAAGTCTTGATCGCAGTCCATGCGAACCCCGAGAGCAGGCCGCGCCGCCAAGCGTGAAATACATTCCGACGACAGCTCGCTGCGGTGGGACGAGAGACATTGGATCAGGCGGCCTTCGCCAGGTTGCACTCCGTTACAAAACCGCTGCAAGTCCTGACCACACTCCACGCGAAATCCCGCGGCGTGATCCCATCGCACTGGCTGCGTGGCGGTCGGTTGAAATATTGGCGCCTGCGCCGGAGGCGAATAGTCGGTCTGGGCAAGAGCCGCGTTTCCCGTGAGCAAAAGGATTGCGGTGATGAGCGACGGACGAGCGATATTGTGTGCCATTTTGATAGCTCCATCGCCTGCACATCCCCGCGGTGCTTCACGGTGATCGAACGCTCAAGGAATCGAAACTGGCGGGCATTCAATCGCGGGAAACGGCGATCAACCTGCGAGCCTTTGACAGCGAAGACTAATGCAACTCACCCTGCAACAGATCACCGCACGGGACTCGGGTGCGTCACTTCCTTAGATGAGTCACGCGCCACGCCGACTTTGATGTCATGCTGCGGAAGCTGATCCTTGAGCTGCAAGCCTGCTCTTACTGCATAAACAAACCGCCGATGCGTCGAATTTACTCGCCCATCAACTCGCAGAACATAGCACTTATGGAGAAGACTGGGTGTCGCGATCCCATTTTTCATAAAATAACCCCATCCATCGCGCCGAGACCCTTATGCCCGGCAGCGTTCCCGACGGTCAACGGTCTGCGTCAATTTTGTCCCAATTCAGCTTTATTCGGCTCGGCGACGTGGAATTAGGCTCTTAGTTGCAGAGGTGCCACAATTGACATTTCACCGATTTATCCGATGGAAATCGCTTCAAATTTATCGTGGAAAATCCCCGAATTGATGTGGCTATTCTTTGGCGACGAGATTTTTTTACAGAAACTGCGTAACATCACGCCTGCTTCTTGCGGGTGTGCCGTGCGGATCGAAAAGCCGTGCGCCATCGAAGTGATCCGGGTCGGGACCCGAGTAATAGCGTGGCGGCATAAGTTCGACGGTCCGCATTGCGGCCTGGACAAGTATGGCAACTCTGATCCGCCCGACCACCTGCTAGTCGATTAATGCCACAAAGCGGACATTGCTGCCGCGCTGAACCGCGTCCGCTTTCGGGGGTAAAGCGGACGTCGGTCGGGCGTTGGGAAATGTCCGCTTATGACCCAAAGCGGAAGTGGATGTCGCCTTGCCGATGCGAGAAGGGGCGTCCGGTCGCCGGTGACGATCGTTGCTGCTTCATTCAGAGCGGAGGCTGCCCGCTTAAGTTCGCGTTCCGACGACTTCGAGGTATTCGGCGGCGATGCAGGTTGTGCCGTCACGGGCGTCGTTGTGCTGGTCGTAGAGGCCTTCCAGGTCGCGGCGGAGCGCGGCTTGGGCCGTTTCACTGAGCCCGGCGAATGCTTTCAAAGTCGGGCCGTAATGAACACGGTAGAACTCGACCGTTTCCGGAATCGAGAATGGAAATTTGAGTTGCGCTAAGCGGCGCGTCATCTGCAGATCTTTCACATCGGCGCCGAGCCGCTCACGAACGGTCGCCTCATCGCCCCATTGCAGCGGGCTCGGCGCGCCGACGGGCGGCGCAACGTGCTTGGCGGTGGCCCGAAACAGCGCGCCGATGAAGCCGCTTGGCGTCCAATTCGCCATCGCGATCTGCCCGCCGGACCGGCAGACGCGGCACAGCTCGGCGGCGACAAGGTTGGGGTGCGGCGCAAACATCACCCCGAACATGCTGACGACAAGATCGAATGCGCCGACAGCAACGGGAAGATCTTCGGCGTCGCCCTCCTCAAACCTGATGTCTAGCTTTTCCCGCGCGGCTCGCGCGCGCCTGATCGAGCAGATTGGGAGCGATGTCGACGCCGGTGACGGCAGCGGCGGCCTTCGCCGCGGGAATGGAAAGGTTGCCGTTGCCGCAGGCGACGTCGAGCACCTGCATGTTCGGCTTGATCTGGCGCCGGTCGATGAAATCCTTCGCCGTGGATTCAGTCAGCGCGGCCACGCTGCCATAGTCTCCCGCCATCCAGGTCGCCCTGATGCGGGTTTTGAGGCTATCAAGGTCGGCGATCGGTTGGACGGTCATGCATCGATCTTTCATCGAGGTTTCGCTGCGCGTGGCGCCGCCGATGCGATGCGTAGCAGGGACGGCAGTAGAGCAGCGCCCGCTGCCAGACGCAGGGACCTGTGGCGGGGAAGTTTTATGGCGAGCCCCTCTCGCGACACCAATGCTATTCCAATTCCTGTTCCTTAAAAAGTGGCCGCTATGTCCGCTTGTGGCACAAAGCGGACATTGCCGCCGTGCTGGGCGATCTCTGCTTTTGGTGGTAAAGCGGACCTAACGGGTCAAAATAATCCAAAAATAGTACGACATGACCTAAAGCTAAAAGCCAGAAATGGGCGAAATAGCAGAAAAATCACCGCAGAGTGGGTCCCATCGATTCTCTGTCGCTCGGATGATGGATGGGTCGTGTTCGGCCAAAATTTGACGATCACTCAATTGCTTAGGGTAGGCGAGGGGGATAGCGGTCGTACTAGGTGAAGTACCGCTCGCTCCATAGCGGACGTTGCCACCGTGGAACGATGTCCGCTTCTTCGATTGCACAAGCTTGCGATGGGTCAAAAGCATCCGCAGCTTCTGACTGCGCAACGTCTTCACATGGACCGGTCGATAAAGTCCCACTCGCATCATCTGCGCCATGCCACGAGCGTCATCGCGGTCCGTCTTGTAGATCTGCGCCTTCAACGCCGCCCGCATGTGCCGCGTCTCGACACAGATCACCGGCAACCCAGTTTCGGCTAAAGCGCCGTAAAGCCATTGCAACAACGGTCCACCGCTTCCAGTCCGATCCGCTTGAAACAGTATGTGGCGTTCCTCAGTACTGCCAACAGCGCTTGAGGTTCGCTCGCAACCTTCACTTCTCGAACAATCTTGCCCGTGCCTATTCTTGCTACCCGCGATGAAACCACATCGGGCAGAGTTAGCGCGGGCAAAGTATAGCGGGCCAAGTGGAGGCTTGATC
>JBAPZR010000571.1:0-4918 GCA_049285335.1 Xanthobacteraceae bacterium | reverse complement strand
AGACCTACCTGTCCTTTCGGATCGGTAAGGGGCCGCGGATCCGGTTGCCTAACGATCCGCGGTCGGAAGAATTTCAGGAGGCATACCTCGCTGCCCTACTCGGGCAGACATCGCCCGACCGTCAGCGCAAGCTTCCGCCCGCTGCTGGAACGATCGGCGCGTTGATCGTCTCCTACATGAAAAGCGGAGCCTACTTGAGCCTGCGAGCCACAACGAAAAGGGGATATGCGAGCCGAATTGAGGCGCTTCGCACCGAGCACGGCCACCGTGCAGTCAGCGGACTAACGCGAGAGAGAATAGAGGCTGGAATCCTCGCACGTTATCACGACCGACCAGGTGCGGCGCTCTCGCTCTTAAAAATGCTGCGCGTCTTAATCCATCATGCCATGAGCCTTGATGACCGCAATCCTTTGAAGCTTCGATATGATCCGTCCGCCGGAATAAAGCGTCCCAAGGCTGGAGAAATTAGAGCCTGGACCGATACCGAGACAGCTGCCTTTGAGAGGCGTTGGCCACTCGGCTCGAAGGAGCGCACCGCCTACGCGCTGATGCTGTACGTCGGAACGGCGCGCGCAGATATTCACCGAATGACATGGCGTCAGATCGACGAGGTCACGTTGGGCATCACTTACACGCGGAGCAAGACTGGCGTGCGGATAGACATCGATCTTCATGACGAGTTGCGCCGCGCTCTAGAACACGCCGCGCGAGATCACGTTACCGTCGTCAACACGGCGTTCGGTCGGCCCTTCACTGCGGCGGGCTTTTCGCAGTTCATGCGGCAGGCGATCAAAGCCGCCGGATTGCCGATCGATTGCAAGCCCCATGGTTTGCGGAAGACTCTCGGCCGTCGCCTCGCCGATGACGGCGCCACCGCACACGAGATCATGGCGGTGCTCGGCCACACAACGCTTGCAGAAGCAGAAAGATATACACGCGAGGCCGATCGACGACGCGGAGGCCGCCACGGTATCGCGAAACTAAAAGTTCGCGTCCTCAATTCCCAAACTTCACCGGACAGTTTGGGAAAAATCCAGAAAGAAAAGGAAAGACCATGAGTTACGAGACCCCATGGCGCTCCCTAGGGGACTCGAACCCCTGTTTTCGCCGTGAGAGTTAGTAGTCCGCACGTCGGTGGACGACCGTGGACGTCAGGAAGTATCGATTTTATAAGCATTTCCTGTTATGGTGTCCCCCGAGATCCATGACGATCCGGTCACGGATAATAGACAAAAAAGTAGGCAAAATTTTTCGGGGCGCTGGGGGGCTACTATGGCGCGCACGGTCCGCGAGGCGACTTTAGGAACGCGCAGTGCGCGGCTGCGGCTGTCGATCAACGCAAAACCGTACTGGCGCGTCATCGAGCAGGGGCTGCATCTCGGCTATCGCCGGCGGACGACCGGGGGCACCTGGGTCGCACGCCGTCGCGACGAGCGCGGCATCTACCGCGAGGCCAAGCTTGGACTGGCTGATGATCTCCAGGACGCCAACGGCGACAGCCTGCTCGACTTTTCCCAGGCGCAACGAGCAGCGCGCAACTGGTCACTGCAGCAACAGCGGCTCGCCTGCGGTCTCGGTCCGCTGGCGCCCACCGGAGCCTATACCGTCGCCAGAGCGATGGCGGACTATCTGGAGGATTATCGGCGCCGCGGCGGCAAGGCCGCCGACAGCATCGAGAGCGTCGCGCGCCAGAATGTCCTTGGCCCGCTGGGCGCCCTCGAAGTCGCGAAGCTCACCACCAAGCGCTTCGCCGACTGGCACCGCGCGATCGCAGAGAGACCACGCCGCTGGCGCGCCCGAGCGGGGGCCATCCCGAACCTCGCCGCCTTCGACCGCAAGAATCCCGATGCCGTGCGGCGGCGGCGCGCCACCGCCAATCGCGTGTTGACTTACTTGAAGGCGGCGCTCAACCACGCTTGGCGCGCCGGCCTAGTTGCTTCCGACGACGCCTGGCGCCGCGTCAAGCCCTTCAAATCGGTCGACCTCCCCATCGTTCGCTACCTGTCTCACGCCGAGATCACCCGGCTCCTGAATGCTTGCCCCGGAGCATTCCGCGACCTCGTCCATGTCGCGCTGCTCACCGGCTGCCGGTACGGCGAGCTCCGCCGGCTCAAAGTCGCCGACTACAATTCGGACGTTGGCAGCTTGACCATCCGCGACACCAAGAGCGGCCAGACCCGTCACGTCACCCTCACTGGCGAGGCGCCGGAGCTCGTCGAACGCCTAACGGCGGGCCACTCACCCGGCGATGTCCTACTGCGTCGCGACGACGGGCGGGGTTGGAAACGGGCGGAGCAGTTACGGCCGATGCGCAAGGCCTGCGCGCGGGCCGGCATCGCGCCCGCTGTCGGTTTCCACGTCTTGAGGCACACCCATGCCTCGATCCTAGCAATGCGGGCGGTGCCGATGGCGGTCATCGCCCGGCAGCTCGGCCATTCCGATACCCGCATGACCGAGCGCCACTATGCTCATCTCGCGCCGAATTATGTTGCCGACACCATTCGGGCGAGTTTCCCGCGGTTGACAGAAACCACGCCTGCCAATGTGGTGGCTATCGGTCGACCGCGGAAAAACACCAACAGGACGGGCGACGTAGTTGTTCATAAGACCCCGCAACCGCCTCGTCCCGAACAAGGCGCGCGAGTGGACAGGCCTTGAATGATCGATGCTTTTCGATCCCGTCCAACCCCGTTTGTTCGCGGTTCGCACCCTCGAAGCTGTGGCCGCCACAGGATCCTCTGAACAGGCACAGTGCATAGCAAGCAAGATTGTCGCAACGGGATCGGTGCTAAGGATTGGAGTGGCACCAAAATCAAGAACCAAAACCTCGTCGATCAGCCAAAGGCCAAACTCCCATTGAGAGTTGCTTCCGATAACCGCTCTTCTCGGAAGCTTCCCTGCTATCTCACTTCTGGGAAGCCGACGCGTCGACGGTTCCGTGGCACTTAGGATAGTTGGTACAACCGTAGAACTGGCCATACTTCCCGGTCCTGAGCGTGGTTTTTGCTTTGCATATTGGACACGGAGGACCTTGCTTCGGAAGATCACTGTTAGCGTTTAATTTTGCACGGGACCGAGCCACATTTTTCAGATCGGTTTTCCAACCACACTCGTCCTCACAATAAAAAAATGGTCCACATTTTCCATCATCGTAAACACTACGAGCACGACACACCTCGCATCTAGGGTTTTCAGCGTTACTAATCGTCAGCAGTGCCATTTCAGAGGATACACGGCGTTTGGACATGTTTGCGGCCAACGCCTGCGCCAGACCTGCATTTGCCACACGCGTCATACTTTCATCCGTGCGATGTGTATGACTTAAAACGTTTAGCGAACCATACCACACAATATCTTTGTCAATAATTACAACCTTTTCGTGAATACGTGCACGGCAATCCACCACGCAACCAATGCCCTCCAAAGCATCGAGCGTATGTTTTGTTTGATCGGGGTCCATTGTACCATTTAGCTTTGGCGGGCGCGTGACGCACCTAACCTTTACACCGCTTGCGATCTTTGATCGTAGCAGGTCAGCGATTTTGGCCACACCGTTCGGCGTCACGAAGCCTGAAAATATCACGATGGTATCTTTCGCGTTGGCTAAGTCCGTTTCAAAGGCAGCATCGAATGTAGTTTGATTGAAAACACCCATTGTCTTTGCATCGATGTCTAAAGGAACGCGGTCAAATAATCCTCGAAGATCGCTTTCAATAGGTCGCAATTTGAGAAGTTCTGAACCTGATACGACGCAGCCATTTGTCTGCATATCGTAAAGAATGCCGCGAAGTAGTGACGCGCTTGGAAGTAACCGATCAAGGTAAGTGAGGTTTGCCAAAACAATTAAGTGAGATTTGGCGCGGCTTACAGCCACATTAATTAGCCGTGCACCGATCTGTTTTGGAGGGACACCTTGGAGAAACTGCCCTAGCATCCTAGCTCCCCCATATCCCTCCGGTAGTTCCAACACGATGGTTTCCCGCTCATCACCCTGAAAACTGTGGACTGTACCAACTTGAACAAATGTTCCGAGATTTTCTCCATCAAGCAGCTTACTGATAAGTCTTGCTTGCGCTGCATAGGGGGTACAAATCCCCAAATCTGCGCTGCGTTGGACATAGCCTTGCTTACGAAAATGCCATGCAAGGTTTCGAGCGAGCAAAGCGTGCACGAGATTGAAACGCGAATAAAAAGCGTTGACGCTCTCGAAGGGCCACAAGTCGGAAGTGTCGACGATTGTGAGCGGCCCATCATATGGTGGTGGTGGGTTCTGTTTTGGCTCTGGCCTGTTTATTGCAGTCCGCAGAAGACCGCCATACATCGGTTCGGAGATTAGTCCGCAGATTGCGGGGGCCATCCGGTATTGGGTATCAAGCATCACCATTCGAATATCATCAGCGTGCGGATTGTCTAAACCCGTCTCCGAAAACACGTCCTTACCAAGAACGTCATGCACGGCCTTCTGCGAACTTTGCAGAATAGGTGGTATCTGACAGAAGTCGCCGCATACAACGACGCGCTCTTTTGCAAGTCCCGCGACGAACCAGACCATCGGCAAAAGCACCATGGACACTTCATCAATAATTACAGTATCGACTTGACCTATTTCCTTCACAGCCAAGTACGTCTTAGTGCAAGTCACTCCGAGAACGGCAGCTTCCTTCATAATAGAATTTCGAAGCTCGCTTATCGTTGTTTGGATTTCCCGAAGTTCAGTCACGAGCGGAACGCGGCTCTTATCGGCGGTAAACGGGTAGGCTGCGGGCGCTGGCGGTCACATCTGCAACGCGGTTGCCGACTTTACCAGACATCCCAACGATCGGAGATTTCGTGCCGGGCTATGAGGCGGAGGGTTGGAGTGGAATGGGTGCGCCAAGGAACACGCCCGTGGAGATCATTGACACGCTAAACAAAGAGA
>JBAPZR010000570.1:0-15373 GCA_049285335.1 Xanthobacteraceae bacterium | reverse complement strand
GAGCACACACGCCGAGACAATGTACTAGACGGAAATGCGGCCACCGACATCACTGACAAAATCGGTATGCATCAGCACCGGCGGATTGATATCGATCCGCGTGAGTCCGACTGGATTGGAAAACTCGTCGACGATTTGCAGAGCTCACTCGTGATGCCGAGCAATTACCATTCCCGTCCTCCACTGCAAGACGAGACCAGCTGGCCAGACGACGAACGCCGCAATGACGGTGCCTCCCAGAGCAGCGACGAAATAAGGGAACGTGAGGAGGCATTAAAGCAATTAAAGCGGGACCTTGATCGGTTGCTGCAATCGCCGAAGGTTGCCTAACGCACTTCACGAAATAGAACCGGCCGCGCAATCTCGTCGTGACGACTTCCGATATTCCATCCTTATTCTGAACGGATGGAATGTTACTGGCCAAAGCCCGAACGAGGGATGATCCGTACTCGCCGCTGCGCGCAGCGAGTGCACGAAACACCTTGGCGGAATCTGACGCTTCGAAACGATCAGGTCGACAATCTGGCGCTGGTGCGCTTTCGATCGGATTGCGATAACGCTTTCTTGAAGGTCAGCAGGTGAGACCGAATCACTCTGGCTTGACGCCGGATGATGCCGCCATGAGCGACGACGATTCCCGCGAAGAGATTGAACGGCTTGAAGCACAGGTCGACGATCTCGCCGCTAAAATCGAGAGCTGCCGCAAATTCATACTCGCCGGCCGGATCGCCATGGCGGGAGGCGGTGTGGCGTTCGTCGCAATGTTGGCGGGCGTGATCGGGTTTAATCCAGCGGTCATGTCAGCTGCGGTCGCTGCCTTGTTCGGCGGCATCGTCGCCGCGGGGTCCAGCGGCAGCACCGCCAAAGAGGCAACGCACGAGTTGGCCGAGGCTGAGGCAAAGCGAGCGACGCTTATCGAGCAGTTGAATCTTCGGCTTGTACCCGACCGCGATGGCTTGCCTTGAAGATCCTCGGAGCCGTTGTACGAGACGATTTTTTGAACTTTGAAGGGCGCAGCCGGAGCGCCATGCCGAATGCAACTGCCACCCAAAAGTCACGCCATAAGAATATCTCGCTGCAATAAAGATTGAGGCCGATGGCCGCCACAAAAAGAAACCCCAAGCGCCGTAAGCAACAAATGGCTGGGTGAGGAATTATTTGCCTCACTTGTCACTTAGGTCGGGCTGGGGCGGCAGTTGGGGATGGGTGCCGCTCGGCCCTGCCGAGTTGCGCAGGGGTAAATTCAATGCGCCAAAGAAAGTCGACCGCGAGCATCGCCGCTTCAGTGCCGATCATCGCGCTTACAGCGGCGTCCTGGGGGACTGTGTTGGCAGCGTTCGTTTGGCTGGCATATCGGCTCTAGCCGAGCTGAGATCGTCACCACGCGAAGGTCGTGAGCTCCGGCTACCACCACTCCCTCATACCGACAGGCCATGGTGGCGGTGAGCGAAGCTCTGTCAAGCTCTGCGCATTGCAGTGTCTGCCCTACTACCTAGCGCCAAGGCTGAACTTCGCTTGTCGCCAAGCTAGCTTAACCAGCAGTTTTTTGGTGTGACAAACGTCACAGGCTTGCCGCGATCCAAAATAATACGCACCAAGAAAAAGCCCCGCACGTAGCTCCACGCGGGGCAGTAGGGCAGACTTGGAGGTCCGATTCACCTCCAAATCCAATCCTGTCATAGGGCTTAATTGTGAAATGTGACGGTTATCACATCTCGGCACGAAACCTGCTGCGTCGCGCTCGAAACTGATCAAGCGCTGGCCTTGTTCTTGCCCCCGGCGCGCGGTGAGTTATCGCGCGCCAGCGCCGCAGGCGATTATCGGATAGCAAAGTCACCGGACGCAACGCATCGCCCTAGTTCGGCCTCAAATGCGAGAGCTTTTGATCAGAGGGGCGAGTCAATGAAGAGAACTCGTGGGAAAAAGTCTGGACATTGGGCTAGACGCTCAAAGAACCTGGGCAGGTCGGCGCACGTTTTTAACGACAAGGAGGCACTAGTCCTGCTGAAGGCGGCAGTTGAAAATGAGGGGAGCCAGGCTGCGTTTGCAGATCGTCATGGCATCCACCGCACCTACGTCAGCATGATTTTAAACGGCCGACATCCCGTAACTGACGGCGTAGCAAAGGCCCTCAGTCTCAGTAAGGTGTATGTCCGCAAATGACGGGTAGACGGGCCTGGACGTCGAAGTGCGTTTTCAGGCACCGCGCCAATTGACTAACAACAAGCTGCTCACGTAAGCGACAATGGAGAACAAGGACAGCCATTGGCGCAAGCGCGGCGAACTTAACAACTGGGTCCGGGGGCTACCGTTTGTTATAGAGGGGGTCATACATCGCTCGTATCATTTTATTCAACATTCGACGTTCATATCTTGCATGAAGATCTAAATCGGAACACTATCGAAGGGTTTCAGGTTGTGCGGGTCGCCGAGGGTGTCGACAAAATGTGCCTGGCGTTTCCGTCGCGCTATCATGCAATCTGACAAGCGGAATTTTTGCGACAGCTAGTACCAGTGTAGGGGAGAGTGTCATGGTGTTTGCAAAAGCGGATGAGTCACATACCGATAGAGTGGTCGCTTCTGCGCAGGAGGAGATCCGCCGCCTCTCGCGCGATGCTGATACGCCGCGGGCGGAAGCGGCCTCTTCGATTAGTTCGGGCCTTTCGATCATTGGCAAGATTATCGGCCGCGGGGCGCTGACTATCTTTGGCCATGTCGAGGGCGAATTACGCGCGTCGTCCGTCGTGATCGCCGAAGGCGCGCAAATGGAGGGTGATGTTGTTGCAGAGGAATTGACCATCAATGGCCAGGTCAAGGGCACCATCCGCGCGAATCGCGTTAGACTAGGCGGTACCGGTGTCGTTGAGGGGGATATTTTCCATCAAACGCTGGCGATCGAGGATAATGCTCGTTTCGAAGGAATATCACGACGAAGCGAGAAAGCGATCGACTCGACGTCGCTAATTCAAACAAACCCAACCCAAGCCAACGGCAAGGAAACATCTCACAACCTCAGTTCTTGAGCCAATGCGCTAGATCGCTCCGCTTGTCAGCAGACCTATCCTAGTTGGGTCCCGAGATCCTGCCGGACGACGGGTGGATCGTTTCCAGCCGACCCACCGGGCCCTTGTTGCTTGAAAGGGTCAGACCAGACCACAACCTCGAGAACGGCATAACAGGGCGCTTCCTACTCCTGAAATATGCAGTGCAGTAAGCTTCCCGGGCCGTCGCGAAATTAAAGCATCCCGGCGGGTGGTCGCTGCTCGGATTTTCGTTTCAGCAACGGGTTGGGCTTAGTGTGTCGCGACCCAAAACGGTCCGTCAAACGCAAATAGTTACGATTCGAGTAGGTGTCTGCACGATGCCTGGCGCGACTGCTATGGTATGTCTTTGGCGCGGTCTTCGTCCCAACGAGGCCGCGCTGCATCCCGATGAAGGAAAGCCTTCAACAGCTTTGATGCCGGGTAGGAGTCCAACTCTCAAAAACGCTCAAAGCAAAAACGCGAATAGTCTAGATATTCCTGCTCAGGCTGCAATGAGACCAGTTGGCAAAACAGACCCAAATTTTCTTCAGTAATGGGACTGGTGACCGTTAAGGGCACTAAGCCTGAGTTCTGATTTCCTCTTTTGAGTAAAAATCAAAAAAAAGACACGTGAGTATTTTCAATGGCTTATGAGCCGGGGGGCGGAAATCAAAAGTGCATGTCCTCCGATCTGCAAAAGCTGTTCGTTTCTCGTCGCGTCGACATCGAATCCGACAACGTCGAACCCAGCCGTGATAAGGCGCCGAGCATAGACCTCACCCATCAGGCCAAGGCCAACCAGTCCGACGGGTGATGTCAGAATGGGCATGGAAATATCCGGCGCTATTCGAGCGCCGCAATGCCAAGCTCGCGCGCCACCGCATCGAGACTGTCGCGCAATGCCTTCGGCACCGGAATGCCCTGCTGCTGGCGCTCCAGGCGCTTCGCATGGCTTTGCTCGCCGGGAAGCCAGATCCGTTCGACGCTCGGTAGCCGTCGCGAATGACGAATATCGCGGATCACTTCGTCCACGGCGCGCTTGAATTCCGCTGCGGGCATGAAGGCATCGACCAACAGCGCCGCGACGGCCTGGCCGGTATTGGTTGCCTTGCCGGTTTCCTTAACGAAATCGATCACCTTGCGGCCGAGCGCCGCGCGATTTAGCGCACCGGCAAGAAGCCCGATGATCAGGCTCAGGCCATAGCCTTTGTAGTCGCCAATCGGCAGAAGATGGCCTTCGTCGGCGCGCTTGGGATCGGTCAGTGGTTTGCCTTCGCGATCGATCATCCAGCCGACCGGCATGGGCTCGCCACGCTGCGCCTTGAGCCGCACTTTCCCGTAAGCGGCCACTGTCGGCGCCATGTCGAGCACGATGTCCGGCTCTTCCAGAGCCGGTATGGCGACCGCCATCGGATTGGTGCCGAGAAGACTTTCGCTGCCGCCCCATGGCGGCAAGTGGTTGTTGCTCCCCACGGCGAAATATAAGCCGATCATGTCGTGGGCGAGCGGCATCGTTACGTAAAGCGCCGCCGGCCCCGCGTGATTGCTCATACGTGCGCCGACCCAGCCGATTCCCGTCGCCTTGGCCTTTTCGATTGCCAGTTCGGCGGCGCGGCGCATCACCAGATGACCCATGCCGTTGTCGCCGTCGATCAGCGCCGTCGACGCGCGCTCGCTGATGACGCGGATGTTTGGCTTGGAATTGATGCCGCCGGCACGCAGACGACGGACGTAAAGCGGCAGCCGGATCACGCCATGGGTGTCGCTGCCGCGCAAATCCGCTTCGACCATAAGATCACTGAGAATTTGCGCATCGGCCTTCGGCAGGCCGGCAGCGACGAAGGCCCGGGCGACGAAGCCCGCGAGATCGGAAGCGGATGCTCGCAGATTTGTCGTTGCTCTATCCGTCGTCGTCGTATCTGTCGTTGTCATGTGCGTCGCTGCCATTTTTGTCATCGATGCCACAATGTTCCTGCCACGACCGCGCTCCGACTGGCGAGGAGTTTATGTCTCTATGCAGACGCCAGGAGGGCTAGGAGAGGAGGCTGGCGAACCCTCACGGCAGATCATAAAATCAATCGATCCCGAGAAGTAAGGCCCATACGCACTGATGTGAGCATCGCTATGAACACTATGACAGCCGAAAAAGTCGTAACCCTAGATGCATGTTTTGGGACCTATCCGCATACCAAACCGCTGAAGAGCGGCGAAATCAAATCCGACCGCGTGGCTTTGCGTTTCACCGATGTCGAGCCGATCAATAAAGCCTTCCTGCTCATGGTGCGGCAGGAGAAGTTCGATGTCAGCGAAATGGCGATCGCGACTTATTTGCAGGCCAAGGCCCATGGCAAGCCGCTGGTTCTGCTGCCCGCGACGATGATGGGCCGCTTTCAGCATGGGACCATGTTCTACAATTCCGAGCATGGCGCGGTAACACCGGAAAGCCTGCCCGGCCGGAGGGTCGGCGTGCGGGCGTTTTCGCAGACGACCGGCGTCTGGCTGCGGGGCATTCTTTGGAAGGATTACGGGGTCGATCTCGGCAATGTGAAATGGGTGACGTTCGAGGACGCGCACGTTCCCGAATATCGCGATCCGTCCGGCGTCGAACGCGCCGCCGCCGGCAAGGATATGACGAAAATGCTGCTCGACGGCGAGCTCGATGCCGCGATATTCGGTGGTAATATTCCGAGCGATCCACGGCTCAAAAGCGTCATTGCCGAACCGGAGACCGCGGCAAAGGCGTGGTACAAGAAGCACGCAATCGTGCCGGTCAATCACATGGTCGTGGTCAAAAGCGCGCTTGCCCAATCCGATCCCGCCGCAGTGCGCGAGATCTTTCGGATGTTGCAGGCGGCGAAAACAGCCGCCGGTCTGCCAAAGCCTGGCGCGATCGATACGATTCCCTTCGGTTTCGCGGCGGTGAAGCCGGCGCTCGAACTGATGTCGAGCTATGCGCTGGAGATGAAAATCATCCCGCGGCGCTTTTCAGTCGAGGAATTGTTCGACGACACCGCGCGCGCACTCTAGCGCTCGTTCGGCGTACGGCACTAGAGCGCGATGTTGAATTGGCATTTCGCTTCGGTTTGTCGTTTGAGCATGATTTTTTTTCGAAAACCGGTATCCACTTTTCGGTATCATGCCCTAACGTACCGGGACCGGAGCTGATTTCGATTTCGCCCAATAGTCCTGCTGCGATTTTTTTGTCTTGAGCCGCGCGGCATCCTCGAAGCCCGGCGCCATGGAAGCGGACGTGCCGGCGAGGACTTCGTGATGCTCGATATTGAGGAGTCGCAGCCAGCTCTGCTGTCCGAGCGTAAGCCCGATCATGCAGCCGAGCTCCACCAGTTCGGGCTCGCTGAAATGGCCGTGCATGCGATCCCAGAACAAATCATCGGTATCGAGTCGCCAAACGATAGCCTCGGCATAGGCCAAAGCGGCCTTCTGCCGTTCGTTATATTTTGCGGATTTTTCAAAGTTCAAAAGATCGAGCGCTTGGTCCTCGATCAGGCCGCCGCTTTTGGTGGCTTTCATCGAGCGCTGGTTGCCGCAATATTCGCAAGCCACCGAGCGCGACACATAGAGGCGGCATAATTCTTTGACGGCGTGATCGAGAACGCCGGTGCGAAAGATATTGTGCCAGGACTCCGCGAAGAACCAGAAGCAGGCCGGAACATGCGCCCGCACGGCCGAGCTTTCGGGCCGCGGCGTGCCTTCGCGACGGCAGCGGTCCATTTCGGCCTGCATCCTAGCATCCATCCTGTCGAGCGGAACGTAGCTAATTCTCGGCTTGGCCATCGTCTTTCTCCCTGCTTGCCTGCGTTTTTCTTGAGTATTCGCGGTCCGGTGAAAAGTTAAAGATAATATCTTTACTATTTTAATGCGGTCACCTAGATTTGTCACCTGGGCCTATGCGCGGCGCGTGGTCGCCGCACGGCGCTGGCCGTAAGCGTGAGCAATTCGATGGCGGTTCAGGCAGGCGGCGATTCGACGGCGCGCATCGTCTTTGCCGGTCGCTCCTCCTCGCTGTCCGCGCAGGTTGTCGCGGAGGTGCGCGAAGCTTTGTTCGCCAAGCGGCTTCGGCCCGGCGATTTCCTCGGCACCGAAAAGGATCTCGCTGCGCGCTTCGGCGCTAGCCGGATCGTCGCGCGCGATGCATTGCGTACGCTTGAAGCGCTCGGCATCGTCGAAATCCGTATGGGCAAAGGCGGCGGCGCGCGCATCGCGCACGGCAATCCTCGTCTATTTGCGGAAGCGCTGGCGGTGCAGCTCGACCTGACCGGGGTCAGCGCCGCCGAAATCATGGACGCGCAGCGCGCCATCGAGACGCTTGGTGCCGAGCTCGCCGCCGAGAACGCGACGCCGAAGGACGCGGAAAAACTGCGCCGCTTGTTGCGCGAGGCGGAAGCGGTGATCGGCGATCTCGATAGGTTCACGAGATTGTCGCGGGATTTCCACCTTGCCGTGGCCGAGGCCTCGCACAACCGCGTGATCATGGTGCAGCTCATCTCGCTTGAACACGTGTCATGGCCGCGCCGCAACGTCACGGCCACGCCCAAGCTGGCGCGGCACATTCTGGAAATTCACGCCAAGCTTGCCGACTTGATCGAGCTTCGCGATCCGAGCGGGGCGCGCGAACTGATGGACGATCACGTCAAGATGATCAGGGCGCGCCGCGTCGCCGAACGCGGCCGAACACGGCCCAACGGCCACTTCGATATTTGCTGACAGAAAGGGAGAAACGTCATGGCAAAATTCATCATCGAACCGCACTTCAGGCTCCAAGAATGGGTGGCGGAGGAAAAGGGCTATTTCCGCGCGGAAGGACTTGATTATGAATTTCGCGAGCTGGTGCGCGCGACGGACGGCAAGATCCATTCCAAGGGCGATAAGGTCGGCGCCTTCCAATCGCTCGAAGAAGGCCGCAAGGCGAGTGTGAGCTGCGCCTGCCACTGGACCGTAAATGTCGCGGCTTCCAACGGCCTCGGCCGCATGTACACAGACGTCTATTCGGTTTCGCCGTCCGGAATTTTCGTTCCACCCGATTCGGCTGTGAAAACGCCGGCGGATCTTGCCGGCGTTCCGATTTCGGTGGGTTACCAGTCGGGAAGCCACTACGCCACCGTGCAGGCGCTCGAGCCTTACCTCAAACCGGAGCAGATCAATCTCAATTTCGCTGACGGCATGCTGTTCAAGCGCATGGAGCAGTTGGTCGAAGGCAAGGCGCCGGCGGTCAGCTTGTTCAGCGGACCCTATTATTTTGCAGAACAGCTCGGCTTCCGCAAAGTCATCGACACCACTTTCATGATCGCCACGATGATTCACGGCGAGCCTGATTCCGAAGATCTGAAGAAGTTCTTTCGTGCGCTACGCCGTGCGCAGCGCGACATCGATCTTCGGCCCGAGCTCTACACGCATTACTACACGAATGAATTCCCCGATCGATTCCACGCCCTTATGGATACGCGGCGCTGGGGTCCCGGCGAACGGCTGGTGTTCGAGCCCTATACCAAGGAAGTCTACGAAACGGCGTTCGAATGGATCGCCGCGCACGGCATTTTCCCGGAAGGCGGGATGGGGTCCGGCAATTACGAAAGAGCCACGCTCTCACTGAACGCTTAAATTTAGACAAAGGGAATGTGGAATAGCGCGAGGCCTAAGCCGCTCAAATCCGCGGCGAAAGGCCTCACGCCTTTCTTGATGCTGACCTGCCGTTTTTTGGATTCTGACCTAGTGGCGTGCGGTCCGAACGCAGCCGTAGCCTAAAAACGCAATCATTCCGGCGAGAATAAACCAAAGCAACGCATCAACGGCCATTGCGTCCTCCCGTATCGTTCTTCTTTTTGGCTCATGATCGGTGGTTCACGAGCCCGTCCGTCCCGCGTTCAGTTAAATCTCGCGCCGGCCGGAAGGCTCCGTGTTTCGATGCCGCAGGACGGTTGGACGCATCCGCGTTGGCTAAATCCAATTATGGTAAACGGCTTGCCGCTTGCCGCCGCAAAGCCGCGTCAAAACCAATAGCGGCGGAAACCTTTATGGCAGGCGCCCCAACAATACCTCAGATTTCGACATAATCTGACACGCTCCCGCCGTGCCGGTTGGCTCAAATTACCGTTTAAGTTTGGGAACTTACGCGTCATGCCCTGTCGGGGGATCGGCGTTCTTCTAGCCGGATTTTTATTGGCCATCGCGGCTTGCGGCACCGCCGCCGCGGGCGCTGCGGATTCGAAATCCTCCGACGCCGACGTCACCGTAATCGGCAATCGGCACGTCGACGCCGACATGATCCGCTCGCATTTTCATCCCGCCTCGGATGGGCATCTCGATCCGGCTGCGCTCGATGCCGCGCTCAAGCAGCTCTACGCGACCGGCCTTTTCACCGACGTCAAAATCTCGCACTCCGGCAATCGTGTGCTGGTCGTGGTTGTTGAAAATCCGACGATCGGGGTCGTCGCCTTCGAAGGAAACAAGAAGCTGAAGGACGCCGACCTGAGCAAGTTTGTGCAATCGAAAGTCGGCGGCCCGCTTTCGCGCGAGCAAATCCAGAGCGATGTAATTCACATTCTCGACCTTTACCGGCAACACGGTTACTTCGACGCGCGCGTGGTGCCGAAAACGATCGATGCTAAAAAAGGCGACAAAAACGACCGTGTCAATGTGGTCTTCGAGATCAACGAAGGCCAGAAGCTTGCCGTCAAGGACATCGAATTCACCGGCAACGCCGCTTTTTCGCCGACCAAGCTTAAAGGTGTGGTCAAAACGGGCGTCACCAATCCTTTGAGCTTTATTCTCGACAACGACACCTACGATGCCGACCGCGTCGACAACGACAAGGACTTGCTGCGGCATTACTATCGCGCCCACGGCTACGCCGATGTGCGCGTATCTTCCACCGCAAGCTACGACGCGGACAAGAAAGGCACCATCGTCACCTTCAAGATCGACGAAGGTCCGCAATATCGCCTCGGCAAGGTTGGGATCGAGTCGCGGCTGAAAAATTTCGACGCCGATGGATTGCACGGCGTGCTCCATACGCAGAGTGGCGACTACTATAATACGGATGCCGTCGACAAATCCGTTGACGACTTGGCGATGGCGCTGGCGAAGAATAGCCAGCCGTTTGCGAGCGTCACGCCCCGAATCGAGCGGCGCTCCGATCGACGGTTGATCGATGTGACCTACAGGATCGACGAGGGCAAGCGTATCTACATCGAACGCATCGAAATCCACGGCAACATCAAGACACATGACGAGGTTATCCGCCGCGAATTTGATTTCAACGAAGGCGATGCCTATAACCGCGCGCTCATCGACCGCGGCGAACGCCACCTCAAGGCGCTCGGCTATTTCAAATCCGTCAAAATTACCGCGCAGCAAGGTTCGGCGCCGGACCGTGTCGTGCTCGACGTGGCGGTGGAAGAACAGCAGACCGGAAATTTCTTCATTTCAGGTGGTTATTCGACGAGCGCTGGCATATTGGCGCAGATCAGCATCACCGACACCAATTTTCTGGGTACTGGCGACATCGCCAAGTCAACCGTGACCTACGGCCAATATGCCCGAGGCTTCGATCTCGCCTTCACCGATCCGTGGTTTCTCGGTCAGCACATCGCCGTTGGCGGCGAACTTTTTGGCAATCAGACCTTCGCCAATTCGAACCAGGCGTTCAACACCAGTCTCTACGGCGCCAAGGTGTCCGCCGGCCTGCCATTGACCGACGATCTACGCATGAGTTGGAACTACTCGATCTACAATCAGGGCCTTTCGCTCGATCCGGCGGTTGGAACGGTTTCGTTGCCGATCCAACTGGCTGCGCAGTCCGGCCCCTATTGGGTGTCGTCGGTCGGCAATGGCTTGACCTACAACACGCTCGACAACCCCAAGGATCCTTCGAGCGGCGTCTTGGCGCAGACCAATAACGACTTCGCCGGGCTCGGTGGCGCGGCGAATTTCGCGCGAACCACCGAGGACGTGCGTTATTATCAGCCGATCGCGGGCGACCTCGTGGGCATGGTGCGGGCGCAAAGCGGCTATGTGACGCCCTGGGGCGGTCAGCAGTTACCGCTGCTGGACGGTTTCTTCGGCGGCCCGCAACTCATACGCGGATTCGCTCCGAATGGGTTCGGTCCGCGCGATATCACGCCCGGCACCACGATGGATAACCTCGGCGGTAACGCCTATTGGACAACCACGGCCGAACTGCAAGCGCCGATGCCGTTCGTGCCGCCCGACGCGCAGCTAAAACTCGCGTTCTTCTCCGATACCGGCAGCTTGTGGGCGACCAGCGCCTCGACCGTTCCGAGCCTCGCCACGTCGTTGTCGCCGGCGCAGCAGATCGCCAATTCCACCGCGATCCGCGCTTCGGTCGGCGTCGGGCTGGTCTGGGATTCGATGTTCGGGCCGATCAGCGTCGACTACGCTTATCCGGTTGCGAAGCAAAGTTATGATGTCACCCAGCGTTTCCAATTCCATGCCGGGGCGTTCTAGCACCGTTACGCCGATCGCACTGGCATCGCCGCCCGCTCTCAATTAACATTCGCGTCTCCTGGGCCGCTCTGCGGCTTCGCTATCGATTTTTTGTTGGCATCACCGAGCAAGATCGCCCCATGAGCTACGACACCATTACGGTTACGCCCTGTTCGCCGCATATCGGCGCCGAGGTCGGCAATGTCGATCTCACCCGGCCGCTCACCAATCGACAGGTTCAGGAGGTACATGACGCCATTATTGCTCACGGCGTCATCTTCTTCCGCAGCCAGAAGATCGATTTCGAGTCGCACGAGCGCCTGGTGCGCTATTTCGGCGAGCCTCACATTCATGTCGGCGGCAAGGGCACCGCGTCGAAGAGCGTGTCCGGCCATCCGGCCATCCGGAAGCAATATTTCGACGCCAGTTCCAAGCGCGTTTCCGGCGAGGAGTGGCACTCCGATCAGAGCTGCGCCGAGATCCCGCCGATGTACAGCGTGCTTTACCAAGAGATCATTCCACCCAATGGCGGCGGCGACACCATGTTTGCCTCCGCCTACAAAGCCTACGAGGAACTAAGCCCATCGATGAAGACCTACCTCGAAGGCAAGACCGCCACTCATGACGGTGCTCGCGGCTTCGACAAGAACGCCGACGTCTATCCGGTGGCGGTGCACCCGATCGTCGTCCGTCATCCGGAGAGCGGCCGCAAGCTACTGTTCGTCAACCGCGAGTTCACGAGCCACATCAACGAAGTCCCGCCGGCCGAAAGCCGCGGCGTGCTGGAATTCCTCTACGACCATATCGCGCGGCCGCATTGGAGCATGCGTTTCCGCTGGACCGATCATTCGATCGCATTCTGGGACAACCGCTGCACCCAGCACTTTGCGATCTGGGACTATTGGCCGAACTTGCGCTCGGGATACCGGATGTTCGTCAAAGGCACCGAGCGGCCCGCCGCCGCTGCTTGAAATAGAGCCCGATCAGCTTCTCCATAGCGGCGAAAATTGCGTAGCGACCACGTCTTCGTAAGCCAACCGTCCCGCGAGCAGTCCCTGGCCGCGCGCGAATTCGGTCATGCCGGCGACGAACGCGGGTGACAATGCCGCGTCGTAGTACGGCAGATCGCGGCGGATAAGCTCGGCGATCAACGCTGCCTCCGATGGCGGAAATAATTTCTCGCCGACCTCGGACGCCCGCGCCACGTTCGCTTTCAACGCGGCCTGCGTTTCGACGATCGCCCGCACCGCAGCGGCTACCTCGTCCGGCGCACGCGCGATCAGCGCATCGGTGGCCGCGATCGTCGCTGCGGTATAGTTGAAGCACCTTTTGGGTCCATCGCCGCGTCGCACATCGAGTACGATTGTGCCGACGCCGCGCCGCACCGCGACTTCCGCGCCCATGCCGTTCGCCCAGAAACCGTCGATCAGGCGTTCCTCGAGCGCCTTGGCCGCGGTGACGCCAAAATTGATGCCGGCGCCGCCGGCGCCCGGCACCGGCGCGATGGTGACGCCGTCGCGTTCGATATCGATGCCGGCTTCCGCGAGCAGGCCACGCAAACCCTTGTCGACCCACGGCGCGGCCCCGATGCGGCGGCCTTTGACGACGGCGACATCGCCGCGCTGTGCTTTGAGGTCCGCATGCATCACGAGAAACCAGTACATGCCTTGGGCTTGCGCGCAGATCAGCTTGACGCCACGGAAATCAGGGAACGCGGCCAGCGCCGAATGGGCCGAGCCGCCAACGAAATCGACCGCTCCGTCGCGCAGCGCCGTGTAAGCCTTGTCGACCGGAAAGATCAATTCGAGCGAGACATCGAGCCCATCTTTCTTGAAAAATCCGAGCTCGACCGCGGCCTCGGCCGGAAAATAGGAATTGGAAATCATATCCGGGACGGCAAGCTTCATCGGATGTCCTTATGGCCGCTGGGGCGAAGGCGCGGGGGGCGCGGGGAGGGTGGTCGCGAGCGGCGCGATGATAGCCCCGCCATCGTTGACAACAAGGCGTCTCTCGCGCCGATAATGGTCGTTTGCGACGGGCGGTCGCGACCATTGGCGGGCCGCCGGCACATTGGAGGGAATGCATGAACCGGCCGCAGCAAGGCTTTCCACCCATTCTCGACAAACGCGGCGCGCCGCAGGTGCGCCGTTTCGACGAGCAGCGCTGGCTCATCGACAACGTCATTCGCGCCAACGGCATCGATTGGGACCAGCCGCGTTCGCTCTATATCCATTTGCCCTGCGGCATCGAAGCCAATGCCGATTTTGCCGGCATTCGCGAGCGGGTGAAGAAAATGGCCGATATCGGCCCCGCCTTCGCCGCCGTGGCGCGCCGCCGCGAAGCCAAGGCCAATGCCGCCGCGCAGGCCGATCGCAAGGTCACCGCGCGTGACAATTTCTTCATGGCCGCGGTGCATTGGGGCGCCGCGCAATGGCCCTATGACGAAAACGACGACACCAACATCGCCTACAACAATAAGAAGCGCGAATGTTACGCCAAATACGCAACTTTGGCGGATCATCACGTCGAGGCGGTCTGGGTGCCGTTCAAGGACAAAGCAATTCCGGCGTGGCTGCATTTGCCGCCGAACCACGGCAGCGGGCGCTTGCCGGTGGTGATCGCGATTCCCGGCATGGACAGCTACAAGGAAATCCAAGTTGCGCTCTACGGCGACAAATATCTCAATCGTGGCATGGCCGTGCTGGCGATCGACGGGCCGGGCCAATACGAAGCGCCGATGATCGGCATTAACTTCAGCATGGAGAACTGGATCGCGACCGGCCCAGCTTTGGTCGATTGGATCACGGCGCGGCCCGAACTCGATGCGACAAGGATCGCGGTGGCAGGCACGAGCTTCGGCTCGCTGTTTGGCACCGTGCTCACGGGCAACGAACCGCGGATCAAAGCCTGCGCAGTCATGTCGGTCTGTCATGAACCCGGTTGCCATACGATTTTTCAGGAAGCCTCGCCGACTTTCAAAAAACGTTTCATGTACATGTCCGGCATCACCGATGAGGACGAATTCGACGAATTCCGCAAAACCATCACCTGGGAAGGGCACGCGGAGAAAATACACGCGCCCTATCTTTGCGTCGCCGGCGAAGCCGAGGAGTTGAGCCCGCTGCAACATTCCGAACGGCTGATGGCCGCGCTGCAAGGGCCGAAGCAAATGGTGGTCTATCAGGAATCCCGCCACTCGGTCGGCAACGTTCCTGCCGCCAATCTTGGTCCGTTTCCGCCGATCCTGCTCGCCGACTGGCTGGCCGATCGCCTCGCCGGAAAGCCTTTGGTCAGCGAGCGCTGGTATGTCGCCGGTTCGGGAGAGATCAGCAAAACGCCGTATTGACTTCTTAGGCCGCGATGGCCTCGAGCCGGCGATTGGTGACCGCCGGCCCGAAGGCGCCGATCGCAACGACGACGATCGCCATGGCGACGGCGATGAAGCTGAACACGCCGATCGTGCCGTAGCGGCCGAGGAAGAACGCGATGACGAAGCCGGAGAAGATCGCGGAAAACCGGCTCCACGAATAAACGAAACCCACCGCCTGCGCGCGTATGCGGGTCGGATAGAGTTCGGCCTGATAGGCGTGAAACGAGAACGACATCCAGTTGTTGCAAAGCGTGATCAGTAGTCCGAAGATAATGACGCCGCCGGCGCCAGTTTGCCTCGCGAACAAGAGTCCGAATACGGCAATACCGACCGCTGCCCATACGATCTGCCATTTGCGCTCGAAACGATCCGCGAAGTGAATGCCGATCAGCGGACCGATCGGCGCGGCGACCGCAATGATGAACGTATAGGTGAGGGACTTGGTGACTTCGATGCCCTGCGAGATGAGCAGCGTCGGCACCCAGCTCGAAAATCCGTAATAGCCGACGGTCTGAAA
>JBAPZR010000569.1:0-20555 GCA_049285335.1 Xanthobacteraceae bacterium | reverse complement strand
CGCCGCCGTTCGACCCCGAGCCAATGGGTCGGGCCGCCGGTCGGGCGCGCAAAACGTCAAATCCGGGCCGTAATCTTGGTGAATGTCCGAGCATGCGGGTGACGATTTGAAACAAAGTCGAAAGATCGTGACGGTCAAGCCGATAGCGGTCCGGCCTTCGATCAGACTTTGGATTCACGCTATGGGAGGTACTGTCATGAACGCATGGCGTTCGCCTTGCGTAGCCAGCATCGCGATTCTCGCCGCGGCTGGAATCGCGGCATTCGGGCTTGCCGCCTGTACCTCCAGCACACCCTCACCGGAACAGACAGCCGTGCCGACGGCGACGGGCCAGCCGGCGGTTCCGTCGCAATACCGCCCCGAGGAGGTCGTCGGGCGCTGGGGTTACGGCGCCTATCATACCGAAAACGATTTCACGCGCACCGCCGCGGCGGCGCGCGGCCAATGCGGCCAGCCGGTCGAGGTCACCCGCGGGCCGAATGGCGGCGTCATGATGTATCTCGCCGACAGCGCGCAGCTGCAGGAATTGCAGCTCAAGGGATCGGCGAACGGCAAAAATTATATCGGCCCGCCCGGCAATGCCGGCGGTCCGCAGGATCGCGAAATCGTCTCGTTCGACGGCCGCACCATGGTGCTGCGCTGGATGGATCCGGAAGTCGCCGGCCGCTACGGCACCGGCGTCTACGTGCGCTGTGCGCCGGAGGGCGTGGCACGCGCTTCCAAGCCGCCGCCGGTGAAGCCGCCCCCACAATAAATCTTTCTTCGGTCCGGATTGCGTCGAACGCGCAAATCCGGAATCCATGATTGTCGATGCCCAGCCCGCGCGAATTCCTCTTCGGTCCCTGGCGCGCGGTCAGCGTGCTGGGCGTTACCCAAATCCTGTCCTGGGGCGCGCTGTTCTATCCGCCGGTTCTCACCGTACCCTTGATCGCGACCGATCACGGCTGGTCGCGATCCTTCGCCATGGCCGGCTTTTCCGTCGCCCTTTTCGTCGGCGGCCTTTGTTCGCGCTATATCGGCGGCGCGATCGATCGCCTCGGCGGTCATGTCGTGATGCCGGTCGGCTCGCTCCTTGGCGCGATCGGCCTCGTCGGTCTCGTCTGGGCTCCGAGCGCGGTGAGCTATTTCGCGGCGTGGGTTACGCTCGGCGCAGCGATGGCGGCGTCGCTTTACGATCCGGCTTTCGCCACGCTCGGCCGCATCTTTGGTGCCGCGGCGCGTGCGCCGATCACGACGCTGACGCTCGCCGGCGGATTTGCTTCGACAGTGAGTTGGCCGGCGACGCAAATTCTACTCGACGCCATCGGCTGGCGCGGCGCTTATCTTGTCTATGCTGCTTTGCTCGCCGGTCTCGCCGCACCTCTGCATGCCTTCGCGTTGCCGCGGCAACACGCGGGCGGCGAGGTAAGGAGCACCGCGGCGAGCGAGCAGGCGGCAAAGCCGTCCGTGCCGCCGGACGGCCTCGCTTTCATTTTGGTCGCCGCCGGATTTGCGGCTTATGCCTTCGTGCCGTCGGCATTGTCAGCGCAACTGCTGGCGATTTTCCATAAGTTCGGTCTGGAATCGGCGACGGTGGTCGCCATCGGCATGTTGTTCGGGCCGGCGCAGGTCCTGGCGCGCATCTGCGAACTCTCGTTCGCGCGGCGACTGCATCCGCTGTGGATCGCGCGCTTCGCCGTCGGCCTCCTCGTGGTCGCGTTCGTTCTGTTGGCGGTGTTTCGCTTTTCCGCCGTGCTGGCGGCGGTCTTCGCCATCCTTTACGGCATGGCCAACGGACTCCTGACGATCGCGCGCGGCACCGTGCCGCTCGCTCTGTTTGGCGCGGCCGGTTACGGCCGGCTCATGGGACGGATCGGCGGCCCCTATCTCGTAGTGCAATCGCTCGCGCCGGTGGTGCTCACCTTTGTGGCTGATCGCGTCTCCGGCGCGGTTGCCTTGACGGTGGTCGCAGCCTTCGCGGTGGCGGCGCTGATCTGTTTCGTTCTGATCCGCAAGCCCGACTAAACCCAAACAAACTTGGCCCGGCCAAGCGCTTGCATCAACCGTGCGTTAACCATGACGCGGCAAGTCACGCAATTTGTTTACCAAACAGTCGCGGTTTGAGATTGTACTTCGCTTGTGAGGGCGGAAGGGGCGGGGTCGGGTCACGATCTCAAAATCGCACGCGGCCGCCGACGAAGGGGTTCAAAGAAAGTTTCTAGCGAGTATGGCATGCGGCGCATTTTTGCTTTGTCGCTCCTTGTGAGCGCGGTTTCCAGTCCGGCTTCTGCTCAATTATTTCAACAGGGATATCCAAACCCGATACCCGGTGCAGCGCCGGTGCAGGACAATGACGTCGCGCCGCCGCACCATGTCGTGCCGCCGCCCCATTACGTGGTGCGGCAATCGGCCGATCCGGCGACGACCCCGGCGGCTTACGCCGCGCTGCCGCCTGCACCGTGGAATTCGCGCGGCGGCGGTCTTTTCCACGGGATATTCGGCGGACCGACGACGACGGTGCGCGTCTATCCTTCGTTCGCGCCTGGCTACGCGCTCGCGCCGCAGCCCAACGCACCGGCGGTTTATACGTCGATCAATCAGGGCGAGCCGGCGGATTATCGAATTGATCCGAAATATCTCCGGCAAGTCGTTCCCTATCCCGGCATCGAAAAGCCACGCACGATCGTCATCGATACTCCCAACAGGTTTCTTTATCTCATCGAGGACGGCGGCCAGGCGCTGCGCTACGGTATCGGCGTTGGCCGGCCGGGCTTCCTTTGGGCCGGCGTGAAGACCATCACCGCAAAGCGCGAATGGCCCGATTGGCGGCCGCCGGTCGAAATGATCGCGCGGCAACCCGATTTGCCGCGCTTCATGCCAGGCGGCGTCGACAATCCGCTTGGCGCGCGCGCGCTTTATCTCGGCTCGAGCCTTTACCGCATCCACGGCTCGAACGAGCCTTGGACCATCGGCACCAATGTGTCCTCCGGCTGCATACGCATGCGCAACGAGGACGTCATCGATCTCTACCGACGAGTGAAGGTCGGCACCAAGGTCGTGGTGATCTGAAAAACCAGTTTTCGAATCGCCGCGGGTCGTCCGAATTACGGACTGGCGAGCGCTACGCCGTGCGCGGCGAGAAGCTTTGGGAATCTTTCATCGAGAAAGAAGGCATATTCGCGCTCGCGCAAATCGGTGAGCGGATCGAGCTGCCGCAGCTGTGGATCGACATGTCCGGGATGGCACATGACGAGACCTCCGTCCGGCAGGCCGTCGAGGAAATCCGGAAACAGCGCCGCGTAGTCGGCTTGTGGCCGGAACGAATATGTGCCGGCAAAAGCGAAATTGGTGCGCACATGGGCTTCGGCGGCGCGCTGGCGTAAGCGTGCGCTAAGCACATCGAGGATGTAGCCCTTCGGGTCGCCGACACTTTTACGCGCCAAGGCGCTTCGGCCGCATTGCCGTAGCCACGCTTCGGGCGCGGCTTGTTTGATGACGCGCAGCAACGCGTCGCGGATTTGCGGGAAGACGTGAATATGCTGGTGGCCGTCGACATAGTCGGGTGAGCGGCCGAAGGCTGTGTAAAACGCCGCGAACTGCCTCGAAATCTCAGCCTCGAGCGCCGCGGTTTTTAGATTGCACACAAGCGCGCGGCCGGCCATCGCTGCGAGCGGAGGGAACGCGCCGTCGCGCAGCGGCGCAAAGCCGGTGAGGGGGCGAAACGGCGCCGTCAGCGTCAAATGCAGGCCGATGGCGGCGCGCGCCTTGGCGGCCTCATCCAGCGTGCCGGCCTCGCTTGGCGAGAAGCCCGGCGCCACCACCATCACGGATGTTGCATTGATGCGGCCGCGCGCGATCAATTCGCGGATCGCGGCGCTCACCGCCGGCGAGATGCCGTAATCGTCGGCGCAAAGCCAGATGTGCCGGAGCTTGGATTGGTTCATTCGGCCGCGCTGCGCGCGTCGGTTCGCTCGGCCCCGTCGTGCAATTTCACATCATGCTCGGCGACGAAATAGACGGGCCGGCCTTTGATTTCTTCCAGGATCTTGCCGATATATTCGCCGACCACGCCGATCATGATGAGTTGCACACCGCCGAGCACCATGACGCCGACGAACAACGAAGGATAGCCGGGCACCCGGATGCCATAGACGAGCGTCTCGTAGATGATCTGCAGACCGTAGAAGAAAGCCACGAGCGCCAATACGGTGCCGATCACGGTGGCAAGCCGCAGCGGCGCCACAGAGAAGGCGGTCACGCCGTCGATCGAGAGGCCGATAAGCCTTCGCAAATTCCAGCTGCTGCTGCCGTCGATCCGCGCCTCGGGTTCGTAATCGATGCGCAACTGGCGAAAGCCGATCCAGCTCGAGAGGCCCTTGAAGAACCGGTTGCGCTCGGGTAGCTGACGAAGCGCGTTCACGGCGCGCGGCGAAAGCAGGCGGAAATCGCCGGCATCTTCCGGAATCTTCGGACGCGCACCCCAATTCAAGAGCAAATAAAAGCATTTCACCGCCAGCCGCCGGACCAACGACTCGTTGGCGCGATGGGCTTTCGCCGTGTAGACGACGTCGCAATCGTCATCGAGCCAGTGCGCGACCAGCGACTCGATGAGAGATGTCGGATGCTGACCGTCGCCGTCGATGAACAATATGGCGCCGCGGCGAGCATGGTCGAGGCCGGCCAGCAAGGCCGCTTCCTTGCCGAAATTACGCGACAACGAGATCACCTGAACATCGACCCCGGACGCCGGCAAATCGCGCGCCACGGCGAGCGTGCCGTCGCGGCTGCCGTCATCGACATAAACGAGTTCGCAGGAGAGAGAACGCGTCGTGGCGAGCCGCCGCGCAACCTCGATCAACCGCGCGTGCAAACGCTCCAGAGTGGCCGCTTCGTTGAATAGCGGCACCACGATCGACAGGCCTTGCGCGCCGGCATCCGGCGGGTTGCGGTCGCGCGGCAGGGGCGTGATTTTGGGCTCGGCCGCAAGGCTCATCAGGCTTGATCCTTCGGGGGTTCCTCTATAGCGGGTTCCCGGCAATTTCTCCACGGCGCGATTTTGCCGCGCGCGCAGGCGCGCGCGGCCGTGCGAAGGAAGCTGCGGCGGGAACCTTTTGCAACGCGCGCCGTTTTCCCTCGTCCTCAGAGGCAAGTGAGAGGCCGTGACGCCAAGAAATTTTGCAAAAATGCCGGCAGCCTTCGCCCCGCCGCGCCAAAAGCCGCGCGAAGTGCGGTGCGCCTCGTGAGATCGTAAGCAGAGTCCATTGACGAGGGGAGCGGCCGTGAACTGGGGCGATCCTGCAACGAATAAACCGACGTTTCGGCGCGCGTGGGAGATCGCGAACCCCGCGGTAGGAAACCGCTTTCTCGCCGCGTTACCCAACGACGCGGCCGCGCTGCTGGAGCCGGACCTCAAGCAAATTATCTTACCCCCTGGCGCTGCCTGCTACAGCCCGGGCAGTTCGATCGATCAAGTCTATTTTCCGGAGAGCGGCATGATATCGCTGGTCGTCGTCGCCGACGGCGAAACCGTGGAAACGTCCTCGGTCGGCCGCGAGGGCGGCGTCGGACTGCAGTGCGGTTTCGGTCCGCGCCTTTCGTTCACGCGCGCCACCGTGCAAATTCCGGGAAGATTTTCCTCGATTTCCGCGGCGCTTTCAAACAAGCCGTAAGCCGCCACCCGGCGCTTAGTGAGCTCATCGTCCGTCACATCGAGACCAAATGGGCGGAAGCCCAGCAGAACGCCGCATGCAACGCCGTTCATGACGGCTCGTCGCGTTTGTGCCGCTGGCTATTGCAATGCGCCGATCGGATCGGCAGCGATCAACTGTTGCTGACGCAAGATTTTTTGGCGGGAATGCTCGGCGTGAGGCGAACGACGGTAACGCTGCTTGCCCAGGAGCTGCAGAAGCGCGGCGTGGTGCGGTACGGCCGCGGCCGGATCACGATCATCGATCGGCGCGCGCTGGAAACCTGTGCCTGCGAGTGCTACCGGGCGGTCAAAGCTCTCGCGCTGAGAACTCTTGCGCTGTAAGCGCGTTCTTAGCCGATTACGATTACCCGGAATGCTGCTTCAACTTCCGCTCGAGGTCGTCGGTGGTCGAGCGGACATTGGCTTCGAAATTTCGCCAATCGTTGGTGACCACATCCCAATTGACCATGGGTGCCTGGCCGCCCGCGGCGGTCGCCGACATTCCATTGGCGACGCGCCCGGTGGTGGTATCGAACACGTACACGCCCAGGATCGTCAGGGCCACTCCAAGAATAAAACCGAGCAAAACCGGCATAGTCGACCTCCGTTGCGAGCCCAAAGGCCGCTGCATGGAACGCGCCGGGATCGCGATAGTTCCGCCAATCGCGCCCAGCACAGCAAAAGCGCACCCCATGAACTTTTGCGGCTTCTCACGCGTTACCGGGCCGAAAAACCAGTCCTTCAACCCAGCTAATCGAGGAACACCATGGCTCCAGCCCGTCCAGCGAATCCCGATTTCACGCACGCCTTCGGCGACGCCAAGAAACAGGCGAGCAATGTTGCCGGCGAAGCGTCCGATGCCGCCCAGGACTTGTACGGTCAGGCCCGTGACAAGGCCGCTGACCTAGCCGATACTGCCAATGATGCGGCGCGGCAGGCGGCGGGATCGTTCGAACGTGCGCTCCGCAACACGATCGAAACGCAACCTTACACCGCCGTCGCCATAGCTTTGGGGCTCGGCTGGTTGTTCGGCCGCATGCACCGCCCGCTGTAAGCCACTTTTCCATAGGCGAGTTCAGACCCAATCGAGGACCGGCCATGGCCAACATGTCCAAGAAGGTTCGCGAGCAGGAACGAGAGACCGAAGATCAGATGGCGCGGCGCAAGCTCGGCCCGCGCGGCGTCCCTGGCGCTCAAGATAGCGCAACGATGACGCCCCAAAGTGAAAAGGAACTGCCAGACCCCGGCGCGTTCGACGGCCATACCGCATAAAACCTCGCCGGGTAAACCTCGTCCCAGGATTATGTGGCGAGACGCGCGAGTTCGGCCGCGAGTTTGGTATAGAGCGGATTATCGCACGTATAGACGTAATCGAGCGCCGCGACCGAGACGGCCTCGGCGCCGTGCTGGCGCAGGAAGCTTGCCAGCGCCTGCACGTTTTCCGGCGGGCAATGCAGCGTGAGCATGCCGGAGGAGGTTGGGCCGCCGAACGGCGAAACCACGCTGAATTTCTCCCGCGCGAGCGCGAGAAGCTTTTCGTCCAAGCCGCGAAAACGCGTGCGCACTTCGGCGAACGAGGCGGCGCGCTTCTGCGCGGCGATGCGGTCGAGCAAAAGCCGCGCGGCCTCGCGGTGGGTCTCGTCCCAGGCGGCCGCCCGCGCGGCGACGAGATTGGCTTGGGAGCGCAGGATCACTCCGTCCTCGATCGTTTTCAGGCCATTGGCGGCGAGCGTCGCGCCGGTCGTCGTGATATCGACGATCATTTCCGCCGTTCCGGCCGCCGGCGCGCCTTCGGTCGCACCGGAGCTTTCGACGATGCGGTAGTCGACCACGCCGTGCGCAGCGAAGAAGTCGCGCGTGAGGTTGGCGTATTTGGTGGCGAGCCGCATCTTGCGTTCGTGTTTGAGCCGAAACGCGGTTGCGACATCGTCGAGGTCGGCCATGGTGCGCACGTCGATCCAGGCTTGCGGCACGGCGACGACGACATTGGCGAAGCCGAAGCCCAAGCCCGTGACCAGAACGACGTGCTCGTCGGATTGAGGGATCATCTCGCGCACCAAGTCTTCACCGGTAATGCCGAGATGTACGGCGCCCTGGGCAAGCTGCGCCGTGATTTCGGCCGCCGAGAGATATGCGATCTCGATGCTCGGAAAGCCCGAAATCGTGCCACGATAGTCGCGCGCGCCGCGCGGCTTGATGAGATCGAGTCCCGCGCGCGCGAAAAACGCCTCGGCGTTTTGCTGCAGCCGTCCTTTCGACGGCACCGCGAGAACGAGGAGGGCGCTCATTGTCGCTCTCCGGCGGCGGCGAGCTCTTCGATCGATGCGGCAAAGCCCACCGCGGGTATCGCTTCGCGCGCGCCGAGTCGCGCCAAAAGTCCGTCATAGCGGCCGCCGGCGACCAGCGGCCCCTTGCCGCTTGCATCGTTGAATTCAAAGACAAAGCCGGTGTAGTAGTCGAAGCCGCGGCCGAACGAAGTCGCGAACTTGATGACGCGCACATCGACGCCGCGTGCGGCGAGAAATCCGGTCCGCGTCTCGAACAGATCGAGCGCCTGTTCGAGCGAAATATTTGCGTCCGCGGCAAGCGCGTGCAAGTCGCCAGCAGCCTCGTCCGGATCGCCGGCCACGGACAGGAAACGCTCGATCAGCGCACGCGTCTCGCGCGGCAGGCGCTTTGGTGCATTAAGCGCCGCCTGTTCGAGAAAGCGGTCGGCGATTTCGGCGACGGAACGCCCGCCGACCGTCGCGATGCCCGCGATCGAAAGTAGGTCCGTGACGAGATGATGCGCCGCTTTCGGATCGGACCCCGCGAGCGCCGCAAGCACGCCTTGATATTCCGGCGGGCTTTCGGCGGCCGCAAGCGTGAGCTGATTAAGATCGTGCTTGAGCGAGGTCTTGCGGTTGAAATCCTTGATCAGTCGCCGCTTCCATGCCGGCGCCAGATCGAGCGCAGCGATAAAAGCTGAAAACAATCCGACATCCCCGATGCGGATCTCCGGCGCATTCACGCCGTATTGCGCAGTCGCCTCGAGCCCGAGCGCCAGCATTTCGGCATCGGCGGCGGCCTTGTCGTTGCGGGCGAAGGATTCGATGCCGGCCTGGAGAAATTCCGCCGCCGCTCCGGGGCGGTGGCGAAACACCGGGCCGAGATAACAAAAGCCCGCGGGCTTGCCGGCCAGCGGCGACTGCAGATAAGCGCGCGACACCGGGATCGTGAGATCCGGACGCAGGCACATTTCACGCCCCTGCGGATCGGCGGTGAGAAACATGCGGCGGCGGATGTCCTCGCCGGACAAATCGAGAAACGGCTCGGCAGGCTGGAGCACCGGCGGTTCGATCTGCGTATAGCCGGCGCGCACATAGGAGCCGACGAGCGCTTGCGCTCGCGGGTCTGGCCCGTTCTGTGCCGTGCTTGTCCTATTGCTCATCGTCTGATCGTTTCGCAGTCCGGTGAGTTGCGATGCCTTCCTTGCGAATGTCTCGCCGGCGCGGGCCTTTAGCACGCCAGGCATCGCTATTCGATGAAGATCGTGGCATGCCGTTAACGTTTATCGGAGTGCGCCGGGCGCAGCCGTGCCGGCGGTTGTGCATTTTCTTGTAACACCATACTAATATTAATGTTTTCGTCTATTCGCAGGCTTTTCCAGACGGAGGATGGATGCCGACGCGGCGCCATGTGCTTACTCTTGTGGTCGCCGCCGCGGTGGGGCGTGTCTCGGCAGGGCGGGCACAGAGCCGGCTGCGGGCGGTCGCTACGTTCTCGATCCTTGGCGATTTCCTGAAAAATGTGGCCGGCGACCGTGCCAACGTATCGGCGCTGGTCGGCCCGGACGGCGACGTGCATGTCTATGCGCCGACGCCCGCGGATGCGAAGACACTCGCGCTTGCCAATCTCATCGTCGTTAACGGATTGGGCCTCGAAGGCTGGCTCGATCGATTGATCGCGGCGTCCGGCAGCAAGGCGCCCGTGGTTGTCGCGAGCCGTGGCATTCATCCGCGCGAGACGACAGACGCGACCGGTTCAAACAGCTCGGTCAGCGACCCGCACGCCTGGCAGTCTGTCGCCAATGCCGAAATCTATGTCGAAAATATCCGCGACGGTTTGATCGCGGTCGATCCTGTGGGAAAGGAATTTTACGAGACCAGCGCCGCGCACTATCTCGCCGAGTTCGCGGCGCTTGACAGCGAGATCAAGGCGGCAATGGCCACGATTCCCCCCGAGCGCCGCAAGATTATCACCACACATAGCGCATTCGGTTATTTCGGCGACGCCTACGGCTTGCAATTCATCGCGCCGGAGGGCCTCTCCACCAGTGCCGAACCGTCGGCGCGCGACGTTGCCAACATCATCGCGCAGATCCGCACACAAAAAATTCCCGCAGTGTTTTTGGAAAACATCGCCGATCCGCGTCTCTTACAGCAGATCGCCGCGGAGACCGGAGCCAAGATCGGCGGAACCATTTATTCCGATTCGCTCTCACCTGCGAAAGGTCCGGCCGCCACCTATATCGACTTGATGCGCCACAATGCGCGCGAGTTTCAGCGCGCGCTAACGTCTTGATCCGCCGCCCACATTATTATTGCCGTACATCGTCTCTTGCTTATCGTTACATTGTAACGTTAGCATGGCGCGTGTGGGGTGAGGTGGGGATGTGATGAACTTCGTTCATCGCCACAAGCGACGTGGTGCGTTGCTGGCGCTTGCGGCGCTGGCGCTGCAGATCACGCTCGCGTTCGGCCACGTTCACCTGAACGATCTTCGCCTTCGCGCTGCAAAGGGCGGTTCGCACGGAACCACAATCGCGCCGCATCATGCGACGCTCGCGCGAACATCACCGCAGGCTCCGGCGCAAAATCCCAACGACGACGATGATTACTGCGCGATCTGCGCTTCGATCTTTCTTGTATCGAGCTCGTTCACGCCGGCACCGCCTGCACTACCGGTGCCGGTCGGTTTCCAACGGATCGAGCATTCGTTCGATCACGCGCGCGGCTGCATTGAGCATCGGCGACGGTTTGCATTCCAATCGCGCGCTCCACCCGCGGCTTAAGCTGCGGTCGAGCTGGTTTTTGGGCATTCGCGACGCCTCATTTCGTTTTTTGCACCGGCGAACGCCCGAAAGAAAACGCGGCGCGTTCTTTGTCAGATCAACGTCACGCGATTTGCCGCCACGAGCACGACCGCTGATGCGTGTGTTTCTGCGCCGGCCGTTTGGCCGCCTCTGCAGCATCGCAATAGTGGAGTGTCATGTCGGGTTGGAATCATCGTTTTCGTCGTAGGTCGCTATGCAACGCCATGGCGCTTGTAGCGCTCGTTGCATCCGACGCGGCGGCGAATGCGCAAGTCACCGGAGCAGTCCAGTTGCCGGAAGTTACCGTGATCGGGGCCAAAAAACCGAAGCCAGTGGCACGCCGCGCAGTGCGGGCTCCGCCACCGGTTCGCGTCGCGACTCCGACGCCCACCGTGCCGCAAATTTCGCCTGCGGAAGCGCTGGCAACGCAGAATGAAGGCTTCGACCAGGCACGCAGCAATCTCTACACGACTGTCGGCACGACGTCGGATACGATCAACCGCGACACGATCGAGGCGCTCCCACAGGGCGGCAATGCACCGGTCGAGAAGGTCGTCTTGCAGGCGCCTGGCGTATCGCAAGATTCCGCAGCGAGCGGCCTGTTACACGTCCGCAATGACCACGCCAATGTGCAATTCCGCATCAACGGCGTGATGCTGCCGGACGGGGTCACCGGCTTCGGCAGCATTCTCGATACCGACCTGATCGGCAGCATCTCGCTCGTCACCGGCGCGCTGCCGGCCGAATACGGGATGCGCACGGTCGGGTTGCTCGACATCACCACGCGCACCGACGTTTTCAACAACAGCGGCAGCGTCAGCGTTTATGGCGGTAGCCAAGGGACGATCCAGCCGAGCTTCGAATATGGCGGCACGTTCGGCGCCAATTGTCCGAGCGGAACGACGGCGCAATCCAAGTCGTCGACGTGCTTCGGCGGCGTGCAATATTTCTTCACCGGCACTTACCTGCAGAACAGAGAAGGAATCGAAAATCCGCTGCCGAGCTACGGCGCCATCCACGATTTCACCCAGCAGGAAAAAGGATTCGCCTATATGTCGACCTTCGTCGACCCCTATACGCGATTAAGCCTGATCACCGGAACCTTCACCGCGAGTTTCCAAATCCCCAATACGACCAACGCGCCGATTTCATCGGCGATTACACCCCCGGTATTTGGCCTTTCCACGTTCAATTCGGCGAACCTCAACGAGAACCAAAATGAGGACACGCAGTTCGGCGTGTTGGCCCTGCAGCGCTCGGTGAACGGCTTTGACGGACAGATCTCGTATTTCACGCGCTACGACGATCTGCATTTCATGCCGGATCCTGTCGGGGACCTGCTTTTGAATGGTGTCGCCTCCGATATCAGCCGGCAGTCCTATAGCAACGGCGTTCAGGGGGATGCCGCATACATGATTAATCCGGCGCACACGCTTCGGGCCGGCTTCACTCTCAGCGCAGAAAACAGCTGGGTCGACAACACGTCGCTCGTTCAATCGACTGGGTTACCATCGCCGGAGCCGGTAGGCACGATTTTTCCCATTACCGACGATGTCTCGAAAGTTGGCTGGCTTGCTGGTGTCTACGCGCAAGACGAATGGAGGATCACCAACCAGCTGACAATGAATGCGGGGCTGCGCTTCGATCAGATGTGGCAATATGTCGACGCCAATCAGTTAAGCCCACGTCTGAGCTTCACCTACAAACCGTTCGAAAACACGACAATTCATGCCGGCTACGCGCGCTACTTCACGCCGCCGGTCTTGGTCGAGGCGGCGCCGTCGAATGTCGCCTTGTTCGCCGGCACCTCGGGCGCACCGTCGAACTTCGGCAACAGTCCGGTGCTGCCCGAGCGCTCGCATTATTTCGACGCCGGCGTCGATCAGAAAGTTCCTCTCGGCTGCACTTCCGCGTTGCCGCGCGATTGCGCCAGCCTCGATCTCGGGCTCGACGCTTATTACAAGATCGCACAAGATCTCATCGACAACGGCAATTTCGGGCAGGCTCTGGTGCTCACCGCGTTCAATTACGCGCACGGCGTAGTCCAGGGCGTCGAGTTCAGCGCCAAGTACCACAACGGCAATTTCCAGGCCTACGGCAACCTCGCTGTCGGCCAAGAGAAAGCCACCGACGTCGTGTCGAACCAATTTCTGTTCGGTAATACGCCGCTTGCCGATCTTGGCGGCCTGAGCCAGCTGCAATACCTCGATACGCACTGGATCTACACCGATCACACGCAGCTTGTAACCGGCTCGGCCGGCCTGTCGTACCGGTGGAACAGCAACACAGTCTCGGCCGACATGATCTATGGCTCCGGCCTTCGCACCGGCGACGCCAATATCGATGCTGAAGCGCCTTATGCTCAATTCAATGTCGGCGTCGCGCGCGATTTCGCGACAGCAGATGGACCGGTGACTGTGCGCTTCGACGTCGTGAATGTCCTCGACACGGTCTATCAAATCAGAAGCGGCACCGGCATCGGCGTATTCGCGCCGCAATACGGTCCGCGCCGCGGTTACTTCCTTGGCCTCAAGAAGAAAATATGTACGGATGCAACGGTCGGCGATTGCAATGCCATTGTCGACAGGCGACCACACTCCGATTTTGTTGCTTTGCCATCCGTTTCATCGTCGGGACCTTACGATTGGACAGGCCTCTATCTCGGACTGAACGCCGGCGGCGCCTTTGCGGCGAATTCAACCTCGGCGTCCGGCGGCGGCGTGAACGCGTCGGCCAGCGACACCCTTCCGGGATTCATCGGCGGCGCACAGATCGGCGCGAATTATCAAACAGGGCGGGCCGTGTGGGGCTTTGAGGTGGATTACGACGCCTCGACACAAAGCAAGGCATTGCCCGCGGGCGTGTTGTCGGGATCAAGCGAAATGCCGTGGGTCGCGACGCTGCGTGGCCGCCTCGGCATCGCGTTCGGTCCGACGCTGATCTACGCAACGGCGGGTGGCGCCGGCGTCGAACTACGGTCGCCTAATTTGACGTTACCTACCGGCTCCACGAGCACGACCGTAACTCACGGTGCGTGGACGGCCGGCGCGGGGATTGAATACGGCCTGACCGATCATCTCAGCGCGCGCCTTGAATACCTTTATCTCGACACGGGCGACATCATGACTGGCGTCATCGGCCCCCCGGCCACAACGATCACCAGCCATCTGAAAGACAATCTCGTTCGCGCAGCGCTGAACTACCGCTTCGCGGTTCCCGCCGCGAGTGTCCTGGTGAGTAAAAACTGACTGACAAAGAGGAGGTCCTCATGAAGTCTTCTCTCATGTCTGGTAAATCGCTGGGCGGCTGCGGCATTGTCTTGGCCGCAACCTTGGCGATCCTCATACCGAATGCACCGCGTGAAGCCTTGGCTAAAGGTGGCGCATTTCATCTTTTTTCGGCGGCGCAGGCAACGACCGTCACTTCTCCACGGACGGAAGCGACGACCGAAACGCATTCGCCGACTATTTTGGGCAGCTGTGGCGGACGCCGGATCAGGGATCCGAACACCCATCGATGCCGTGGCCCCGCCGATTTCGGAAATTGAGGCGAAGGCGCAGCGTTACCAGAACAACGGCTTTACTGCCGCTGCACTTGCACTGTCACGTGCGACAAGGAGCGGAAGCGCGCGAGCCGTGCCTGATAATAGTCGGGCCCGCGTTGCTCGTGGGTCGTGACCGAGACGATGGCGCCCAGGTGGCCCGGCCCGAGTCGCCAAACGTGAAAATCAGTAAGCCGGTCGCCGTCGGTTTCGATCGTCGCACGCATTCGTTCGGCCATGCCGCGATCGGGGGTCATGTCCAGCAAAATGGCGCCGGTGTCGCGGACGAGCGTATAGGCCCAGGTGGCGATAACGATCGCGCCGACAAGGCCGACCACCGGGTCCATCCACGCCCAACCGAGAAAGCGGCCGAGCAAAAGTGCGGCGATGACAAGGATCGAGACCGCGGCGTCGGCCAGGACGTGCACGACGGCGGCGCGCATATTGTTGTCGCGGTGCGCGTGGGCGCCGGCGTGTTCGTGATCGTGAGCGGGGTGATCGTGACGGGCGTGATCGCCCCAATCGTGCTCGTGTCCATTGGCATGGCTATGCGCATGCCCCCCATGCCCTTGATTGCCGCCGCTGAGCAGCAGCACGCTGGCGACATTGACGAGGAGGCCAAGGCCGGCGATCGGGATTGCTTCGTTGAAATTGATCGCGACCGGCCAGATGAAGCGCGTTATCGCCTCGTAGCCGATCAAAATCGCGATCATGGCGAGCACGATGGCGCTGGTGAAACCGGCAAGGTCGCCGAGCTTGCCGGTGCCGAAACTGAAGCGCTCGTCGTTGGCATAGCGGCGTGCATAGCGATAAGCCAGCGCCGCGAGGAGGAGCGCGCTCGCATGCGTCGACATATGCAACCCGTCGGCGACGAGCGCGATCGATCCGAACAGAAGTCCGCCGACGATCTCCAAGGCCATCATCAAAGTACACAGCGCGATCACCATCCAGGTGCGGCGCTCGTTGCGCTCGTGGCCTTCGCCGAGAAAAATGTGGCTGTGAATGCCGCGTGAGTGATCGGTCATGATATGTCTCGATCTGAGTTGCGCTTTACTTGAGATAGGCCTGCACCGCTTCGATCAGTTCTTCGGCGCCGCGGCTGCGTTCGGAGTCGCGCACCGGATCGACAACGTGAAGCCGGATGTGGTCCTCGATGACTTCGGTCATGAGGCTACTCATGGCGCCGCGCGCCGTCACGATCAGATGCAGCACGGTAGCACAGCCCTTTTCCTCTTCGAGCGCGCGCTCGACCGCCTCGATCTGGCCGCGCACGCGCTTGACCCGGTTCAGGAGCTTGAGCTTCTCGCGCTTGGTGTGGGACAAAGTTGACATCCTTATGACTGATAGGGTAGGGGGTATGGTATGCAGTCGCGCTCGCAATGTCGAGGGCGCGCAGAATTTCGAACCCTGAAAACCAAACAGATGGGCAGTAGCAACTTCGGCAATGCTGGTTCCGCTCCAGGCCGGAAGGGTGGCGCCAAACATGATGAAATCAAGCGCGGCAAAGTCGGCCGCGAGAGACTGACGCTCCAGCCTGGTGCCGCACACTAGGCCGCCGCCGCCATTCGCTCCCAGCCGACCGCAATCCGCGGCAACGGAGGTGAGCGATGATCATAAATCACGCACCGCGGCCGAATACCAAAAGCTGGGTCGACCGAAGGACGATCCAAGATCGGGCTCGCAACACGGCGCGAGACCTGACTTCGGTCGAGCCCTGCAACGATAACCAGCGCGCGTTATCCACAGTGTCCTTCCGCCGAACCCGGCGGCCGGTGCTGTTCTGCCGCTGGCGAATGGTGGCGGGAGGCGCGCTCGAATGCGTCTGGCGTACGGAGATCGAGGCGGCGAGTGCCGGCGAGGAGCCGCAAATATGTCGATGGGATGAGTCACTGTGGCGACCAACCGGCGTGACGGCTTTCCGGCAAGGATCGACGTGGCCGGAAAACTACACTGCGCCGTCATTCAATCTGGGCGCCTTGACAGTCTACGCGCGTCCTTTTTCAATTCGACTCGTTCAGGTGCGTCGGTTTGTTTGACCGGCAAAAGGGAATCCGGTGCGACTCTCGCAAAAAGTCTAGTCCGGAGCTGCCCCCGCAACTGTCAGCGGTGAGCCACTTTCCCAACGTGCCACTGGGCTTTGCCGGGCAAAGTCTGGGAAGGCGGAAAATGGTGACGACCTGCGAGCCAGGAGACCTGCCTGAACGACGTCATCCTACCGTCGCGCGGGGTGCGCATATGGGGCGGATTTCCGCTGCGGTGACACACAGGATTGTCACGCGGTCGGGAGCCGCCATGCGTTTGCTGTCAATGATAGTCTCACATCGCAATATTCGGCGGGGACGCGTCGGGTCACGCGCGGCGCGCTTTGCCGCCGCCTGCGCCGTCCTTTTGTGTTGCGGCGAGCGCGTCGTCCAGGCAGCGGATCTGTCGAGCGTGCTGCCAACCAAAGCGCCGCCGCCCTCGATATCAACAGCTTACGACTGGACCGGTGTCTATGTCGGCGCGCACCTCGGATATGCGACGGGAACGTCAGACTGGACGGCCACGCAAGCTGGCGCCGCTACGCCAAGCCTTGCCGGCTCGCTTGATCTATTCAACGGCTTCAATGGCTTCGGCGGGACGGGCAGTTACCTGCTCGGGCTGCAGGCCGGCTACAATTATATGTTTCCTTCACGCGTCGTCGTCGGCGCCGAGGCCGACGTTTCTTTCCCGAATTTGCTCGAAGACGACCAGACGATCTCATCGCCGCTGATCGGCGTGATAAATTATCAGGACCAAGTCGAAATGTCCGGAACCGTGCGCGGGCGGATCGGCTATGCGCCAGGCAATTGGCTTTTCTACGCGACCGGCGGTTTTGCCTACAGCTTCGATCATCTCACCCGAACACAAATCTCCGACACGCCGGTTGGCGGCACGGCATTGGCAGGAACGGACGAGGACCTTTTGATGGTGCCGCGGGTCGGCGGCGTGGTCGGCGCCGGCGTCGAATTCGCGCTCACGCCGCGCTGGATGGCCCGGCTCGAATATCTCTACGCCGACTACGGCTCGCATAGTGTGGATTTCCCAGCCGGCGCGCAGGTTTTCACCTCCGATCTCACCGTACAGACCGTGCGGGTGGGCTTAGACTACCGGCTCGGCCGCGACGGCATCGACCCACAAATCTTTAGCAAGGGTCCCGATCCGCTCGATGTCGGTTCCTTTGCGGTTCACGGCCAGACGACTGTCGTCGAGCAATATGCGCCGCCATTCACCTCGCCCTATGTCGGCCAGAACAGTCTTATCCCGAACCAGGGGCGCGAGACTTGGGACGCCACCGCGGGGATCGGGGTCAAGTTATGGCAAGGGGCCGAGGCCTGGTTCGATCCGGAGATCGATCAAGGATTTGGTTTGAGCGGCACCTTGGGTATCGCGGGTTTCCCGGCCGGCACGGCGTTCAAGATCGGCGCGTCAGTGCCCTATCCAAGACTGCAAAAAACTTTCGTGCGGCAGACCATCGATCTCGGCGGCGATACGCAAAGGGTCGATGCGGACTTCAATCAATTCGCAGGTTCGCAGACCGCCGACCGGCTCGTCGTCACGCTGGGTAAGTTCGCGGTCACCGACATTTTCGATACCAACAAATACGCGAACAATCCCCGCCACGATTTCATGAACTGGACGTTGATCAATACCGGCACATTGGACTATGCCGCCGACGCCTGGGGCTACACCTATGGCGCCGCCGCCGAATGGTACAAGGGCGACTGGACATTGCGCGGCGGCTGGTTCGATCTCTCGGCCGTTCCCAACAGCACAGAGCTCGATCAAAGCTTCTCGCAATTCCAGTGGCTCGGCGAGATCGAGCGCCGCTACGAGCTGTGGGGTCATCCCGGCAAGGTCGCGGTTACCGGCTTTCTCAGCCGCGGTCGCATGGGCAGCTTCCAGGACGCAATCGACTTGGCGCAAGCGACCGACAGTCCGGCCGATATCGCCGCGGTCCGCAAATACCAAAGCCGCGGCGGCGTGGCCATGAATGTGGAGCAGGAAATTACGCCCGATCTCGGCGCCTTCATGCGCGCCGGCTGGGCCGACGGCAATATCGAGCCTTATGATTACACCGACGTCGATCGCACCGTGGCGGCCGGCCTCGCGCTCAAGGGTACGCAATGGCAACGGCCGAATGACACATTCGGCCTCGCTGGCATTATCAACGGCATTTCCAAAGTGCACGAGGAATTTCTCAATGACGGGGGCCTCGGCATTCTCGTCGGCGACGGCATGCTGCCGCATCCCGGCCCCGAACAGATCATCGAAACCTACTATTCGTTCCCCGTGCTCACCTCGACGGTGACGTTCGACTATCAGTTCATCGTCAATCCCGCCTACAACCGCGATCGGGGTCCCGTTTCGGTTCTCGGTGCGCGCTGGCACACGGAATTCTAACGGGTCGTTCGGGCGTTATGAGATAGCGTGCCGCTTCAGCACTTCGCGCACCGCCTCAACAAGTTTGTCTTCCGGCACCGAGCGCTGCGCCTGCGCCTGCTTCTGCAAATGCTCCTCGCGGCCCTTTTCCAGCTTGGCAAGCTCGGCGCCGACGATCAGATCCTTGATCGTGACTTCGCCTTTGGCTTTCTCGTCCGAACCCTGGATGACGACACAAGGCGAATTGCGCCGGTCGGCATATTTCATCTGTGGCCCGAATTTGCCCGAACCCAGATAGAGCTCGGCGCGAATGCCGGCGTTGCGCAGTTTCGCGACCATGGCCTGATAATCGGCGATGCGGTCCCGGTCGAAGACCGTGACCACGACCGGGCCGCGCTCGGTGTTCAGATCGACTTTGCCGATAAATTCGAGCGCGGCGAGGAGCCGCGACACGCCGATGGAAAATCCGGTTGCCGGCACCGGCTCGTTGCGAAAGCGCGAGATCAATCCGTCATAGCGCCCGCCGCCGCCGACCGAGCCGAAGCGTGGCGAGCCGTCCTCGCTCTCGGTCGGGAAGGTCAAATCCACTTCGAAGACGGGACCGGTATAGTATTCGAGGCCGCGGACGACGGAAGATTCGATGATAATCCGGTCGGCGCCGTAATTTGCCGCGCGCACGAGCTTTCCGATTTGCGCGAGTTCTTGAATTCCTTCTTGGCCAATGGGGCTTGAGCCGATCTCATTTGTCCAACTGTTTAAAGCCCTCTCAATTCCGTTCGTCTTTTCATCGAGCTGAAACTCAATGTAGTTGAGAATCTTCTCGGCCTGTTTGGCGTCAAGACCGGCGCCCCTGGTGAAATCGCCGCTCTCGTCCTTTCGTCCGGCGCCAAGGAGCGCAAGCACGCCGCCTCGTCCCAGGCGATCGTATTTGTCGACGGCGCGCAGAACAGTGAGCCGCTTGCCCGCGTTTGTTTCGCCGCCCAGCCCGATTGTCTCCAGAACGCCGTCAAGCACTTTGCGGTTGTTGATCTTCACCACATAGCAGCCGCGCGGAATGCCGAGCGCTTCCATCGTGTCGGCGGCCATCATGCACAGTTCGGCATCCGCGGCCGGCGAAGAAGAACCCACGGTGTCGGCGTCGAATTGCATGAACTGACGGAAGCGGCCGGGGCCCGGTTTCTCGTTGCGGTAGACAGAACCGACGCGATAGGAGCGGTAGGGTTTCGGCAGCGTGTCGAAATTCTCCGCGACGTAGCGGGCAAGCGGCGCGGTGAGATCGTAGCGCAGCGACAGCCACTGCTCGTCGTCGTCCTGGAACGAGAACACGCCTTCGTTCGGCCGGTCCTGGTCGGGAAGGAATTTGCCGAGCGCGTCGGTATATTCGATGGCCGGCGTCTCCACCGGTTCGAAACCGTAAAGCTCGTAAACGGCGCGGATTTTCTCGATCATCTGCCGCGTCGCGGCAATCTCGCCGGGCGTGCGATCGACGAGGCCGCGCGGCAGGCGCGCCTTGAGCTTGTTCGTTTTTTCAGATTTGTCGCTCACGTCGCGGTGGTAGCAGTCGCGCCATGCAGCGGCAAGCGATAGGATGCCCGCGCCCCGGTTTCGCGCCGGACGCGATGCGGAGAGTATGAAATGGCCCAAACGCGCGTTGCGCCGGCGAGCGTACCGAACGATCTCGAATCCTTCTGGCTTCCGTTTACGCCCAATCGCGACTTCAAGCGCGCGCCGCGATTGATCGTGCGGGCGAAGGATATGCATTACTACAGTGCCGGCGGCGGTCCCGCCGTGCTCGACGGCACGGCCGGACTATGGTGCACCAATGCGGGCCATAACCGCGACCCGATTGTCGCGGCCATTCAACGTCAGGC